>DTSE01000067.1 GCA_012965515.1 Candidatus Melainabacteria bacterium | reverse complement strand
TGTACGGCACTCTTTACGGTCCATTCCCTTCATCCTCGAGCGAAAGCTCCCGTGGTTTGAACGGGCAATTGACCATCAATCGCATGGATTTGCTGGCAGGTCTTGTTGATTCGGCAAAATTCGCATTCAACTACCAATCAGTCGGAAGTGAGACGCAGCGCTGTTTCAACTTGCTCTTGCCGGGCGACAGAGAAGAAGAAATAGCTCAGGGCAAGGGGCTCGTGATGGCGTATCCGCTTATGCCTGCTGAAGTCGTCATGGGCGAACCCTGGAACGAAATTGTCGTTTCCGGGCTATTGTTCGATATTCTCTCCGCACTCAAAGAAGACCTCGAAAAGGAAAAGGTCAATCATCCGCTGCGCAATATGACATTGCCCGTTCCCAACCGCGCCTGGCTGGAACAGCAGCTCGAGACAAACGGCTATCAAATCAAAGGAAATATCGCTACGCGCTTGCCGGGCGCAAACACAGGCATTCCTAAAATGCTCTCCTACGCGCTCGGACACTTAATCAAGGATAAAACCACCTTGCCGCCCCAAGGCACAATCAATGACTTTATAGAAATCGCCGAATCGACCATCAAGCACCTGCCGGGCTTTCCCTCCACGCGTTTGAAAGCATTGCGTTCGCGTGTGCGCCCTGTTTCACCCGAAGCACGCGCTCAGGGCTCGCGCGCCAAATCCGCCCCGCCGCAACCAGCTCGAATCCCAGCCGGTCAGACGTTTCCCGCCCAAATGGGCAATGCCCCGGCCGTCAAGAAAGCGGATTGGATGCAGGACTTCATCACCAAGCATCGCTCTGGCGGAGCCGGAGAAACGCGCCTGACCACCATGTCGGGACTTGCAAATTCACGTCAGGCCAAACCGGCAAAAAAGCCTGAAAAACAAGAAACGAAATTAAATGCTAAACCTGACTGGATGAGCGATTTTGATGGTCAACCAGTGGGCAGAGAGAATATCAAACCGGAAGCAAAAACAGATAAGAAAGAGAAGAAAAAAGAAAGTTCACCGCAAAACGAATCGCAAAACAAAGATTGGATGAAAGATTTCCAGTAAACCAAGACCCTTAAAGGAAGCCCGTTTCCATCAACCAACCACAACCAACAGGTAAAACAGCCGATGACTAAAGTTCATGAAAGACCAGTAGAACCATTCTCCGACATTCACTTCGAACACGGAGAAGTGAGAGCGACTCTGTTGCATGATCCGACTGTCGAAGGTATGGACATGGCCCTTTACCTCGATGGTTCTGGCAGCATGAGCGATGAATACGAGAACAAACGTCAGTCGGAAAGTTTTCTCGACTGGCTGTTCGGCAAAAAAACAGTAGTCACAGACAACATCGTAGAGCCGCAAGCACGCTGGATTCTCGAATATCTCGCCACCAAAGATCGCAATGGTTTCTTACGAGTCGCATATTGGGCAACCGGTACCGCAGGCTCTATTGAAGTAATCGGCGAACTGCAAGGCAAAGATGTTCACAATTACAAATTCCCCGGACCGAAAAAATTCGGCAATCAAACGAATTTGAAACCGGCGATTGAAGACTATGTTGAATACTTGGAAGAGCAGATGCAGCAAGGAGCTCGTCGCGGATGTGCTGTCTTCATCACCGACGGCGTTATTCACGATGCGCATGAAGTGAAGACATACTGCGAGTATCTCGTAAAACTGATGAAAAAAGGCAAGCTGCCGAAAATGAACTTCATACTTGTCGGCGTCGGCAAGGGCGTTGACGAAGAGCAAATGGAAGATATTTGCCACGAAGAATACGAAGGTTTCGGTCACCTCTGGTGCCACCGCATCGCCGAAGAAGTCAACCAAGTGGCAGAGCTGGTCGCAGTTCTCGTCGACGAAAGCATGACAGTCGCATCCGGCGGCACTATCACCGATGACAAAGGTCGCGTTCTCGCTCGCTATGAATCGCGTCTGCCAGCCGTTCTCGAATTCAAAGTTCCGGAAGGCGCTCACAGTTTCACGCTGGAAGTCAACGGACAAAAATTCACGCAGCCGCTTCCTGACGAAGATGACGACGATGACCACCACTAATCAAGCGAAGCGTAGGGGCGCATGCAATGCGCCCTTAGACAATCACCAAGTCGCATCAGCGTCTTGGGACGAATGAAAACTTGTAGGGCGGCTTCTGCCGCCCTTCTGAAGCGCCAAGAACGCGGAATAAACAGGTTTCAAAACTAACAAATTTAGCAGCGGTAAGAAATCGAACCGCCGCAAAGAAGGACAAAATGAGTCACAAACACGAAACTATCGTCAAACCATTTTCCGATGTACACAACAAAGGCGGCAAAATTCTCGCCACCTTGCTGCATGATCCAACCATCGAGGGTCTCGATGTCGCGCTTTACATGGACGGTTCAGCCAGCATGGAAGATGAGTACGGACCGCGCGGCGTGCTCGCAAAATTGGGTGGCGTGCGCAACCAGGTCGAGCCGCAAATGCGATGGATGCTGGAATATCTGGCAACCAAAGACAAAGACGGCGTGCTGCGAGTTGCCTACTGGGCAACCGGAGACGGCTCAGAACTTGAAGTAGTCGGTGATCTGACCGGTGTTCAAGCCAAAGAGTACAAGTTTCCCGGACCCAAGTTCTACGGAAAAGGCACAGTCATGCTGCCGGTTTTACGTGACTACGTGGCTCACATCAAAAATCACAGCGACAAGCACATCAAGCGCGGCCTGGCAGTTATCATCACTGACAGCCAGATCTATGACCCCGACGACATCAAGGCGTATTCGGCACAAGTGGCTAAAGAAATCGAAGCAGGTCGCTTGCCGAAGATCAACTTCGTGCTAGTTGGCGTCGGTGAGCAGATTGACGAAGAACAAATGGAAGAGATCTGTCACCAAGAATACCCCGGTATCGGACACCTCTGGTGCCATCGCATTGCCGATAAGATGGAAGAGATGGCAGAGTTGGTCGCGGTTCTCGTTGACGAAACAATGACCGTCGCATCAGGCGGCGTTATCTATGACGACAAAGGTAATGTGTTGAAGAGATATGAAACTCGTTTGCCCGCCGTCATGGAATTCACAGTACCTGCGGGTTGCCAGAGTTTCACCTTGGAAGTAAACGGTGAGAAATTCACGCAGCCTATACCGGAAGAAGACCATCACGACGACGATGATGAAGATGATGACGACCATCAACCGCAAGTACAGCAGTCTAATACCGGTAAGGGCGGACATAAACACTAATACTCTTGAGGAGATGCTTACACCTCCTCGTTACCAACGAAGCTCCGTTGATGTTCAAAGCATTTGATGTAATCTGCAAAAGGAAGTAGCTCGGCAATTTATGGCTAAGAAAGAAGACAAAGGCTCATCACCACAAAAGAGGGAGCCTTCGCACGACCACGGCGAGCATAAACACGGCCCCGGCTGCAATCATGAGCATGAGCATGAACACGAGCACCAGAAGGAAGAGAAACACGTCCACGGTCCCGGCTGCTCGCACGGTCATGATCACGAACACGGGCACGAGCACAAGAAGGAAGAGAAACACGTGCACGGTCCTGGCTGCTCGCACGGTCATGATCACGAACACGGGCACGAGCACAAGAAGGAAGAGAAACACGTCCACGGTCCCGGCTGCTCGCACGGACACGAACATGGGCATGGGCATGACCATGACCACGACCACGGACACGGACACGGTGGATGTGGACATGACCACGGACACGATCACGACCATCACCACGAAAAGGTAGATTACGACAAGCGCAGACGCGAAGCGCCAATGACTACGAGAGCTGCTGAATCCGGCGGCTCCGCTTGCCAGATGGAACTGGATGCCGTGATTCCAGGCGAGGAAGATGAACGTGGCAGATTCGAGCAGCTTGAAAAAGAGTTAGAAATGTTCATCGGAGTTTCCGACGTACACGTGCGCAAAGACGGCGAATTTCCAGAAATTTGTATCCACTACTCGCCGGACAAAGTTTCACTTGAGAAACTGCGCGAGGCTATCAATTCTATCGGTACCGCTGTCAGCAAGCGCTATCTGCAGCACACCTGGTTCGTACGCAACATGGAATCCGCGCAGTGCGGATACGTAATCGAACACTCCTTACACCGTATGCCCGGCATTCTATCAGCGAACGTTGGATACGCAGCCGAAAGATTGGTCGTTGAGTACGATCGCGAATTGACGCGCCCTAAGCAGATTAACAAGCGCATAGAACTACTCGGCTACGAATTGGAAGAGCCGGAAAAAGGTCATGCTTGCTCATTCCACGCGCACGGCAGTAGTGGATTGGCTCCTAAGATCCAGATGCCGCTGACAATCGCCGGCGGCGTGCTGTTGGTGGCAGGATTCGGCTGGCAGCATTTGGTCAATCCATCGGACATCATTGGCGAAACTCTCATGTTTCTGGCGATGGTTTGCTCTGGCTTCTTTCCATTCAAGGGCGCCCTCAGCTCAGTCAGACAGGGTGTTTTTAGCATTGAAACCTTGATGGTTCTTGCGGCTGTTGGCGCAGGTTTCACTGGAGCATTCTTCGAAGGAGCATTCTTACTTTTCCTTTTCAGCATGGGGCATGCCCTCGAACACCGCGCGATGGACAAAGCCAGAAACGCGCTCGACGAGCTGAGCAAACTACGTCCACAAAACGCCCTCGTTAAAAAGGGTAACGACATAGTGGAAACACCAGTCGCGGAAGTAATGCGTGGAGACATTGTCATCGTGCGCCCCGGCGACCGAGTTCCGCTCGACGGCACCATCAGATCAGGCAAGTCGTCTCTCGATCAAGCCACAATTACAGGCGAATCCGTGCCAGTCGCAAAACAAGCTGGTGATGACGTTTTCGCAGGCACAATCAACACTGACAGCGCACTCGAAATCGAAGTAACGAAACTCTCATCCGAATCAATGCTTGCGAAAATCGTTGACCTCGTTTCTGAAGCAGAAGCTCAGAAAGGCGCCAGCCAAAAATTTGCTCAAAAGGTCGAAAAGACCTTTGTTCCAATAGTGCTAGTCGCCGCACCAGCGCTCACAATTGGACTGATGCTCTGGGG
>DTSE01000066.1:25959-41682 GCA_012965515.1 Candidatus Melainabacteria bacterium | reverse complement strand
TCTCATCTCCGAGGCTGATCACCATCCCTTCGCAGTCGCTGCCCTGATCGACCACCTGAGGGTCCGTGCCCTGGTTGATCTCGTCCCCGTTGCCCATCATCGTTGAAAAGGTCCAGCGCGGCATGTCTTCGCGGTTTTACGACAGCGGGCGCTACTCGCCAAAACACGAGGGCGGGGTTCATCACTTTCACGGTCTCATTCGGGAATTCCTGGGCATAGACTAGCTAGTACTTAAAGGAGAAGGCGATGTTTGACCGACTCAAGAATGTAATGAAGGGGATGCTGGACAAGGGTGTGTCCAAGCTAGAAACGCCTGAAATTCTTGCCCAGATGGGAGAAACAGAGCTGGAGAATCTGCTGAAGCAGCTCAAGGAAGCGACCACCGAAGCGATTACCCGCGAGAAGATGCTGCAAAAGCAACAAGAAAAAAACCAGCAAGACCTTGAGCAATGGGTGAAACGTGCTGCCGTTGCGGTGTCTCAAGACAATGACGAGATAGCGAAACAGTGTCTTTCCAAGAAAATCGAACTGGAAGCCAACGGCAAGGCGCTGCAAGCACAAATGGACGAAGCAAAGACGGCAAAAGATGCTCTCAAAGAGCGCTATGCGGAAATAGAAGAGAAACTCAGAGAGTATCGCGTCAAACAGAAAAGTCTGGTGGCGCGCGCCAAAGCGGGAGACGCAGTGGCAAATGCCCAAGACATGATGTCGAACGCATCAGGAAAAGGCATGGACGCGATCGAAGAAAAAATTCGCATGAAGGAAGCACGCGGAGAAGCTCTAACTGAGATGGCTCAGGAAGACAAGTTCAAGAACGCCGAAAAACAAATGGATGTCGACGTTGAGTTGATGGCGCTCAAAGCGCAGATGGGTGCCAATACACCGAAACTCATCGTCGAGGAAGTCGATCCTGAAAAGAAGAAGGAAGAAGAATAGGCAAATTCCATCTTATTTGGAATCCGGATTCTTCACCGGATCCATGGCTTTCATGCTGGTGCCTGAGCTCTTCGGATTAACAGGTCCGTCCGATTTGAGTATGTCGAAGCGCGGCATTTCCATCGAGCGAGTGAATTTGCGATCGTCTCTAACTTTGAGAATTTGACTGACCGTGTCTTTGATGCCGGCGCAGATATTATCCAGAGGCAGGTCATCGCCATCGTAGCCGAATGGATCTTCGACGTCTTCTGCAATCAGTTCGATGCCGATCAAGAAGTAAGTACTGATCATGATCAGGGGCAGAAGCCACCAGATGGAGAATTCCTGAGACAAATACCAAGGCATAGCCAGCAAATTGAGCGCGATACCTTGACGCATGAAAGCGCGATATGAAATGGCAATTGGGCTGTTCTTGATGCGCTCGCAGGAGCCCTGTATGTTCATCAATTGAAGCGCATGTCCGTCCAGTTGCATGGACATAATCGTGTCTACATGCCCGTCTCGACGCCATTGCAAAAGCAGGTCGTAAATTTTGGCGGCAACATGCAATGGGATATTTCGTACTTCAGAATCACTGAGCGGACCTACACCAGGCAATGGGCGGCTGGGAATGGTATCGCGAAGATGGTGTTTCAGCGCATAGGAAAAAGAGATGATCAGTTCGCCGAAACGAACCTTCTCTGAGGGACGAATAGTATCAAGCGCGCGAATCTTCAAGCAGATGTTGCGAGAGTCGTTGACCAGCTGTCCCCAGAGTTTTCGACCTTCCCACCATCTTTCATAGGCTGAGTTGGTTCGAAAAACCAGTAGCAAACCGAGAATGATACCCATTGAAGAGACGGAGCCGAATTCTTTGAAGAGGTGCGTAGTGATAACACGGTCGGCAATCCAGTCGACCGCAAAGGCGTAAACAGCCATCATGGCGACATACAACCACACACGTTTGAACACAGGAATGCGGTGAGCCAGAACAAATGGTCTGGACCACATGCTTATCGTGTAAGCAAGACCGGTTTTCTTTTCAGGCGGCAAAGCCGTGGTCGCGAAGCGAAAAGCCATTTCCAAAGACTCAATGTCAGTGGAGTGCTGCTCAGTATATTCGCCGTCAAATCTATCAGGCACCTTAGTTTCCTCCAGGCGTCCACGCGAAATGCTTCCGAAAGCCGCATTGTCCTCTATGTTGCATTCCATTGCCAAGGGAAGGCAATTAAGGAATGAGGCCCTCACTGGGATGCCGGACGCACTGATCAGGAAAAGGTCAGCTGGCTGGACTTTCGGGACAACAGCCTGGCGACGGTTTGTTAACTTTTAGTCATCAAGCAGAAAGCCCCGGCTGAGAGCCGAGGCTTTCGGACTTTGACCGTTTCGAACAGAAGGCTTTCGCTTCCATCCGAGCAGCAACTTTCTTTTACTTGGTGGTTTCTCTTGCTGTTTGCGGAACGTTGGCAACAATTTTGCCGCGTACGTGACGCATCGAGAGACGAATCAATGCATCCGGAATTTCTTCCAAACTAACGGTTTCCTCAACCATCGGCTTGATCTGTCCTTTCGATGCCAGAGCACCAAATTCGATACCAATTCTGGCCAGTTCGTCGAGAGCGCTTTCATCTTCGGACTGATAGACAGCACCGAGGTCGACCTGGTGAATAGAGATCGCTTTTTTCTGTTGCTCAACTTCCAACAAGTCAGGCAGACCTGCGATACAGGCGATGGAGCCGTTGAGCGCAAGCATAGACAGAGAAGCGGTAGCGTTTTCCGGAGAAACGGTATCGATGATGTAATCGACGCCTTTTCCTTCGGTGATCAGTTTCACTTTGTCGCCGACATTTTCAGCTTGGTAGTCGATTACGTGTTCAGCGCCCAGGTCCTTTACAAACTTGGCGTTGTGGCGTGAGCAAGTGGCGATGATCTTCAAACCGGCAAGACGAGCCAGCTGGACGGAGAAACCACCCACACCGCCGGCGCCGCCGTGGATGAGGATAGTTTTTCCAGATTGAACTTTGAGCTTTCTGTGCAGAGCTTGGTAGGCGGTGAAACCTGCGCAAGGCAGTGCTGCAGCTTCGATGAAAGAGAGACCTTCAGGCATCCAGGCGAGGGCTCTGGACTTGGCGATGGCGTATTGACCGAAACCGCCGCGGCGAGAAAAATCGCCGTGGAAGTAAACTTGGTCGCCTTCCATCCATTCATCGACGTCCGGACCGAGGGCGTCGACCACACCGGCGACATCCAGTCCGAGGATTTGTGGATACTTCCATTCTGGATTGCCGGTAGCGGCTAATTTGTAATCGATAGGATTGAGTCCGGCGGCATGGACGCGGACGCGCACTTCACCAGGACCCGGTTTCGGCAGATCGACTTCGGTGGCGTACAGGCTGTCCGGCGTGCCCGGTTTATCAAGGACGAGTGCTTTCATTACCAGTTGAGACCCCATGAGTTAGTAATGGCTGAGGAGAGTTGTGCGTTCGTAGTTGTGTAATTGTAAGTAGCTGTCAGGGGAACGCAAGCCTGTAGTGCCTTGAAACTTAGATTTCTCAACATTTTTACTTATTAAGGGAAAAGACCATGTTTGAAAAAGTGCATGTTTTCTAGCCTTGAGAGCAGTGCAGGAGAAACTTTCGTATTTGTTCGCAATTACAAATAGTCATCTTACTTATTACAAAACCCCTAGAATTAGCCCATGCAAAGCCTGCAATACCTGCCATATAACCGCCTGGGAGCCACTCCCAATATCATTGTCGATTCTCTGCCTATTGAGTCAACGCTAGTCACACTCAGCCATTGGCCGGCAAGCGGCTGTCCGGAAGAGTTAAAAGCCGACCTCTCCGCTGAAATTGTTTTCAACTTTCTATCCTCACCGGATGCCGATTTGGTTACATCGAAAGCTGAAGCCGTATCCAACAACCATTACGATGAAGACGGACTGGTCGGTATTTTCGCGCTGCTTAACCCTGAAGAAGCATGGGCGGAGAAGGAGTTTTTGCTCGACATAGCCACAGCCGGAGACTTCGGCACCTACAAAAATCGAGAAGCGGCTCACGTCTCATTCGTGCTGCAAGCATGGGCGCAACCCGATAAGTCGCCGCTCAATAGAGGAGTATTCCGACGTCCTTACGACGAAGTAACAGCCATCCTCTACGAAGAATTGCTGCCACGTTTTTCAAATTTATTTCAGCGCGTACACTTTTTGGAACAGTACTGGAAAGACGAAGACTTGCTATTGGAGTGGAGCGAGGAGGCCATTCACAGCGGCTCTATCAGGATAGACGAGTATCCGGACCTGGACTTCAGCGTCGTCCAAACGCCCAACGGCAAAGAATGGGTTGCGGGCCGTCCAAAAGTAGACGGTGCCCCCTGGACCCATTCAGCCTGCCATCAGTTTGCGGTGCACAATGCCACCAGCTCTTCGAGAATTCTTGTCACCGACGGAGAGCGTCACGACTTCTATTATCGGTATGAAACCTGGGTCGAGACGGTTGTGCGTAAGCCACAAGCACGGCTCAACCTGAAACCGCTGGCTGAGCGTCTCAATCGATTGGAAGGTAAAAACATCTGGTCCGCCGAGGACATCAAAGATATCGTCCCGCACTTGAACATGGCACAGAAAGCACAGAGCAGCCTCAACTCGCAATCCGTAAAAGACGCTCTCATGGAGTTCTTCAGCGCCTCCAAGGGGTAGAATATTGGGGGAGCACTAAAGAATGGCTGATAAGAATCCGAGCTGGTTCAGTAAGGTTTTTGAACCGCAAACCGATTTTTACAAGATACTCATCGATCAAGCAACGATGACGCTTCATGGGTTGGAAGCACTGGAAGGCTGGATTAATGCCGGTGCTGACGAACGCTGTCAGACAGTAAGAGACTTCGAAGCAAAAGCTGACGAGATCAAGTTGGATTTACAGCGCCGGCTTGTGGAGTCATTCGTCACGCCATTTGACCGGGAAGACATCTACGATCTTTCAACACGCCTTGACGAGATCATCAATTCTGCAAAAGGAACGGCTCGCGAGATTGAGGCTTTTACGGTGAATCCGGAAGATGCATACATGACGGAGATGGCCCGCACACTTGTCGAAGGTGCGCGCTGCCTGGTCAATGCATTCACTAACCTGAAAGACAAAAACCTTGCCGAAGCTGAGGTTCAAGCATCATTGGCGCGTAAATCCGAAAATCGATTGTCTAAAGTCTATCGTCAGGCGATGCGGGAGCTTTTCTCAATAAACGACCTAAAGCGCATCATGCGCACGGTTGAAGTCTATAGAAGCTTCGTTGTGGCGGCAGAGCATATCGATAGGGTGGGAGCGAAGCTGCAACATGTCATCGTTAAAATCAGCTAGTTGACCGGTTCTTCACGGGAAGCACGAAATTGGGACATGATGCCACATACATTCTCATAGCGGTCATCCTCCTGTCGGCTGTCTTTTCCTACTCAAACGGTTTTCAGGACGGCAGTACAGTTTCGGCATCCGTAATTGGTTCGCGCGCTTTAACTCCGAAGCAAGCAGTTCTACTGGTTTCGATCTTCGAGTTTGCCGGTGCCCTGCTGGGAGGCTCAGCAGTCGCCAGTACGGTCAAGTCGATTGCACACTTTCCGGACAATCCGGATGTTCTGGTATGGCTCGCTTGCGCAATGACGGCGGCAATAAGCTGGAACTATTTGACCAAGCAACTCGGCTTTCCATCCAGTTCTACTCACGCTCTTGTCGGCGGACTTTTAGGTGCGGTGATAGCCGCAGGTGGCGGGACGAAGCTAATTATCTGGGGTGAATATCGGCATCTTGTAGATGCGACCGGACTTGCAAAAGTAATAGTCAGTCTCTTTCTTTCGCCCGTGGTGGGATTTATAGCCGGCTATCTCACATTCAAACTGACAATGCTGCTCTTGTTGAAAGCATCAACACGAGTAAACAAATGGCTGAAATTAGCGCAGATTCCAGCTTTATCTCTAGTGGCATTCGGTCACGGTGCCAATGACACGCAAAAGGTGATGGGCGTAGCGTTGCTTTCACTCAACTCTTTTGGCATGCAGGTCACAACTGTTCCACTCTGGGTCCGCATACTTACTGCCTCCGCAATGATTCTGGGAATCGCTTCACTCGCACCGCGCATAGTGCGAAAGGTAGGCACGGATATTTTTCGCTTGCGACCGGTTCATGGCTTCGTAACTCAAGCTGCTGCTGCTGCGGTTCTTGTCTATGCGTCAACAACCGGTGGTCCTGTATCCGCCTCTCAAGTGATTACCTCTTCGGTAATGGGAGTGGGAACAGCAGAAAGAAAAAAGGGCGTACACTGGCTGGTAGCCCGAGAAATGCTGATCGCTTGGTTCATCACCATTCCCGGCGCAGCACTGGGCTCCGCAGCAATGTACTACGCATTTTTTTCGCCATTCACAAAAATGTTGTAGGCGACAGATTACAACTCAATACGCCCCTATTCTTCTTTTGGACGCCAGGTCTTGATCGACTTTCTGTTTTGGGAAGGTGCTTCGGTGACATATGTACGTTTGCGATAAGCCGCTCTTTCCAAAGCATTTACCGCAACTTCAAAGAGTTTCGGCAAGAAATCAGTCAAACTCATTTCATTGTCCGCAGCCAGGTCTTTCGCCCGCTGAACAAGGTCTTTGCTGATGTTCATCTTGAGAAAAACGAGATTCGGATCGCTATTTTCTCTGTCGCCTCTTTCGCCTCGATCGTCGCGACTGACGCGTGTGCGCGGTGCGCGTTCGCCATCGAATCCACCTTCTCTGCGACCATATCTATCACCGCCGGCAGCACCGGATCTGCCTTGGTAGCCGCCTTCGCGAGATTTACGTTCTTCGTATCCGGAGCGTGGTTTGGAGCCAGAACCTTCATAGCCGCCTTCCGCTGAACGTGCACGAGCGGGGCGCTCTTCATAGCCGCCTTCGGATGAACGTCCTCGGGCCGGGCGTCCTTCGTAGCCGCCTTCAGATGAACGTCCGCGAGCCGGGCGTCCTTCGTAGCCGCCTTCGGATGAACGTCCGCGAGCCGGGCGTCCTTCGTAGCCGCCTTCGGATGAACGTCCGCGAGCCGGGCGTCCTTCGCCGCTGCCTTCAGACGAGCGTCCGTAAGGTTTCTTTCCGGCAGTAGAACTACCGAATTTGCCGCCTGTGCGACCATAAGGTTTTTTATCGCCACCTTCTCCATCAAACTTTCGAGTGCGGTCGGAACTGGTGCGTTTGTAGCTGCCCCCTTCGGACTCACCGTGGCTGCTGCCTTCAGACCGGAATTTTGGTTTGCCGCCAGCTCTGGGCTTACCACCGAAGGATTTGCCGGCGCCGGCTTTACCGCCGCCTGATGGCTTGCCGAAGCGACCTTGAGGTTTGCCGCCACTGCCTCCCGGCTTCTTCCCATACGCACCGCCTGAGCCTGTGCGCTTGCCACCAGCCGAGCTTCTGCCCTTCTTATTTTCCATTTTGGTTCACGGTCCTTATATATGCAGAGGCAGATTATATGACAACGCCTGAAGTTTCCAGAGGGAAATTCTCAGGACTGGGGGAAAACTTCACGTATGAAGCAAGTAGTTTACCGCCAGTGAAACTCTCTCAAGCCCCGCTCAGAGCGAACGACAACACCACCTGCCGGATGAGAAACCGGCTGCCCGGGGCGGCGCACACCTGAATGCGTAGTCTGATAGGCGCGTCGATTTTTGTTGCGTGCCGGCCTTGGTTGAACGGGGCGCTTTGGTCGTGCCACTACAGGTAATGCCAGAGCTCCGGCTGTAGCACGCAAGCCTCCCTGCTCGTCCGTCTGGACAGGCTCGGCTTTTCGCGACGCAGCGGGCGCGGCAGATGGAGAATGAGTGGAAGCAGGAGCAGATGTAGGAGCTGACGAGGCTCCAGACTCAGGTTGCAATTGAGGAAGCGGCAAAGCTTTAAGTTGAGGAGCGGCTTCTTGCTGGGTTGGTTGCAACGGTTGTGGTACACCAGGTGCCCATTGCCTCTGTTGTTGGGACGCTCGCGGCGGAGCTTTTCTTACCGCCTTAACTGGTGCGGTTACCTCATAACTTGTCTTGCTTGCTGACTTTGCCACCACTTCTCCGGGCGGCACTTTATGCACTTTGTAATAGCTTTGATTGAAGTCATGAAAAATGCCGGCAGCAACCGTTCCACCGGTTACTTTCTTGCCGATTGCCATCGTGTGATTCTTATTTCCAGCCCAAACAGCAGTGACCATGTCGTTTGTGAAACCGACGAACCAGAGGTCGGTTGAATTATCCGAAGTACCAGTTTTCCCCGCCACTGTGCGATCCTTCAACTTGGCTGCAACTCCGGTGCCTTTAGTGACGACATCTTCCAAGATAGAATTCAGTTCGAGTACGCATGCAGGATCAAAAACGCGATGAAGATAGGGGTCGTATTTATGCAGGATTGTTCGACCATCCAGTGAAGTTATCATCCGCACCATCCAAGGTTCTACGGCGACGCCACCGCGCGCAAATGTGCCATAGGCGCCAGCCATTTCCAAGGGTGTAACGGCGCAACTACCTAGTGCCAACGAAAGATTTGGAGGCAGCTGCGATCTGATGCCTGCATCCTGAGCCGCCATAATGATCGGTTGCATTCCGATTTGTCGAGCAACCTTTACTGCACAGACGTTGCGTGACTGATAGAGAGCCTGTCTGACAGTCACTTTGCCGAGAAACTTTCCATCATAGTTTTTTGGCATGTAAGTGGTGCCACCAATTTGTGGGACTTCCAATTTTGTGTCATCGAGGAAACTCTCACTGTCGAGAGCACCATTGATGAAGGCAGCCAGATAGACAAATGGTTTAAACGAAGATCCTGCGGTATGTGGGTTGGTAGCGCAATTCCACTGGCTTTTCCAGAAGTCTCCGGCACCACCGACTAGAGCACGAACAGCTCCGTTGGAAACCGAACATGCAACGATGGCACCTTCATCGATTCCTCTCGGAGCTCGATCAATTCCTTTTTGAATAGTTGATTCGGCAAGTTTCTGAGCATCTTGATCGAGTGTCGTGTAGACGCGAACTCCACGTCCAATGCGGGTCGTATCACCTTCATCCGGCAATAGTTTTTTTACCGTCTCTAGAACGTAGGATATGAAATATGGATATTTGTCGAAGGGAGCAGTATCATCTGCGGTGCCACGTCCGCCAAAGCGAAGCGGTGTCATCATTGCATATTCGTATTGACCAGGAGAAATGTAACCATTATCCGCCATCATTCCAAGCACTTGTTTCTGCCGTTTGAGCGCGTCAACTCTGTTGTCGGGATTTCCGAGAATCGACGGACTCTTGATCAATCCGGCAATGAATGCCGCTTCCGGGAGTGAAAGAGCCGATGCATGCTTGCCGAAATATGTCATCGCAGCCTGTTCTACCCCCCAGGCTCCGTTACCGAAATAGATTTCGTTCAGGTAAGCCTGCAGGATCTGCCATTTGCTATAGCGACACTCAATCATGAATGCCAGCGCAGTTTCCGAAAGTTTGCGGATTAAAGTTCGCTTCTCACCTTCGTGAAAGAGATTTTTCACTAGTTGCTGTGTAATGGTTGAACCGCCTTCGACCATTCTGCCTGCGCGTATATTGGCCAACATCGCACGAGTGACGCCAATAAAACTGACTCCGGCATGCTCGAAGAATTGCCGATCTTCAACAGCCACAACCGCCTGAGTCATTTGACTGGATACTTGACTCAATGGAACAACACGATGTTTGACGCCGGGGTTGACCGTCAACACCAGCTTATCGTTGCGATCGTAAATTTCGATTGGTGAACCGTGATGATAATGTTCCAGGTACGCGAGGTCAGGAATCTCACGTAAATCCCAGCAAACAAGCGCTCCAAAGATGGTTGCCGCCAGGACAAATGCAGTGCACAAGACCATCATCGAATACTTGATGACATTTCCAATCTTGTAGACTATTGGCGGAAACATAATCATGAGATGTTCAAATTCTATCAACTCACTGGTTTGCTGCCTGTTTCGAATGGTGGCACAGGATTGGTAAAAGCGTCAACAAAAGAGGCGATTTGCTTATGACGGCAGTAAAACAATCGAACGCATACATAAGATTAGCCACCAGTAATGATGCCCAAAGCATACTGGACATCTATGCACCTTACTGCCTCAAATCACCGTCCACGTTTGAGATTCAGCCACCAGAGCTGGAGGAGATTCGCAACCGTATCGACAAAACCTTGACCAGATTCCCGTACCTTATCTTCGAAGAGGAAGGGCAAACTGTCGCCTATGCGTACGCAGGACAACATATGGAGCGAGCAGCTTACCGATTTTCGGCGAATGTCTCCGTGTATGTGAAAGAAGGTTTTCACGGCACTGGCAAGGGAAAAGCTCTATACAGTGTGCTATTGCCGCTCTTGAAGAAGCAGGGCTTCTGCAACGCTTTCGCCGGCATCACAATGCCCAATGCCGGCAGCGAAGCACTGCACAGGTCGATGGGCTTCATACAAACCGGCTTGTATAAGAATATCGGCTACAAATTCCAAAAGTGGCACGACGTCTCCTGGTGGCAGCTTCCCTTACGCCAGCTTGTAGAATTTCCGGACGAACCGACCCCTATTAGCAAAATGCTTGAGGATGCTGAATACAGCTTCCTCAAGCCAAGAAATTTAGATTGAACAAAATCCTTTAGTGCTGAACGCAACCCGGATAAATCCAGGGAGCATCGTAGTTGGAAGTCTGATGTTTGGGATCAAACATCCAACTGGGAGCCGTAGCAATCAGCAAGCCAACCATGACGGCCATCCAAATGGTCTTCAGAGAAATCTTCTCCATAAGTCGCTCCCGCTTCGTTTTCGAAGCTTCCGGACAACTACCTTCATATGGTTCATTCCACAGGCACAATTAGCTTAAACAGCGCTAAGAAACCAGTGGTTGTCAGGAAATGACCGCCTACAGGGCCAGAAGTTCCACCCCCAAAAACCTGAAGTCCAGACCTGGGCGCCGGCTTAAAGGGGCCGGAAGTTGAAGCGTTATCGCTTTAACTTCCAGCACGCACTAAGAATGTGAGATGCTCACTTGACTTCCATTCGGCAAAAAATAATGCAGCCGGATAGAAGCTAAAGCGCTAACGCATTAACTTCTACAACTCTATATGTTGGATGTCAGGCGCCCGCCACGATTCTCAAATCGCTGAGAGGAGAGCAGCGAGGCTGGAGCAAACTCGGCTGCACTTTGGGCGCATTCCACTTGTCTGTAATCCATTTTGCGAGCGAAATCGATGAGCATATCGAACAAGCCCTGGACTGCCTGTGACGAATCCGGCTGCACAAACAAGCGTTTTATTTCGATTGCATCTTCGGATAGCTTCGCGGCTCCTGCAAACCCTGCAATTTTGCCGTTCACCTCTAAGACGAAGAAAACCCCGTCGTGTCCGAAATAGCTCCACTCCAAATTTTTTAAATCCGCATCGCTCCCATCCAGGTCCAGCTCTTTCGATATGCTCGCCAGGGCATCCTTTGCGAGCGCACGAATGTGCGGTTCATCCTGTTTGTTGGCGATGCGGATTTGGCTCATTTAGCCGTTACTGAACGAGGAATGCCACCATGAGGAGAGCAACGATGTTCAAGATTTTGATCATCGGGTTGATGGCTGGGCCGGCGGTATCTTTGTAAGGATCGCCGACTGTGTCGCCGGTTACTGCAGCTTTGTGAGCTTCAGAACCTTTGCCGCCGTGGTTGCCTTCTTCAATGTATTTCTTGGCATTATCCCAAGCGCCGCCGCCCGAGGTCATCGAGATAGCGACGAAGAGACCAGTAACGATACTGCCTACGAGTACTCCACCGAGAAGTTTTGCGGCGGCGTATTCACCGGGCAAAGCATCGTTCAAGAAAGTAGCGCCCAAAATTGCAATCAGAACAGGAGTGAGAACCGGCAGGAGCGACGGCACGATCATTTGACGGATCGCTTCTTTGGTGACGATGTCTACGCAAGCAGCATAATCCGGTTTGGCGGTACCATCCATGATGCCTGGACGCTCTTTGAATTGTCGACGCACTTCGGTAACAACCATGCCGCCGGCCTGACCAACAGCTTCCATAGCCATTGCAGCAAACAAGAACGGAATCAAACCACCGATGAACAATCCGGAGATTACATAAGGGTTGGACAAATCAAAAGCAATTACGTTTGCTTCTGCGGCAGTCTTGCCGGCAGCGACTGCTGCGTTCTGCAACGCCATATTCAATTCTTCGGTATACGAGCTGAAAAGGACCAGAGCGGCAAGACCTGCAGAACCAATTGCATAGCCTTTGGTTACAGCCTTAGTGGTATTACCCACGGCATCAAGCGGATCTGTGATTTCGCGAACTTCTTTAGGAAGTTCGGCCATTTCTGCAATACCACCGGCGTTATCGGTGATCGGTCCGTACGAGTCGATGGCGACGATGATGCCTGCCATTGAGAGCATTGACATGGCTGCCAACGCGACTCCAAACACACCGCACAGAGCAAAGGAAACGACTATACCTACAACGATAGCGATTACAGGGAATGCAGTCGATTTGAGTGAAACTGCAAGACCGGCAATGATGTTCGTCGCGCTTCCAGTCTCAGAAGCTTTAGCAATGTATCTAACCGGACCAAAAGAAGTGGAGGTGTAATACTCAGTGATAACAACGATAGCGCCCGTCACTACCAAGCCGACCATAGCTGCCGACCAGAGACTGAGCGTCGAGTATTGCAAGCCGCCCATGTACTTATCGGTGACGAACCAGAAGGCGACACCGGCAAGAATTGCCGACCAGACCAGACCGTTGTACAGAGCACCCATGATGTTGTTCTTCTTGCCGAGGCGGACGAAGAAACATCCAATAATTGAAGTAATGATTGAAGCACCACCCAGGATGAGCGGGTAGTAGAGAATTTCGCCTCTGCCTGCTGCGATTTGCTCTTTGAACTGCTGCGAAGCAAGAAGCATGGTGGCTACTGCTGTTACAGCGTAAGTTTCAAAAAGGTCAGCGGCCATACCGGCGCAGTCACCGACGTTGTCGCCTACGTTATCGGCGATAACTGCGGGGTTACGCGGGTCATCTTCAGGAATTCCAGCTTCGACCTTACCGACCAAGTCAGCGCCGACGTCGGCAGCTTTGGTGTAGATGCCACCGCCAAGACGGGCGAATACCGAAACCAAACTGGCGCCGAATCCGAGTCCGACCAGGGCATTTACGTTTTTGGTCGCCATGTAGAAACCGGCAACACCGATGAGACCGAGACCGACTACGAGAAGTCCGGTAACCGAACCACCTTTGAAGGCAACGTCCAACGCTTTTGCCAAACCGCCACGGGCCGCTTCGGCAGTACGCACGTTCGCTTTAACAGAGACCTTCATTCCGAAGATACCGGCAAGCGAACTCAATGTCGCTCCAACCGCAAAACCGGCTGCGGTCACCCAACCATCTTTCGGAAGCAGTGAGCCGATGATGATAAAGAGACCGACTCCGACCAGCGCCACTGAGGTGTACTGGCGTTTCATGAACGCATTTGCACCCTGCTCGATTGCAGCAGCAATCTCCTGCATTCTTTCGTTACCGGGGCTGAGACCGAGCACGTAACTTCCAACGACAATCACATAAAGAATTGCCGCTGCGCCACATCCTAGGACCGCGAGCAGGTTGACATCCATTTTGGAAAACTCCCTTAGAAGCTGATTTGTTTGTAGAAAAACACTGAACCGCTTGATTTATCAGTCGAACCGAGGAGCCGGTCGAACAGATTTGGTCAGTTTGCAGATTCTGAAAGACGCAATCTTGGCAACGGATCGTGTTGGTGAGATTCGCATCCTGACTGGCAAATCGCTGGGGGTGAGTTATAAAGCGATTGCACTAGAAACTACGGAAATCAAATTTAACAGGTTAACGGCAAACGCCAGCCCACATGAGGAAAGCTCAATTTTATTTGTGCCTCACCTGTGGTGGCATGACGATATCAAGCGAATATAGACATTCAGTTTCATATCAAGCTTATGACTATAGAACCAGAATCACTTACTGCTTGACGCGTGTTATCATGTCCTGGCGGTTTAAGTTAAGGTGGTTTCATGTCTTGGAAAACTGGTAGTCATGCCTGTTTCCTCACTCTCTCCTCCTTACTGACCATTGCTTGTCCGAACAGTTACGGTCAATCTTTTTCGACTGCTGACAAAGTAGTTTCAGTGTCGCCGGATTTGGCTCACGGTTCGATCACAATCACTACCAACTCGAAAAATCCGCTGCCGGCGCCACAGATTCAATACCTGCCGGGACCGGACGGGAAGACGCTTTTCGTAGCCGATTTCGAAGGCGTGTCTTATCAGCTGCCTACCCACTTACTGAAGCCGGAAAATCTAGCTCCCGACGCTTGGAGACAAAACGGCATTCAAGAAATTCGCATCGGACAATTCAGCAGCCAACCGCCGACAATGCGCATTTCAATCGGTGCATACGACGCCAAGGCATTTCGAAGTTTGGCATTTCATGCTCGCCAGGGCGCTTTGATAATGAAGTGGACGCCTGGCGCCCCAGGGGCTGCTGCGGCCGACAACCATCTCAGCCACAAAAAACCAGCACCCATAAAGATCGCTCCCGATCCGGTTGCAGTGGCTCCCTTCGCACCCGACTATCGCAAGTCCGTGGAGCCTGTTTCCACCTACAGCACTGCAGCCGGTGTCAAATCATCTAAAGAAGTTACGGTAAGGAGCACGAAAAAACCGGCAGTCGCTCCAGAGATTAAGACTCAGAAATTGCCTGAAGTACAGGATTTAGAAACGCAGAAGTGGATAGCTCAAACTCAAAAAAATTCCCCGGCCGGTATCTGGGAAGCTAAGCGAGAACAGAAGACTTCTCGATCGGAAGAAGGTGTCAAGACTGACGGAAAAGTTCTCTACAAATCGACAAACGCGCAAGGTCCTGACAGTGGAGAGGCAAAAGCCGGCGAAGAGAAAGGGCTGCAAAAGCCACCATCTGCGGTAGCACGCTGGCTCAAACTAAATTTCCCTTCTGCAAAGTCAAATGAAGCCCAGGAAGAAGGAAAGCCGGTCGGCAAGCCACAAGCAAAATTTGACTCCAAGACAGAAGTTTTGAAACCCGGCACTCTTCCTGATTCAAAATTGGAAAACCGCAGCGTCCAAAATGATTCTGAATCTACAGATGCGATGCGCGACGAAGGTCAGGTCACCGTCTCGGTCAATGATGTCGACCAGCAGAAAGACAGCGGGGCTACCGATGTTGTAGTCAAAGCCGATCGAAAACTCAATTACAAAGTCTTTCGCCTGCACGAACCGGAGCGCTTTGTAATTGACTTTGATGGACTGCCGGCACTGCAATCAGCCCAATTGCCATCGGTCGAAGATGAGCTGCTCATCAAAGGAATGAGAACCGGCACCCCAGACGACACAGGTCTTACACACAGACTGGTTCTTGATCTTAAAGACAATACAGTCGATGTAGCAGATGACTTGATCGATAACGGCCTGGCCCTCAGCCTGAAGATAAGGCCATCTACGAGTTCTCCAATGCCCGTCAGTCTAAAGGCCGGATTGGTCAAAGACAAACTTATTGTTCTCGACGCAGGGCATGGGGGCAGCGATCCAGGAGCACAGCGAGCCGGTGTTTCAGAAAAAGATTTGACCCTTCAAATCACCAACCAACTGAAAAAACGGCTCACGCAGATGGGCGCTCGAGTGGTTATGACGCGGTCGGACGATAGTTTCGTGTCTTTGGAAGACCGAGTCAAAATTACAAATGAGAATAAGCCGGATCTTTTCGTCAGCATCCATATAAATGCACTCGAAAGCACCTCAAGCATTTAT
>DTSE01000066.1:0-25949 GCA_012965515.1 Candidatus Melainabacteria bacterium | reverse complement strand
GAATTGAAACGTATTATCAAACCGAACAAAGCCGTGCACTGGCCACTGCCATCCACCAGCAATTGGTGCAGGGGCTGGGCGTTCCGGACCGATCTGTAAGAAAGGCTCGATTTTATGTGATAAACCACACGCCGGTACCGGCCATTCTGGCTGAGGTCGGTTTCATATCCAATCAGACGGAAAGAGACAATTTGGGTTCAGCCAATTACCAGGTCAAGATCGCCGACTCGGTCTCGGCAGGCATTACCCAGTACTTAACCGAAAAACAAGAACTGGCTGGCAAATCGGACCGGTCATCCTTCTAGAAAGAGCCTTGTCAGGGGGAACTTTGCCCGCCTAATTCGGTCCCTTGGAAAGTTAAAGTGAATAAAACAAAAACATAAACTTGTGCCAACCATAGCTTCCGGGCTTTCGTTGAGAATCATAATGTTGGGTCGAAACTTGCGCTTGGAAGTTTCAAAGGGTACCAGGGACTGAATTTGTCAGTTAACAAAAACCATCAGCCAGAAGGAACTGGGGACGCGATCGAACAGGGCGCCCGGATCGGTCTTTTCGATTCGGGACTTGGTGGACTATCCGTTCTGCGCCAGCTATCTCATCGCCTGGGTGCCAGTGCGCACTCATTTGTTTATGTAGGCGATACGGCAAGATGCCCGTACGGCGACCGTTCTGCCGGCGAGATATCCCATTTCGTATCGCAAATAGTTCATTGGATATCCAATCAAACAGTCGACAGCATCGTCATAGCTTGCAACACAAGTGCAGCAGTCGCCGGTGAAGAAGTCCGCAAGAACGCCAAGGTGCCGGTTATCGATTTGATTGGCGTAACAGCCGATCTGGTTGCTGCCAAATTCAACAGAATCGGTGTCATTGCTACATCAACGACTGTAAAACGCAAAGCCTTTTCAAAAGCAATTCACGAAAGAGATTCGCACAAACACGTCATAGAAATTGCTTGTCCGGATCTCGTGCCGATCATCGAGCGAGGTTTGAGCGAATCAAAAGAAATGGATGCGGCGCTCAAGAAATATGCCGACAGACTCTTAAAAGAAAATGCCGAAGCAGTCATTCTCGGCTGCACACATTTTCCTTTTGTCGATGCGGCTCTTACACGCTTGCTGCAAGACAGAATTCAATTGATCGATCCTGCCGTCCTTCTGGCCGACTCGATTGCACAATCGATCGCCGCGGCAAATCCGGAAACTGCGATTGCCCTGGATATCAACAAAAAATCGCTTGCATATACAAATGGTCAAGCGAAAATCTCTCGCTCGCACATATATACAACCGGCGATCCATCGCGTTTTCGCGAGACAGCTAAAATCTGCCTAGGTTATCCGCTCGACACCGTAAACGGTATTACAGTAGACGAGTTGACTGTAACTACACCAGTAATCACGCTGGTAGAGCATGCAGTCAACACAACGACTGTGACTCCGAATATGGTGCCGGCAACAACATGACCCAGCAACTTTCGCTCGAAACGTCTGCTCTCACGGTTATCACAACACTAGAAGAAGCAGCGGCGGCCGCTGCCGTCTGCCAAGCTTGTCGACTTTGCGAGACACGCCAGAGCGTTGTCTTTGCAGACGGCAATCCCAAAGCGAAACTGATGATAATTGGTGAAGGTCCAGGTCAGAGGGAAGATGAATTAGGCTTGCCATTTGTTGGACGCGCGGGTCAACTATTAGACAAAATTCTTGCTTCCGTAAACATTGATCGCAAAAAAGATACTTATATATGCAACATGGTTAAGTGCCGCCCGCCAGGCAACAGGGTTCCGGGCAAAGATGAGATGGAAGCATGCAGATCATTTCTTGAAGCTCAGATTGAATTTGTTAAACCAAAATTGATCGTGTTGGCTGGATCGACCGCTGTGCAGGGCGTTTTGCAGGTTAAGGATCCGATAAGTCGTATTCGCGGTAAATGGTTTGACTTCAAAAACGATGCTAAAGTAATGCCCGTGTTTCACCCTTCCTTTCTTCTGAGAAATGAATCGAGAGAGGTAGGAAGCCCCAAATGGCTGATGTGGCAAGACATCAAAGAAATACGAAGAGCGTTGGACGCCCTCGATAATTGATCTAAATCGCCGATAGATAAGAGCGATTGTTTAAGAACGATTCTTTCAAAAAGATCATGTAGACGAAAAGTCAAAGCCCGTGGCGGAGACTTTTGAGCTAAGAGGATTCAATGGGTAAGAAAGCGGATACCTTTTACGGCGATTCACTGACGCATGAGCTGGTGGAAGCCGTCAACAATGATTTCGGACGCGCCGTGCTGCGCCTGCCCAACCAGGGGCGCGGAGAGGTGCGAGACGAGGTCTTTGTATATTTCTCAGCAGTGGCTATGCAGCAGGTCAATGCGATGTCGACAAAACACGGCATCGACGACACTGATGCGCTTCACGAAATCTATCAATTAACCAGAGCCAATCTAATTCATGGTTTCCGTCTTGGAAAAGACATGAAAAACGGCACCTGGGAGCCAAGCTAATCCTTTCCTTTCAATACAGTTTGATAACGCGCAGTCAGATGACTTGCGTTTAATTCTGCCTGCTGAACTGATTCTAATTCTTCTCGAATGGCAAAGAAGGGTTGAGACCGAGGCAAAAACGCTGGTCGAGCGTTCGATATTGTTTGGAGTTATGATTCTCATTGAGTAACAGGTGAGGTTGACTCTGTTGCAGTGTTGCAACTTCAGCCTCATTTATTTCTGCCGAGATCGAAGACTATTTGCGAGGCATGGCGTGGACATAGAGAATCAAGCACAACAAGGAATGACTCTTGTTTGCATGAAGTGTCATGGCTCATTTCCGACCGGAACTCCAAACTGCCCGATCGATGGCGGACAGCTGACGCCTGTCTTACCAGACCCGTTGTTGGGCACAACATTTGCTGAAAAGTACGAGATTCTAGAAGTGATCGGCCGCGGCGGCATGAGCACCGTATACAAAGCGCGCCATACATTGATGGACAGTTTTGTCGCCATCAAGATCCTCAATTCAGCATTAGTCAGCGATCCGCTTCATATGGAGCGTTTCACAAAAGAAGCAAAAACACTGAGCAGTTTGAAACATCACAACATCGTTCAAGTTTTCGACTTCGGCATTTTCAACAATTCAAAGCCCTATTTGATTACAGAATATCTGCAGGGAGAGAGTCTTGCCGACATTCTTCTGACTTCGTCACACATTTCTCCGGAGCGAGCTGTTCATGTGTTTCTGCAAGTTTGCGACGGACTGATGATGCTGCACAAGAAGGGCATTGTTCACCGCGATCTAAAGACGGGAAACATCTTACTTGTACAGGAATCCGACGAGCGAGATGTCGTAAAAATTCTCGACTTCGGCATCGCAAAAATGTTGGGTGACGAAAATAAGGACCAGCGACTGACCAAAGATGGAGAGGTATTCGGAAGTCCACTATACATGAGCCCTGAGCAGTGTACTGGAGGGCAAGTAGATGCACGCTCTGACATTTATTCTCTAGGCTGCGTCATGTATGAATGTCTCACCGGCGCACCGCCGCATATTGGTGCAACCACACTGGAGACTCTCAACAAACAAGTCAACGAGCCGACTCTTTCACTGCGCGGTATTGCGCCAGAATTGACAATCCCCGAGTTGATCGATGCACTGGTGATCAAGGCGTTGAGCAAAAACCCTTATCAGAGACAACAAACTGTTGAAGAACTGAAAAAGGCATTGATTGAAGCTGCCAAACGTTCTCGACTCTATGTCGAATCTCAACAGAAAGCTGCATCCTATGAGCCGGACCCCTTCGATGCCGGAGCAAATGGTGCTGCTCTTGTTCCAGATGAAGACGACGCCATGATTCGCCAGCAAAAGCAAGCAGAAGAAAAGAAGAACCTACAGAATCTCGTGTTGGACGCGATCAGTCTGACGGAAAAACAAGATCGCGAGCGCAAACGGCTCAAACAGTACATTTACGGACTTTACGCCCTGCTGGGCGGTGGTCTGGTCGCTTGTGCACTATTGCTTGCCTGGCCAGGTCCCGACGAGGATAGAGGTCCGGTGTATCAAAAGTTGCTCTGGCAATTTGAACTTGCACAAGGCGATCAATCAGCCAAGAAAAAAGACTGGCAGGATGCCGAAGAACATTACAAGAAAGCTGCATCTGAAGCAAAGAGTTTCGGAGATCAAGGCGATCGTTATATCAAGAGCGAACTAGCCTTACTGAAAATGTACGAAGAATCCGGACGAACAAATCAGATTGCCAAAGTGAAGATGAACATCGCCGAAGCTGATACCAAGCGGATCGAAGCAGCGGCGAACTACGAAGGTCAACATAAAAGAGGAAAAGCATCTTTTCACACCTCTCTGGACCTAGACGATCTCGACAAAGCTTCCGCAAAAAAATATTCGCAGTACTTCACTACCGCCGCCCAAAATTTCTTGGCTAAGGGCAAGATCGAAGAAGCGCACCGTGCGCTGGAAAGAGCTGTTTTGATCGAAGAGATGCATAGAGATACCAACGCTGCAGCCGTTGTCGATTGCGCGCACAAAGTTCTTGACGGCTGCAATCAGGAAGAGCACAAGCGCGAAGCAAAAACGCTCCTGGAGCGCGCTGAGCTGGCTCAAAAAGGCAGGTAGTACTGCTTTTTGAGGAACCCTGGGGCGCAGGCAATGCGTCCGTCCACAGCACTAAGAAAGCTCGTTTACTTTTTACCTGACGCAGGTGCTTTTGTACCTGCAGCTGCTTTGCCGCCGTGTTCAGGTTTTGGAGACGGAGCCGACTCCGGCGCTGTTTCAGTTTCTTCCGGTTCCGGTTTGTTCTGCATCGATGCCATTACACGATTGATGGACTTTATCACTTCGCCATTCGTCGTGACCGCATAGCATCCATAGACTATAACAATGACAAAGAGCATGCTGAGCGCTTTCTGCACTGTGGTGAGCCCAACTTGATTGCCCATTTGCTCTTTTGCACGCGAAGAAAAACCGACGCTATGTTCCGTTGTTTTATGCAACGGTCTAGCCGCACCTGGCCGAGTTCTCGATGCTCCCAGTCCTTTAGGTTCTGAACCTAACAACTGGCGCTGGCAATTTGCGCAGAATTTCAGAGCCGTGGTGACCGCCGCACCACAATAAGGGCACTCGCCTTCAATCTCTTCGAGAGCACCCTCTACAGCTTGAGCAAGCACCTGGGGATCCGGCGAGGAAGCCGCTTTTTCCGCAGCTGCGATGGTTTCAACAGCCAGGCGCTCCATTTCGTCGGATGTACGTTTATGTTCGCTGTCACGAATCGCTTTTGCTTCTTCCATTAAGCCGTGGAATTGAGCAACCTCTTCGCGATGTTTCATGGCCCTGTGTTTGACACCATCTCGCTTAACGGCTTCTTGGAATTTTTCAAGAAATTCTTGTGCGCTTTGATAGCGTTTTTCCGGATCTTTTTCCATTGCCGTGTTGAGAACACGCGTCATTTCAGAGCAGACTTTCATTTCCGGAATCGAAAAATTGAAGGGAATCGGTGTCGCATATAGGTGACAGTCCAGCATTTCAATTGCCGACTTGGCATTGAATGGAAGTTTGAGTGAAAGTGATTCATAAATTACGACACCCAGCGAATAGAGATCACTTCGGGGATCGACTACTGTTGAAGAAAGACATTGCTCAGGGCACATGTAGGGCGGACTTCCACAGACGTCGCCAACTTTGGTGATGTTGACGTGATCCATTGATCCGTCGCCGGATTCGATAATTTTCGACAAGCCGAAATCGATGAGAGTGACCCAATCGTCTTGATTGTTATGACGACTGAGCATAATGTTTTCCGGCTTCAAATCGCGGTGCACCAGATTGGACTCATGAGCTGAGGCTAGAGCTTCAAGCACTTGTGTGAAAACGCGACCGGCGCGTTCGAAAGAGAGCGCACCTTCGTCTTTGAGAATGTCCTTGAGACTTTTTCCTTCCAGATAATCCATCACGAGATACGGCTGGTTTTGATACATGCCGAAGTCGTACAGATTGATGATGTGGTGGTGACGCACCGCCGTGACCGTTTTAGCCTCACGGTGAAAGCGCTTGATGGCCTCGGGCTCGGACACTTTATGCGAATAAAGCATCTTGATGGCCATGTCCTTATCCATGTTTTGCTGCCGGGCCCTGTAAACAACACCCATGCCACCGCGGCCGATAACACCTTCAATCAAATAGCGACCGTCCAAAGTGGTGCCAACCAGTGGGTCTTTCGACACGGTCTGCAGCTTAGTAGAATCCGTAGGACAAACGTCCACGGAGTCTTCAAACTCGCTAAAACACTCAGGGCAGCTCTTCAACGCGCTTTTTGCGCTCCTAGTAAAAGTCATAGACCGAGAACTCCATACCCCTATATATATGCCGTTAATCTCTTTGCGGGTAGCTCGTGCTCATCACTCGAAAGTATGAATGGCGCAGAGATTACCAAAAGTTAAGGAATTAGGACTTACGAAAAGCCTCAAAAGAAGGCGGAAATGACGCTATTGCTCACTGGGACGCCCTTTTTAGTCAAATATAGGCGCCCGTCGCACTGCTCCAGTAGCCCCGCGTCGGCAAATTTCTCAATTTCGCTGCGGAATCGTTTCGAAAGGTCGAAGCCGTGTTCTTGCTCGAATACTTTCAGGTCGATACCGCGCCGCAACCGTAATCCCAGCATGATCGATTCGCGCAAACGAGTACTTTCATCTATGACATCAACAGTCTCATCGCCCAGCCAGTCACGCATATAGCGTTTCAGCGACCGCCAGTTTGAAGTGCGCACACCGTCCAAATAACGGTGAGCACTTACCCCAAACGCCAGATACTCGGCGTTTTTCCAGTAGGCCATGTTATGCCGCGATTGGCTGCCTGGGCGAGCGAAATTTGATACTTCGTAGTGCTCAAAACCGGCGCGCTCAAGCGTTTCCACTAACAGTTCGAACATTTGCACATAAATGTTATCGGCAGGATAAGCCGCTGCACCTTTGGGAAAGCGCGAATATAGCGGAGAGTTATCGGCAAGATGCAACCCGTAGGCAGACACATGCCGCAGGTTTTTAAAACGGCTGGTGAAGTCTACAGCGCATTCCAGGCTCTTTGCGAAGCTTTCGACTGACTGAGTCGGCAGACCGTACATCAAATCGAGTCCAACCACGTCCACACCCGACTGGCACGCTAATTCCAGTCCCTGGAAGGCTTCCTGCCGATAATGGTCACGTCCCATCGCCTTCAGTTCTTCGTCCAAGAAAGACTCGACGCCAACAGAGATCCTGTTGATTCCGAAGCTTTTCCACTGCTCCAACTTGTCACGCGTGATAGCGTGCGGCGTGGTTTCGATTGTAATTTCGCAGTCAGCAGCCGGTTTTATATATGAATTCAGCTTTTCCAGCATCGAACCAAGTATGCGCGGCTCGACAAGACCAGGCGTTCCACCTCCGAAAAACACGGACTTCATGCTTTCCTGGCTAAGATCTCCGCGTTTCTGCTCAAGCGCGGACAGCCGATCATCGATTTCTTTGAGCACTACTTGTTCATATTCATCGGTCAAATGATCGACACCGGCAAAGGCGGCAAAATCGCAGAAGTCGCATTTGTGACTGCAGAACGGAATATGAATGTAGGTGTGCGAAACCATGGTTAGTTAAGAATAGCTGCCCGTCGCGACAATCGCCATCAATCAAGTCGCAGGCTTTGTGCCCACTCCTGCTAGTATGTTAGCCTGCGTGGCCGGACAAGCCCAATTCCTTCAAACAGTGGCAAGTTACAAAAAAACGCTTTTGATTCTCGCTGTGGGGCTGTCTCTTGTCCCGCAATCGCTGGCATTCCAACTAAAAAAGCCGGTCAGGACGAGAGTTGAGACTTCGACTCAATCTTCGACATCAGCTCCCTTGCCAACCGGCATACCGGAAGGAAAAATCGAACCGGAAGAACCTAAGCCGATTCGCGAACTGTCAAAAACAGCCCTCAGAAGTCTATTCGATCCTCTGGAATTTGGTGAGAGTGAACAAAAGGGGCGATTGGAATCAACAAAAGATTTGCCCCGTGCCCTCGAACTGATTCGCATGCCGGCGCACAATTTTGAACTCAAATCCGTAGGCGATTTGATCGTTTCGCTACGAAAGAAAATCACTGATTCTCCCAGAAACGCTGCATTGCGTATCCGACTTGGCACGTTCCTATACCTGGCAGGAGATTCAGAAGGTGCCGGGCAAGAAGTACGGCGCGCCATCGGATTTGACCCAGGCAATTATGTTGCGCATGCGATGAT
Source organism: Candidatus Melainabacteria bacterium (assembly GCA_012965515.1). Lineage (GTDB taxonomy): Bacteria > Cyanobacteriota > Vampirovibrionia > Obscuribacterales > Obscuribacteraceae > QKMZ01. The sequence continues at coordinate 17,706 of DTSE01000066.1, read as the reverse complement.
GGCAAGAATTCTCAGTGAAGTTGGCGACATTCAGGCGTCGGAACTGGAATTCAAACAGGCGATCAAGATCGCACCGGACCAAGCCATTCTTCATGTCATGCAAGCAGAATGCATGCAAGCCCGCGGCGATATGTCTGAAGCTATCAACGAATATCGAAGAGCAATAGGCATACAACCATCGGCGGAGGCATTGTCCGGATTAGCAGATTGCCTCTTACAAGCAAATGACACCATCGGCGCTGTCAAAGCGGGACGGCAGGCCGTGTCACTCGATCCAAGTTCCGGCAAAGCTCATGTTGCTTTGACTAAAGCTTTGCTCAAGTACGGAGAGAAAGAAACGCCGCTTCGTACGGCACGTCAGGCCACTCTGCTTAGCCCCACATCTGCCGACAGCCACGCGGCTTTGGGACGTTCACTGTTTTCAAATGGTGACGTAAAAGGGGCCGTCGACGAATTTCGACAAGCAGTCAGTCTTGATCCGTTGAATGCGCAAGCGCACAACGATCTCGGATATGCGCTTTACAGTAAAGGCGATATGCTTTCCGCTATCAACGAATTTCGATTAGCGCTACGAATCAACCCAAGATTGGGTGAAGCAAGGAACAATTTGGAAGTAGCAATTTACGGACTAGCCAGCGGAAAACGCAGACAGTAACTGGCTATATCACTCTAGTAGTTGATTGCAAAAACTACTACACCCGGTACAATTAGTGAGGCGATAACTTACCGATTGCATTTTCGAGTTCACAATTTACGCACCGCCGGCGACGTCAAAGTTGTGAGCAGAGACAAAACAATTGCACCGTATCTGGCACCACGAAAAGATAAGTGATTTTGAAAGGTCGCAAACGACCTGCCGCAGGTTTGCCTTCAGTATTCTGATCGCACCGCTCGTATTAAACATTGCGGCACCGGCTTATCTAGCTTTGCCTGCGCTTGCGGAAGATGACGGTAAGCCGGCGGCTTCGAAAGCGGACACAAGATTGCTCAAGTTCACGCCGGATCCGATTTCGATAGATCCGGACGGCCCGCAGAGCACGGAATCGTTAAAAGACACCTCCGCAGAACCTACAAAAGATCCTTCCAGGGAATCTGCAAAAGAAACAACAAAAGCAAGTTCAAAAGATTCTGAAACAGACGCACCAGGTGATTCCGACGCCAGGAGCGGCAGAAGAATTTCGAGCGATACGGACAGTCGGCGACGCTCGATTGCACAAAACACCCCATCAAGCGGCTCGTCGAATTCAAAGGATTCCCCGTCTACATCACTTTCTGATTTCTCAGCAAACCCGGAAGAAGCCGCTAGACAATTAGCCCAGTCTTTAGCGCGTAAACCGTCAGTCACCAGCATTTCCGGTACGGTGCAAGTACGCCGCCCCTTCAAGCTTTTTGCTTCGCAAGAACTCTTGCACAACATGAGCTTTAGAGACATGCCTGCCAGAGAAGTGATTGCGGAACTGGCACGGCGCGGTAACTTGAACATCATCATCGACAAGTCAGTGGTTGGAAAAATTACCGGTGATCTAAAAGACCTCACGCTTGATGAAGCAATGGACACTGTCTTGGCTGCAGCCGGTTTGCAAAGCCGAAAAGTAGACAGCACAGTCATTGTCGGCACACCGCAGGCTATGGTGCAGTTGGGTTTGAACCGGCCGGTCGCACGCGTTTTCAAACTGAGTTATGCGCATCCATATGATGTGGCAATGCTTTTGAACGCTTCGGTTTTTAACAGAGGCTACATTCCGAAATTCAGTCAGGAGTTGAAGCGAAGCGGAGATCTAGCACCGGACCCTGGTTTTGCCGAAGGCGGCGGACGAGAAGAAAGCAACAACAACCAGATTACAGAACTGGATACGGAAAAGCGGCAGGTTCTAGGCACCAGCAGAAGCCAAACACAAGAAGGTGTCGGCTTCAACAACGCAGCAGTAGATCCGGGTACTCAACAAATCAGAACCTTCCAGGAAGTGCCGGCTACGTATGTCGTCGACCCAAATGGTGGATCGACAATCGTTGTTCCGGATGTGAAGAACAGACAAATTTTAGTTGTCGGTACTTCAGAAGACTTAAATGTTGCAGAAGAAGCGATTCGCATACTAGACCGCCGCCCGCGCCAGGTGCACGTTCAGACATCGCTGGTCGAACTCACCAACCAGGGGATAAGACAGCTGTCCGCCAATGTGAGCACACAAGGCAACGGACTGTCAGCCGCTATCCTAGGCAACTCGGCAGCACCGCTTGTCCGTTATCTGCCCGGTCTCGGAGGGCAATCCAACAACGTTGCCGGAACAGGCACTCAGGTTGTAAACCAGGTAACTTCGCCTATCAACATTCCTTTTACGACCTCACCCAGCCAAACTCAAATTACGCAAACATCCAATAGCATCGCTCAGGCTTCGAACAGCGTAACCAATTTCTCGCCTGCAAATCCATTTACAGGCTTGGTCGGCTCAGTGCTTCCGACGACAGTGCAGCAGATTGCAGGTGTGTCTTCCGTTCCGGCCGCACAAACAGGAATCAACTTGCTAACGCTTGGCGGCGGTGCCGGAGGCCGGGCAAACATTGCCACAATGCCCACCGCTCTCAACATCAGCCTCAATATGCTTTTGCAAACAAACAAAGCGAAGTTGATTGCCAATCCTTCTGTTGTCGTAGTCGACAACACAGAGTCACTGATTACATTAGCCCAGGAAGTAGTACACAAAGTTACATCAACTGTTTCTCTCGGCGTAGTCACAACCAACGTTGAACTGACAAAAGCGGGAATTTTCTTAAACGTGCTGCCAAAAGTAGCAGAAGACGGTTTCATCACAATGCGCCTGAGACCGCAAGTTTCTACGCCTTTGGGCGCGCCGCTCGTATTCGGCAACCCGAACCAGAACCCAACAATCGTCACCTTGCTGAACATCCGCGACATCATGTCTCAAGAAGTTCGTGTAAAAGACGGACAGACCCTGGTAATCGGCGGCTTGTTTACCGAAAACGAAGCAGCAATTCTTGCGAAAGTACCCTATTTGGCGGAGACACCAGTGCTTGGTGCTTTGTTTAGAAACAGCCTCAAGGGTCGCAATAGAACAGAGCTGATGCTTCTAATTACTCCGAAGATAGTAGAAGAAGATCCGAACCCGACGCAGATTACGGACAAGCCTTCGCCGCTCATGTAATCTAGTTACCAGCCGAGCTGCCTGCGATAGTTTGTCGCTTAGACAGCTGCTAGGGAGTTTTAGATACATCTCCGGACTCTTGCTTCGACTGCAAATCCAGAGAACTGTATGTAACGACCTGTCCTTTTTTGACGTCGAACTTTGTCAGCAATCCAATAATCTTTGACGCCTTTTCCACCGCATTTAGTGGCACTTCATCGTGAGGCTTTCGCTCTTCTTTGAGAAGGTCGGCACTGATTCTAGCTCCCACCTTGATGTCGGAGGCAGCCACTACGACTGACTGGCTGTTGCGCCTATCTATCTCTGCTTGTTCCGCTTGTTTTTGCGGCGCGGTAAGCACAATGCCCGCGATTAGAACGGTAATTCCGATCACGTTACCAAGAATAAAGCCTGTGTTGCGGTTCAATATTGCCATTTCAATTACTCAAGATAGAACTAACTGGCAGCCGGGAAGCGCCATTCTCAAGTCATTTAGCGCGCCCTCGGAAAGATTCAAGCCTTTGAGGCCGACGCTTTGTAGATTGATCAAACCATACAGTAAGTGCAATCCGGAATCAGAAATTTTCGTATAAGAGAGGTCGAGTGTATGCAGGTGACTCATACCGCTCAAATGAATCAAGCCGAAATCGGTGACATTGTTGTCGTCCAGTTCCAGCTCTGTAAGCCCAGTCATCCCAGCCAGGTGCTGCATTCCCTCATCGGTAATGCGCGTGCTTTTTAGCCTCAGCCACTTAAGCTGACTCAGGTGAGTAAGATACTGGGCACCTTTGTCATCGATTTTTGTATCTTGTAGATCGAGGTTTTGCAGGTTTTTCAGACGTGTGAAAGCTCGCAGTCCAGGCCCGGTAAGGTTGACGCCTTGCAAATCGAGAATCTTGAGCTGCGTAAGCTCTTGCAAGTGCAGAATTCCATTGTCCGTAATTTTCGTTTCTTCGAGATCGAGAACTTCCAGTTTCTTCAACTCGGCAACGTGCTGAATTCCTGCATCAGTAAGCGGAATATGCCCCAACTTAAGGGTGCGCAAATTCGTTAGCTTGCGAATATAAACCAGCAAACCATCAATGTTTTCAGAGCTGGGGATGCCTGCCTCGAGTCGCTTAATTACACGAGCGTAGCCTAGATCCAGCTCGGTCAAACCGGTCATGCGCGCCAGATGTGTCATCGAGGCTGAACTGATGTAAGCACTGTATAGAGAAACTGCTGCCAGATCATTGGGATGCAGATCGTCAAGCGGTGACAAATAGGCATTGAGAGGGTCGTTGATAGAAAGCTTGACAAGCGCGTTTTGATCAACAGTCACACGCCCACGCGCCTGACCTATGTATTTAATGCCGGTTTGTTCATCGAGCAGATACAGATCGCCCAGGGAACGGTCCATGGGGAACGCCAGCACTCGTTGCTGAGTTGTCATAGAGAAGGAATCTATGTGCCCTTATTAAAGAACCAGCCTCTGACGCCCGTCCAGAAACCTTTTTTGTTTCCGAGTTCATCGCGGACTTTCGCCAGTCTGAGTCTTTCTAATTCAAATTTTACCTTAGTCAGGTCGCTTCTGAAATCATCAGTATTGATAGCAACCGCGATGGCCCGATCGGCTTGATTTTGCAAATCCGGCAAAAGCTTCAATTCAGTTTCCAAACGAGCAAGATTGGCTCTGTCATCAACGCGGTCGTTCAACAAACGAATAATTGTCTCTTGTGCCTCCAAGAGCAAGCCACGCAACTCTTCTATGACAGCTGTTTTATCGTCGACCGAGACGGCAGAGACTTTCTCGGGACCTTGTGCTGCCACTGAGAAATCCATGTTGTTCGTCGTAGTCAGAGCCATGTCGCCTCTGATCGCTCCGACAAGGCTTTCCAGAACGTTGACCAATTCTGCTTTAGAGATTGTCTCGGTGTCGCTCAATTTCGCAAGCGCAGTAATTGGAGATTGAGCAGGGAGAGCTCCGGTCTCTTCGCTGACAAGATTCTTGGCACCATCTATGACGACAACCTCTTCGGAATCTTCCGGCGTGCCGTTGTTGCCTTCTACTTCATCGGAAGAAAACAGTGACTTGAGTGCTTCTTCGCAAGGCGCTTCTTCTGTAGGATCAGACGATGGTACCGGATTTGGTGTATTGATCACTTTTGTCATGTCGTCCTCAGTCGTCTTCTTGTCGTCCATTGCTAAAGCACGCTGGCAGCCATTATCCAGCCTTTTGAAACGCTTGTCCAGCCAGCCGCTTTATATGTTCTCGATATAAAAACACGAACAATTACGAGATGCGTGATTAGCAGCACATCATCTATATGCAGCGGCAAACGATATGTTCGCCGCCCAGAGGAGAACATAGATACATTCTGAGCAAACGATCAGAATGTTCCTAGTGCCGCTTTGGCTTTGCACCAGGCGGTTTTTGAACGATTTGAGTATTGTCCTTGAGGCCGAAGTAGAACTCGAGAATCTGTTTTGCAATTGGTGCGCAAATAGATCCACCGTGACCGCCGTGTTCTACGAAGCAGCACATAGCAATGCGGGGTTTGTCGGCGGGTGCATAGCAAGCAAACCAAGCGTGAGTCTTACTGCCTGCCGGCGGAGCTTCTGCAGAACCTGTTTTTCCAGCCACTTCAATGGTTCCCAGCTTGGTGGCGCCCGCGGTTCCACTGGCTACAACCGCTTTCAATCCATCCAGCACTACTTTGAGATACTTGGGATTCATTTTGATTTTTTCTTTTTCAGGCGGCGGAATTTGCCGGTCTGCGATCTTCATGACCAGATGCAAACCAGGTACTTGTCCGCGCATACCAAAAGCGCCGAAGATGCGTGCGCCCTGAGCTGGTGTTACCTGGGTAAATGTCTGACCGATAGACATGTGCAATGTGTTGCCCGGATACCATTTTTCGTGAAGCACGCGTTCTTTCCATGCCGAATCGGGTACAAGTCCGGAGCCTTCGTGGCGCAATTCCACGCCCGTCGGCCGCCCCGCTCCAAATTTGACTCCCCAATCTTTGATCATCTCGGGAGTCATTTTCAGACCCATCTGATAAAAGGCCGAGTCGCGCGACCAGGCAAGGCATTTGACCAGGTCATACACACCTGAAGTATGGGTCCAGTCTCCGAAGAAGAAGCCACCAAGACTGATACCACCAGAGACGTGCAGTTTGGTATCCGGTTTCACAACCTTGTTTTCCAGTGCCGCAATCAAAGTAATAGCCTTCCAGATAGACCCTGGTGGGAAACCGGAAAGCGCGCGATTGTGCATAGGGTGTGAAGGTGCGTTGATTTTTTTCCACACAGCCGGGGTGATGCGTCTGGTGAACACATTTGGATCAAAGCTTGGTCTGGAAACCATTGCTAATACTTCGCCGGTTTGCGGATCGATGGCTACGACAGCACCGGAGCGGTCTCCCAGCGCGTTCCACGCAGCCCTCTGCAAATCCAAATCAATTGAAAGAACAATTGGCTGTCCCGCTTTCGATTCTTTTGTAATCACAGGCTTGGCTGTCTCTTTCGACAATGATGTGCCCATCGCATTGACGGAAACTCGCTGTTCCCCGTCGACGCCGCGAAGCTGGACGTCATACAGCCGCTCTATACCGTCTTGTCCGACCACATCTCCCATCCGTCTTTCAGGACGAGTCTCCAACTGACTGGAGGTAATTTCGCCGCAATAGCCAAGCACATGGGCGCATAACTCACCTTGCGGATAATTGCGAGATACGTCGGCAAGTATGTCGATACCTGGAAGGAAGAGGCGGTTCTCATAAAAATTGGAAACGATCTTCATGTCCACGTCGTGCTCGATTACATACGGCAAAACGGAATGCGAAGCCTTGGCCTTCATCAGCTGCGCGTGCACTTTCTGCACGGGCAGGTCGAGAACTTTAGACAAACGAACAGAAAGATCGGAAAGATGTTCGATCTGATTCGGGATTGCCACCATTGACAGTGACTGCTTGTTTGTAGCCAGTAAGTTGCCGTGCCGATCGTAAATAATGCCGCGAGGGGCACGCAAGAAAGTTACGCGGGTCGAATTTTCAACCGCACAGGCTTTGTAATACTTATTCTGCAAGACTTGAAGCCAGAAAAGCCTGATCACAAGCGCAACCATGCAAAGACTGATCACCACAAAAAGAACAACCATCTTGCTTGTGGTCTCGAAAGCTGGGGTCTTCGGCTGCGAAGAAGAAGAAATCATTGCGCTTTACTCTCTTACATCGCGGACGGTAAAGAATTCGAACCAAGCGCGCATCGGGAAGTAAATAAAGGGCGCAATCAAAGAATTCAAAATCGCCTCAGGAAAAGCGATTTCAGCCAGCCTGGGCAAAACGTCCGGTCGTCCAACCAGGTGCAATTGCAATGCCGAAATAGATTCGGCAAAAACTGTGCCGCCCAAGACCAGAGGAATACACAAGAGCGTGGCTTTGTTGAAACTCTTCAATGAAAAGTATCCGGAGAGCCAACCGACAATCGGATAGGAGATTGGATAAATGGGTGAAACAGTGGCATAGAAAGAAGCGAAGATGGCCCCTATGATCATTCCGCTCACGGAACCGGAGGCAATCTGCATCATAATCGCCTGATCGACTGGTTGAAGCCTCAATTCCTCAGGAGATGGCTTTCTCAAAGGAGAACCAAATACTGCCCCCCAGGTGATTGTGATTGCCAGAGGCAGGCTGCATAAAACGCTATCAAGCGAAAGCTTAGTCAATACGGTGATTTGCAGCAGCCACGCGAAGGCAACGATGAGCCCGGCGAATCCGATTTCTCCGAGGCGTTTTCTTACTCGTATAGAAACGAAGTGCAGCATGTGCCGACCCGACTAACCTACATACCTAAGGGCGGAAGAATAAGAACCTGACTCAAATCGTAACAGTTTTCGCTGAGCTTAACCTCGATTTGCATGGAGGCTCCATTAGTATCGCGACGCACACCCACAACCGTACCGACCGGGTGATTCTCAGGGAAAGTGCCGCCTTTACCCAGACAGCTGACTTTCTCGCCAACGTCCACATTGGTACCGACCGGCACCCAATCGATTTTTGCTTGTTTCTGGAAATTGCCGGAAAGGATGCCTGTGACACCGGTCTTCTTGAGCACGACTCCGAGTTTCATATCCGGGTCTGTCAAAAGTTTCACGACTGATGCGTGTTCGCTGACTTTCACAACCTGCCCAACTACACCATCGGAGGTGATCACGGCAGAGCCTTCGGTCACACCTTCATGCGTTCCTTTATCGACAGTGATTTGCTCGAACCAGTTGTCCGGATTGCGAGCGATGACATCTGCGGCAATTGTCTTGCGGTCAGCTTTCTCACGCAGACCGAGCAACAATCGGAGTTTGTTCGTGTCTCTGGATTGCTGCTTGTACTTGGTCAATTCAAGTTCGGACTTGGCAAGTTTTTCTTCCAGAGTTTTGATGCGCTCTGAAGATTCAATTAGTTTCTCAGCCAGGTTTTTCGTCGATTCGACCTGGGTGGCGCCTTTTGTGAAGACCGAGCTGATCCATGTTTGCGTGGACAACACCGAGCCGCGGATCGGACCGGCGATCATCCAGACGACGACAAGAAAGAAGACAACCTCAGCGATCGCCTCAGAATCAAGGTTGCCCTGGTTCTGGGATGCCACCAGTCGCGTCTCCTAATTTTCGCAGAGTGCGTGTGCCAATACACGGCGATAGGCAGGATCCGTCAACATCTTGCCGGTGCCGATTGCCACTCCGGAGAGCGGATCTTCGGCGATTAGAACAGGCACTTCTGTCTCGTTGGAGATAAGTTCGTCCAATCCTTGCAAGAGAGCACCGCCACCGGTAAGCATAATGCCGCGGTCATAAATGTCGGCGGCCAATTCTGGTGGGCAACGCTCTAAAGTACGGCGTACGGCTTCAACTACTCTGGTCAAAGTCTCGGTCATCGCTTCGCGTACTTCGCCACGGCTGATGGTGACAGTGCGCGGCAAGCCATTGATGAGGTTCAATCCCCTCACTTCATAGCGGTCGTTTTCCACTGTTTTGTAGGCGCTGCCCAGACGGAATTTGATCTCCTCTGCGGTGCGCTCGCCGATAGCCAATGAGTGAACCTTCTTCAAATAACGAATAATTGAATCATTCAATTCGTCACCGGCAACTCGCAAAGACTCGTTCACGACGATGCCGGACAGAGAAATTACAGCTACTTCGGTGGTACCACCGCCGATATCAACGATCATCGAGCCGGTCGCTTCGGCAACAGGCAATCCGGAACCGATGGCTGCTGCCATTGGTTCTTCCGGCAAATAAGTCTGCCCGGCGCCGGCGCTGCGAGCTGCTTGCCTGACGGCATTGCGCTCAACGTCGGTAATTCCGCAAGGTACGCCAATCGCTAGATCGGGAGCCATCCAGCCGCGATTACCGTTCAAGACACGACTGAGGAATTCCTTAAGCATATACTCGGCATATTTGAACTCAGCGATAACTCCATCACGGAGCGGTCGCGTAGCACGCACACCCTGCGGCGTCCGTCCAAGCATCGCCCGGGCTTCTTCACCGACAGCTCTGACTGAATTGGTCAAATCATCGACGGCAACGACCGACGGCTCTCGCAGGACAATGCCCTGCTTATCAACGTAAATAAGGGTATTCGCGGTGCCCAGATCAACACCGATACCTCTGCGAATATAGTTCTTGAACAAGCCCACGAAACCCCTGCTGATGACGTACGAACTGACAGGTAAATTAGGCGCTACCAGCGTTAAGTCTAGCACGAAAGCCTAATTGCCAACACGCTAAACGGCATACTATCAGGGCTTCGAGCTTGCTAAGTGGTGACAGGTTTATATCCGATTACACTACTTTTCAGCAGCGTAAGGGGCTCTCCACCTTTTGTAGACAAAGCGAAAGCATCTTCGTCAAACCAGCGCAAAGTGCCCGAATAGCTCTTGCCGCCTGCAACAAAGAATTCAAGACGAACCTTTTCTCTTACATACTTTTCCAGCTCCGCAACGCTGGGACCTTTGCCGCCGTGCTCTTTAGACGTCATCCTTGCCTCCTTGCGCGCCGAACTCATCGGTATAAGGGTACCAGTTGACGGGGGCATTTGAACCCCGTGCCTGTCAGGAAAATTCAAGAGCACGCATCCGAAAACTCTTGCACAGCAACACCTATACATGCCCAGGCGGTGTGGAGGTTGCCAGGCAGCTTCCGGTGATAACCCTGATCTTCATTCAGTACCTAAATCATTTCGACTCTCTCGAATTTTGAGGAGAATCTAATTATCACCAGAGACGATGGCGCCGCGGAGCTGAGTATCACCCGGCAGGGCGGTCGCCGCCGACTATTTTCTGATGGGAGCGAATTCTGTGACGATTGAGAGACTGGCGCAACTGACGCTGAAAGCAATGGGAATATCACTTGTCGTGGTTTTGCTTTTCTCTTTCATAAACGCGCAATATGCCAGTGCAGTGGTCAAACACAAGATGCTGGCTCCTCTTTCTCTGGAAATGAAGCACCCAGTAAAAAAGCTGATGAAGTCGCGCTTCTATCGCGGAGATATGATCAATTCATACCAGCGCAATCAATTCTCAGTGACTGTATTGTGCCCACAAGAATTGGGACTGCTTATCCGTCAGGTAGCGCGCGGAATACACCTCTGCGGGCTCGTTACCGGGCTATTTCGGGCTATTTCTGGTGTGTTCTCGCTGAGAATTTCGTGGCGCGAGTCGCTGATATCCATAGCCGGCGGCGCCACCGTATTTGGTTGCGCTCTTTTGGCACCGGCCTTTATCAGGTGGCTGGCGATGTGGTCGTTAGGATACGCACCATACTGAGAATTTTCATGAAAGTATCCGGGCGGACAAGCTTCCGCCTTGTGATTACAGATAGAGAAGTCCGCTTAGACTCTTCCTCAGACGGACGAACCGGCATCCGTGAGGTGGGTTTGAGTTTCGACGCTGCCGAAGTGTTGTGTCGGCTTCCAGGTGGACGCTTTACTGCGGAACATGATTTGCCAAATGGAAACGACCACGCAGGGCGACCAGAGCGCGAATATGTACGAATTGACGACAACAGCGTTGACCATAGCGGCCCAGGGCGAAAGGTCCTTGCGATAGAAACGCAAACCGGCGTAGAGGGGCACCCAGATAGTGACAATAGCGAAAACAGAAACAGCGACTACCATCGGCGCGTCGCTGGGGACGCCATGCATGACGTCGGCGACAACTTGAGCGATTGCCATAAAGGTAAGCGCCGGCCACGCAAACTCAACAAGGAACGAGAATATGTCGAAACGCTCGACGATTGAGGCGTGTGACGGGAACTGCAAGGGGATGATGTAATCCAAATAACGGCGAATACTGCCTTCAGCCCATCTGCGGCGCTGGCGGAAGAGGGAACGCAGATTGACTACGCCTTCTTCAAAAACGGCTGTATCTGGGCAGAATTTGATGTCGTAGCGATGGATAAGCAGTCGCATGCTCAAATCGAGGTCGTCGGTGATTGAGTTGTTGTTCCAACCGCCCACGTCTACGAGCGCAGCGCGCTTCACGAGCTGACCATTGCCGCGCAATTCGACGGCGCCACCCACAAGGGTACGACCCATCTGCAAGCAAGTATCCATTGCATACTCGGAAGCCTGGCAATCAACCAGGAAGCCTTCTTGATGTTCGTAGATTTTCTTCTGCGCCTGAACCGCTCCCACTTCGTCGTCTTTGAGAAGGGGGACCATAATCTTGAAGAAGTCCGGCTTAACAAAAGAGTCAGCGTCAAAAACAGCGACAATGTCGCCTTTGCATAGCGGCAAACATTCGTTTAGGGCGGCCGACTTGCCTGGCACCGAGCCGGGAGCACGCGCCAGCACATTGAGTCGAGGCAAGTCTTCCTGCATACGCTTCAAAATTTCCAGCGTATTGTCGGTTGAGGCGTCATCGATTACCCAGATATCGAAATTTGGATAGTCAATTTTGAAAAGATTTCGCACGCAAGTTTCGATAACGCGTGATTCATTTTTGGCGGCGACAAAGATATTAATGTAGGGAGTCCACTCCGGGTCCAGCTCGGGGACCTGAAAAGGGTGCGCCTTGCGCTCTTTATGCCATTTAACCTGAACAGAGAGCAGCCATACGATATGGCTTGCCGAGATTGCAACAATCGCCGCCAGAAGAAGGTTTATAGCGTTTCCGCCCAGCACCCAGCGGTCCAGAGCCCAAGCTCCGATACAAATCCCTAAGAAAAGAGAGATTAGAAGTGTGCGATTGGTCATAACGTCTGATTGTCGCCTGTTTTTAGAGGTCGCCTATTCAATACTTAGGATAACCGGAGATTCTCTATTAAGGCTTATTCTTCCATTTGTCTAAACAACTGACAACCCCGAGAAAGCGCGCTGGTTTCAGCTCTGGGTCTATTAAATTCGATTTACCAATCGCAAAAGATGCCAGTGCAAAAGAATTTCAGGCTAAGTGGCAAGCGCCTTTGCAATGGTAATATCTCTCTTCAGATCCGATAGCCGGAATGCGCATCTGGCTCAATCCCTTCAGGCGGTCACTTGTTCGGAACTCCAAATTTTTAGTCAATGGCAAAACATCGCCGGCAGTGGCAACGAAAGCTTAGAACCAACACTAGCGGAAGCAGAAAGCAATGAGTATCTTCACCATAGTCTTTCTGACGACGCTCCTGATCGTGAGCCTGACTGGGCTCACACACGTCTTTCTGACGGGCTTCAGACGCATCCGCACTCCGATAATTCCAGTTGAACAACTGCCTTTTGTTTCAGTAATCATCCCAGCCCGCAACGAAGAATCCAAGATTGCCCGCTGCCTGGAATCACTGGCCCGTCAAGACTATCCGAACTACGAAATCGTCATAATCGACGACCGCTCCACCGATAGAACTGGCGAGATCATTCAAGAAATAGCCGCCCGCCACCCGCACATCAAGTTCATTAAAGGCAACGAAACGCCCACCGGTTGGATTGGAAAGTGCAATGCACTTGTCCAAGCCTATCCGCATGCGACAGGTAACTGGCTGGTTTTCGCCGACGCCGACACCTGCCACGAGCCACATTCACTGCGCTTTGCCGTTGATTACGCAATCATAAACAAAGTCGACATGGTCAGCTTTATGCCGCTGCAAGAATTGCGCACCTTCTGGGAGCAGGTCGTGTCGCCAGTTTTGCTTGGCTCATTCCTGGCCGGTGACCCTCTCAACAGCGTCAATGATCCCAACCACGTGCGCGCTTATGCATACGGTCAATACATCCTCATTTCACGCAATGCTTATGAAACTGTCGGCACCCATCGCGCCGTTCACGACCAAATTCTAGACGACATCATGCTCGCCCAAAGGGTGAAAGGAAGCGGCTTCCACATCATGGCGGTGGATGGCTGCAAGCTGTACAGAGTGCGCATGTACCAAGATCTCGAATCGCTCTGGTTCGGCTGGACGAAAAATGCCTACGCACTAATCGAGTGCAATCTGCTTTATCTGGCAATGATTCTTCTTTTGATTAACGGTGCCATAATCAGCCCTTTTGTGCACCTCGGCATTCTTTTTGCCGGAGTGGCCGGCGGCGATCCACCTCACATTTTTCAATACATCGCACCACTGGTGGCTATCGAATTCGTCGGGCTTGCCGCATGGTTCGGACGCACGAAGCAGTTTTACGTCGGCTCGACATGGAACCATTTCCTGCTCTTGCCACTCGGCTGCGTAATGGTCACAGCCATCTACCTGCGTTCCGCCTATCTGGTTCTTTCCGGCAATAACGTTTCATGGAAGGGCAGACAATACCGCGTCAATTCTCACAAAACAGTCGAGCCACAGCCTGGTGAAGTCGTTGAAGCTTTGAGCATTTATGACACTCCCGCGCAAGAACTGGCAAAGTAAGCACCGCATATAGTGCTGGTAGCGACCATTTCAGCGCGCTAAAAACTTTTAGAAGCTCAAGCGATAGGGCTTCAGTTTATACAGTCCTATGGGCGTTTGTGGACGCGAGATTTCTTCCGCATGCCCAAAATCAGTCTAGATTTCGTTCGACTGCGCGTGTTTTTAGTTTCAAATTTTGCTTGCCGGTTTTTGCTTCTTTTTCCGACTGTTCTTTCAGTGCTTTGAACTTTGCATCAAGATCTTTTGCTTCTTTCTCGCGTCCAAGCTTTCTCAGCAATCCGGAATAGTCCTTGAGAGCGGTTAGAGTTTCTGGGTGAGTGGGTCCCAGTAGGCGTTCACGCACACCTAAGGTGCGGCGAAAGAGAGGCTCAGCCTTTTTCAGCTTTCCTTCGTCTCGATACAGACAGCCTAAATTGAGCATGCACATTGCAGCATCGAGGTTGTTTATCCCCAACTTCTTTTCGTAAAGACTCATAGCCTTTTCGAGCAGAGGCTCTGCCTTATCGTACTTTTTCTCGATACGGTAAAGCTCTGCAAGATGAGACATTTCCGCTGCAACAAGGGGATGGCTCGGACCTAAAGTTGCTTGTCTGATATTCAAAGCGCGCTTATAAAATGACTCGGCTTTGTCGTAGTCCTTCTTATGTAAGTAGAGAAGCCCTAGGTTGCTGACGCACGATGCCGTGTCGCGGTGGGACGGGCCGAGCAAACGTTCCTTGATTGAGAGCGAGCGTTTGTACATCGCTTCAGCCTCGGCATATCGTCCCTGTTGATCGTAGAAGGCAGCCAGGTTATTCAAACTGCTTGCTATAGAAGCATTTTCTTGCGAGGATATTATGCGCCTCAGCGTAGTCTGGATCAATAGCCAGTGCTTTCTTATTCAGCTTCTCCGCTTCCGGATAATTAGCCACATTTTGATAGAGCACCGCCAAATTGTTCAGTGTATTGGCTACGGACATATTCTCTTCACCGAGCGCTTTTTCCTTCAGTGTCAAAGCTTCTTTGAAAAGTGCCTCTGCTTCTTTGTACTCACCGGAAAGACGGTGGGCCTCTGCTAAATTATTTGTTGCAGCAGCAATCTTGAGTGACAGATCGCTGCCGTTGCGAGGCTCATCTCCAGAGCTTTTCTTCGCTTCGATCAAAGCCAATTCGAACATCAGCTTGGCGCGATCATAGTCCGCACCGTCAAGAGCCTTCTTGCCAAACTTGTTGTATCGCTCCCAGAGGCTTTCATGATTTTCGCGCTGCAGCCCTGTCATCTTTGAGGCAACCGGCTCGGCGCGAGCTTCGTTTATGAGGACGTCCGGAAGGGACGAGCACAGGCAGAATGCAGTAGCTACTAGGATGGGACGGCTCAACGTCAATGCTGGCTCATAATTTGGGCTCTACGAAGAGCCCGGCCGGTTACTAAGTATAGACGCCTCGAAGAGCGCTACCGAGAACGCCCCTCAAGAGAGGATAGCACTAAAGTCTCTTTAGTCGCCAGAATCCGACGATAGCGCGTTTTCCAGGGATTCTTGACCGAGTCGATTAGAGCGGATGGTCTTTGACGTATTGACTGTGTAGCGACGGCCTTTCCAGCTAACTTCTCTGCCGAACAAAACCAGATATGCCGAGTGCAAGTGCAGCATTGTCACAGCAATGGCACCCATAGGCAGGCTGAAGAAATAGAGCGGATTGACGCCACTACGGTGCTCGGCAGTCAGCCTGAACCAAACAATCAGCATCAGGAACTGACAGGCGACAAGCATCGTAGAAAACGGCGTATAGTGGTCTGCCGGAAAGTTTACCCAGAGCGATGCAACGATAAAAACATTGATGAAAGGCATTATCACGGTCATATTGAGACTACTCAAAATGCACAGCAGGTGAACGGGGCTACTGTCGATAAGCGAATAGAGGTTCTTCGTCCAGCCTTGCCACATCGATTCCAAATCCATGTACATGCGCACGCGATAAAGAGTCTTTCCATCGGCAACAGCGATTTTGTATCCCTTTTCTTTGAATACTCTACCGAGTGCATGATCTTCGACAATTGTGTCGCGCACGGATTGGTGACCGCCAAGAGCAAGGTACGAACGGCGACGGCAGATGATGTATTGCCCGTAAGCATATGCTCGTTTTGCCAGCGGATCGTTTACAGTGTGGAACGGATCTCCAAGCAAGAATGAACTCAACAAAACGGTCATAACGATGCGCTCGAAGAAGCTACCCAGCTCCTGCAATGGCACGAAGGAAACCAAATCGACTTTGTTCGTCGTTGCATAACCTATTGCATCGCGCAACGAATTAGGCTGGTGACAGGTATCCGCGTCAGTGAAAATGTACCAGTCACCGGATGCAAAACCCACTGCAAAAGCCAGCGCATTGCACTTTCCTACCCAGCCATCCGGTGCATCTTTGCCCCGAACGAATTTGATTCTACTGTCTCTCTTTGCGAAGCTTTCAATTATTTCTGCTGTCCTGTCTGTGGATCGATCATCAATAACGATCAATTCGAAATTGGGATAATCCTGTGCCAGCATTGATTCCAGACAGCGTCCAATCTTCGCTTCTTCATTACGGGCAGGAATTACAACCGAGACAAAAGGGAGATCTCGGTCGGGCGTTTTGCAGTTATCTACGCGACGCAAAAGTGCGTAGAAAGCAATCGTCATACCCAGCAAGCAAGAAATTAGGACAGTATTCGCCATCAAGAAGGAGAATAAAATCACTTCTTGGCCTCATATGTGTAGAAGCCGCGTCCCGTCTTACGTCCGAGGTGTCCGGCGTTTACGAGCTGTTTGATAATCGGACACGGGCGATATTTGGGATCGCCGAAACCTTCTTGAAGAACTTCCATCACGTGCAAAACAATGTCCAGACCGACGAAATCGCCTAGCTCTAGCGGTCCCATCGGGTGGTTGTATCCAAGCTTCATGCCCTGGTCGATATCCTGAGGAGTAGAAAGTCCTTCCATCAACGCGAAAGCTGCTTCGTTAATCAGGCACAATCCCAATCGCGTGGTGATAAACCCCGGCATATCCTTCGAGCGAATCAAAGTTTTACCCAATTCATCACCAAATTTGGTAACCGTTTGAGTGGTGGCATCAGAAGTATCAAAGCCAGGAATCAGCTCCACCAGCTTCATTACATGCGCCGGTGAGAAGAAGTGCATGCCCATGACGCGGTCGGATCTTTTGGTCGCGGCAGCAATCGAAGTAATCGAAAGAGAACTGGTGTTTGATGCGAAGATCGCCTTCTTGTCGCAAATCTCATCGAGACTCTTAAATAGGTCTTGTTTCACTTGCAGGTTTTCAGCAATCGCTTCAATTACCAGGTCGCAGTAGACCGCGTCCTGCAATCGCTCAGTCGAAACGATGCGCTTGAGCGCCTCGGCAACATCCTCCGGGTCCAAAATCTTCTTGTCGATGGAAGTTCTGCCGTATTTCTCGAGTGTCTCATTCGCCTTGCGCAGTGCGGATTTGGAGATGTCGTAGATATAAACTTTCGCCTTGGTTCTCGTTGCAATTAGGAAAGCGATCCCTGTACCCATGAAGCCACTGCCGGCTATGAAGACAGTCGTTATACCGGACCCGGTTGCCATTACCTTTGCACCCTCCAAAAACCTCAATCAACGACTGATCGTACCATCCTCATATTTGCCGGGAATGAGGCTCCAACAGTGGATAAAGTGTCAGCAAGGGTCGATTTTGGACCATCACCGCCATGCTT
>DTSE01000065.1:4031-5052 GCA_012965515.1 Candidatus Melainabacteria bacterium | reverse complement strand
GTCGTCAAAGACGGACAAGACGTAAATGCGCATGATGTTCTTGCCGAAATCCAAATCACCACCGAACACGGCGGTGAAGTCAGATTCGGACCGGAATTGGAAACAGAACAGGTTAAGAGCGGACGCAAGACCGTCACCCGCCTCGTCAAAGGCAAAGAGATGAACATCGTCATCGCTTCTGTCGGCGCAGGCAATGCCAAACTCGAAGGCGCCAAACAAGGCTACACCTGGAGAGTCAACAAGCAAAAAGAAGCCTACACGCTCAAGATTGCTGAAGGCGAAATTGTTGAAAACGGCAAGATCATCGCCGAACTGGTTGAAGACGGCACCAATGTCGTCACTACTGGTGGTGAGATCATTTATGACGGCGTAGAAATCGATGATCGCAGAGTCGTAACCAAGCCTGGTCGCGTACTCTTCGTTCCGGAAGAAGTGCACTTCATCTCGAAGGACAGCTCGCTCAAGATGTGCGAGACCGGCGAGTTGGTCACAGCCGGACAAGAAGTCGTCAAAGACGTCTTTGCTCACATGGACGGCGTCGTCGAAATCGTAGCCGACAACGACATCATCCACGAAGTCATCATTCGTCCGGGCGACCTGCACTCAATCAACGATCCGACCGAAGTCAAAGTACAAGAAGGTCAAATCGTTGATCCGGGTACCGAGATCCTCGACGGCATGAAGTACAAAGATCGCAAGATCGTCAACGTCATCGAGCGCGAAGACGGCACCATGCAACTCCTCGTCCGTCCGGTCGAAGAGTACTGGATCGAGCCGCGCGAAACCAAGTTCAAGCACAGAGCCACCGACGAAAAGATTTCTTTGCGCTCGGTCACTCAATTGCTGTTCCGCGACAGAGAAAAAGTTCGCAACCTGCAAGGCGCGCAACTGACACGTACGTCGTTGGTTCTGCAAATGCAAGGACAATTGGCATCGCTCAAAGGCACAGTGGAAATCACCGACGACCTCAATATCGTCGTTCAAGAAAACATCCTGCTGCGCCGCGAGCACGACATCAACG
>DTSE01000065.1:2816-3982 GCA_012965515.1 Candidatus Melainabacteria bacterium | reverse complement strand
CAAGTTTTGACCAAGAGTGCAGCTCGCGTTCAATTGTCCAAGACAGACGAACGCAGAATCCTGCTCATCACGGAAGAACAACAAGTCGTGCACAAAGGCAAAGGCGCTGCCGTAGCCAAGGAAGGCGATCTCGTCAAACAAGGCGACCCGCTCACCAAATCGACTCCGTCGACCACCTCGGGGCAGGTCGTCAAAGTCGAAGGCACCGACTATTTCGTCAGAAAAGGACGTCCGTATCTGATCTCAGTCAACACTCAATTGCAAAGTGAAGACGGATCGCTGGTACAAAGAGGCGACTTGCTGGCAACACTCATCTTCGAAAGACAAAAGACCGGCGACATCGTTCAGGGTCTTCCGAGAGTTGAAGAACTTCTGGAAGCCAGAAAACCGAAAGAAAACGCAATCCTGGCAGAACGTGCCGGACGCGCCAAAGTCGTCACGGAAGATGACACTCATCGCCTCTATGTCGTCTACCCAGACGCCGGCGAAGAAGAAATCATCATTCCTGCCGGACTGAACATACTTGTCGAAGACGGTGAAGAAGTAACCATTGGTAAGGCACTTACCGATGGACCGCCCAACCCGCACGACATCGTACGCTTGCTCGGTATCGAAGCCTCCCAGAAGTATCTGGTGGACGAAGTCCAATCGGTATACCGCTCGCAAGGTGTAGAAATCGCCGACAAACACATCGAAGTTATCGTCCGTCAGATGACCCGCAAAGTGCGCGTCGACGAGCCGGGCGAAACCATCTTGCTGCCGGGCGAATTGATGGAGCGTTATACGCTCGATCAAGAAAACGAACGCTGCAGACAGTTGGGAATTCGCGAAGCCACATTCACACCGGTCTTGCTCGGTATCACCAAAGCCAGCTTGAACACGGAAAGCTTCATCTCAGCTGCATCCTTCCAAGAAACAACCCGTATCCTCACGGAAGCTGCGGTTGAAGGTAAGAAGGACTGGCTGCGCGGCTTGAAGGAAAACGTCATCATCGGTCGCCTCATCCCTGCCGGTACTGGCTTCCAAGGCCACACCCAAGTGCAGGAAGAAGAGGAAGAGGAAGAAGATATCTATCCTCCGATCGGCGAAGGCTCGTTCAACGTGCCCGCGTAAGAAAATAATGCAGGGTCGACGCCATGTGTCGACCGCTGCAAAAGTAAGAGGCT
>DTSE01000065.1:0-2806 GCA_012965515.1 Candidatus Melainabacteria bacterium | reverse complement strand
AGCCACTTTTCAGGGGAGATGCATTTGCATCTCCCTTGTTGCATTGCACTCTCGAATTGCTCCCAGACGCATTTCATGGTGAAGAACGATTTCGATCCCTGCGCCAAGAATGATTGCCATCAGCTATTCATTTAACCGGCTATTCATTTACACGCTTCAGCTTCTTGAAGCTGCTTTTCAAATCCCATTCGTACATAATCTTGAAACAACCTGATTTCGCTCCAGCGCCGCGGACAGTCACTTCCAGCGCATTCGGATTGATCCAGCGAGACGCATAGATCAACAAGAACATATCGCTTTGCTGAATAGATAGTTTGTCATTCTTGTCCGTCACTGACCTCATCAATAGCGGCGTGACCTCAACTGGATGCTTCAAGTCTTTCACGTTGTATAGATACGGAATGACTTCGTTGGATCCGGTGTTGTCGTTCACGACGAACATAGAACTGTTCGGACACCAAGCCACATCAAGACTACGATGATAGGTGAGTAGCCGTTGCTTCGCTTTTTCACCTTTCCTCTGAAAGCAAAGCTCGCGATTCTGTTCACCTTCTGGGGTAAAGCCTCTGTTCACATCAAAAACCACATGCGCTCCATCCGGTGACTTGAGGGTCTTCACCTTCTCAGGAATCATTGCCAGTTCCGCTGAATATGCAACGGATGTCGTGAGAAGCAAAACACTCGCACTGACGAAGTATTTGAATTTGGTTAGTAAATGACGCATATAAAGTCTACGTCGCACTGTCCGAAAATTAGGCAGCCTCGCACACAGTTGTGTTTCTGAACCGAAAAGGGCGCACTCGCAACCTCGTGCGACGCACCCCTGCCGGTCTTTCTTCCCTCAAACTTAGGCTTTAGTAGCCGCTGACGTCGATGCCTTCTAGTGGGTCATCGGAATCCCAGTTGAAAGGCTTAGGTTCTCCCCTATTGGCGCCTTTTTTATGTTTGTCGCCTTTGTCAGCTTTATTGCCGTTATTCGCTTTGTCTTCCTTCTTGCTTTGCTCTGGCCCACTTTTCCCAGGCTGATCAGACTTTTGCACATCTCTCATGTCCACAGTGATTTTCACTTCCGGAAGTACGATGATTTGCCGCATCGTTTCGGGCTTCTTCGCTGGTTCTTTCTCATAGCATTCGACATCATTGACCGATATGACTCCGTCTTTATTCTCTTGCAAAACCTTTCCGTTGGAGAACATCAAGAAATTTCCATCGGCGCTTAGATAGGCGACGGAGTGTCCCTTATAGTCTGACATTATCGACAGACCGTCTTTTGTTTCACGATACTTGAGCTTCGTTGGAAAACTGAGTCCGAAATTCCCTTCATCGTGCCTGTCCACTGTGTAACCGCTAGGATAGGTGGTTTTAATACCTTCTTCCGATCTCTCACGCTTGATGCCAAACGCTTGCATCACTTCTTCATTCAAAGGACTGCCTGCCGTGCAGGTTTCGTTGAAGTCGTGGGTGCGGACATTATCAAATTCGCGCTGAGCAGAATGACGTTCACTCATTGAGAAAACCTCGAAGAAGGAGAAGAAGAAACTTTGTTGTGCCGGAGGAGCCCTTAACTTAGCGCCCGGTTAGTTACAATCTCGTGTCATAGAAAAATTTGTTGGCGTATTTACCCCAGGTTTGATAATCAAACACGAAGTTCGTCACGGCAGAATCAGTGTAGGGTCGGCATACATGCCGCCCGCCGGGCGACGCACGGCGTCGCCCCTACATAAACGGGCGTGCAACGCGCCCCCCACGACTACTTCATGCGTGACAGGTCCACCCACTCGTCCCAGCTGTCGTCATCATCTATATAGTGAATGTAGAATCTTCCGCTTTCAGCCTTTAAGATCTTCGCCTTGTAGAAATCGCCCTTCCAAAGCACTTCAACGGAATCACCAACTTTAAAGTCATTGCGCGTAGTGGCGGCCGCCATACCATTAAAGGGAGCACCGCTCGTTTCTCTTACTTCGCTGAACGGGTGCCATTCATCGTCTCCTGCTGTGTCATAGCCTATCTGCACCCAACGGATTTTCGCTTGATTGTCTTTGGTTTCTAGTACTTTTGCTTTCCACCATCTCCCGCCCCACTTCACTTCGACCAGGCGCGGAATCGGTTCATTAGGATCTGACACCTTCGCCAGGGCGTAGCTTGCATCTGAAAAGCCATTACCACTGTTAGTTCCAGCGACTTGATTATCGATGCGTTTCATTTCTAGCGTGACATACTTTTGCAGATCGGAAAAACTAATCACGCCATCAAAGTTGGTATCAACAAACTTATGTCCATTCAAAGCGTCGAGCAAAGCTTGCGAGAATGTCCAGTTGCCGGTTGAACTTCCTTCCGGATTTACCGATGTAGCCATGCCCCAAGTGAAGGCGGCGGGCTGCTTGGAGAGCGCGTTTCCGATAGAGCCGGATGTGCAACAATCGGCGAAAAAGAGTGCGGTAGATCCGTGGAATTTGTTCTTCAACTTGCTCGCGATCTTTTTTGTTGAAATCGCGTTGTCGTTGGTTTTCACATCATAGTTGGCATAAAAGCCGTCTTTGTTGTCGTCCAACCAACCGTGACCGCAGTAGTAAAAAAAACAGAGTGTCGATCGCTTCTCGCCAAAATTTAGTGCTATGGAAATCTGGAAAAACCAAGTTCAAATCCACACCGGATTTCACTCACAACATGAAACTTACGAGAAGGGCTTGGTCGATTGAGGCGAAGCGCCGTTTTAAACCAGTTAGTAAAAGCTTATACTCAGGTAAGTTTACACATCAACCCAGATCGTTAGGTTCCCCCCCTAGTTGACGGATTGGTACCTTAC
>DTSE01000064.1 GCA_012965515.1 Candidatus Melainabacteria bacterium | reverse complement strand
GGCGACTCGACGATTATGTATGGAACATGCACGGGCGTTTCGATGTACACCTTCATAAGCACGGTCTCGCCGGCTTTGATCTGTCCACCCGTTATTGGCACGGTGCGGAAGCGAATTACGCCTGTGCTAGTTTCTTTCACTGATTGCAGACGGAAGAACTTGCGAGTTACCTTCAATCCCTGCGGCAAGGCATCAGCTTCAGTGCTTTCACCTGGCTTCATTCTCTTGAAGTAAGTCTGCAGGAGTGTGTAATACAACTTTCCTGGACCGTCTTTTTTGAGAGTTATTGTGTTCTCCTTAAGCTCCGCCGGGAGTTTGACTTTGCTCTCCACTGCGTATCTGCTCTTCGGATCGAATTTCAGTTGAGCCAGCACACTATCTTTGTTGAGTGCGTCTAACGAGAAATTCGTATCTTTGGAAGTGCGGTTGAGCAGGTCATCTTTGAGAAGTACGAGGAAAACCTCCGCCGTGGTTTTGGTGTTATCCCATCCTTCTTTTCCACGTTGCATCATAAGCCAGCGTTTAATCGCCTCGACTCGCTGCTCATTTTTCGGTTCCATCGCTAGCACCGCGCGCAGTGCCAGGGCTGTGGATTCAACTCCTGTGAATCGATAAGAATAATCGACCATGATGGGTTTCACCTGTGAGCCCATAAGCTTTTTGGCAAGCGCTATCGTGTGATCCCAGTCAACTGTCTCACCAGATGCGTTGCTCAATTCAAGCAAGCGTTTGTAGAACACATTTGCCTGTCTTTCCTGCTTGGCGTTGTTCAACGTAATGGTCAGATAGGACAGAGCTTCCGGTGTCAGAGTGTTTACCTCTTTCTCTAAAGTGTCACAGATTTTCTGATCAGGACGCTGTCCTGTCAGGCTGAGCGCGAAGAGTGCTCTGGCTAGATCGATGCGTTTTTCTCACAAATCAGAGGAGATGAATGGCGAATCAGGTGGAACGGTTGTGGAAGGAGATTGGGGCGAACCCTGGTGGACACATCAAGATGTGCTGGACGATCGGATCGTCTTTTTCGGCACGCAAATGCCCGCAGGTAAATCGGAGTTCCATACACTACTGCGAATGGAATTGCCGGGAGACGTTCAATTGAATCCGGTTACATTCGAAGGAATGTACACGAAATCAGTGCGTGGATATTCAATGTTTGATGCACTGAAGATAACCGACTAGGAGAATAAGCGGGAAGCCCGAGCCTCAGGTTTCCCGCTCAACCAGAAGAGGACTGATACGTGTTACGACTGAAGAGAATACTAAACACAGTTCTAGACTTCAAAATCGTCTTCTTGATCCTTTTGACAGGGACATTGGTGGCGACAAATTTCGCCGTCTATCCGTTCTCGAAAGTAATCGTTTCCCGCACAGTTAGCCTACGGCCGCTGTCTTACGAGCAACAGAATAACCTCTACCAAGCAGCTCAAAAAAGTCGACGGCGTAATACTGAAACCTGGCCAAGTCTTCTCATTCAACAGCACAGTTGGGCCGCGCACCGGCAAGTTTGGCTATCAACCAGCACCATCGTATTTAGGTGGTGATACACCAAACACCTTGGGTGGTGGCATTTGTCTTTTGTCATCATGCCTCTACCAATCTGCGCTTACCGCGGGACTGAAAATAGTTGAGAGAGTCCCTCACTTGCGGACAATGAAGACTGTGCCTCCAGGCTTTGACGCAACAGTTTGGTATGGCAGAGCAGATTTACGGTTTGAAAACACAACAGATTCTCCAATTGAAATTCGAGCATTTACAACACAATCGCAACTGAAGGTTGAATTCAGAGGCGGAGAGAAAGCGGCTCGGACATGTGAAAAGGCTCAATTGAAGCGCCTTGAACAAATGGGTGCGCCAGGAGAATTGCTGGTTGAAGTTTTTCGCAGCGAACCAGGGCACGAAACTTTTGTTTCGAGAGATCTATATAGAACGGCCTCAAGAACGGTAAGTATTCGTCCAGCACATATTCACTAATGTAGGTTAGACGCCATACGCCGACTGCTAAATAAACGGTCCGATGCATGGCGTCGCCACTTCAAAAAACGAGCTCGCAGTTCAGTGCTTACTATCTACAAGCAAACCCCATACAAGCTCCCGAAATCAACCGTTACATTCCTTGAAGAGAACGAAATATTCAGCATCAAGGGAGCTTCCGCAAGACGAAATCAAGAGCCATTTCACTACGGGAAACCTTTATTGTTGGTCTTAATTCTCGGTGGCAAAATGAAGAAGTGAAGCGAGATCATTTCGTCGCAGGGGCGGACATAAAATCGATCGTTGCTAACTACAATCAATCAGCTTTTTACCCCAAGAATCGGCATAGCTTCTCGCAGGGTTAAGCCGAACGGAACGTGAGACAAAACAGAGAAGGCGGATCACACCGCCTTTTTTGTCATATGTGTTAAAGGGCGCTTGCATGAGGGTTTCAGCGACCTTTAGTCGAACAATGTGCTCAAAAAGAAACGGTTTCAAAAACACGAACGACCACCAGTAAACCCCATACGACTTCCCGAAAATTAGCGTTACATTCGCGAAAACCCTGCCACCGCAGGCCATTTACCCAACACCAAAAACGAAATCAACACCCGTTTCTCTGAGGGAAACCATTATTGTGGGTCCCCACCTACGGTGGCAGAATGAAAGAGTAAGGCGCCAAATAAAAGCGCCAGAGAAATTGAGACCCGACCAGCGGTAGAAGCCGTTGAAGCGGTGCTGTTTTGCTGCTGATTTACTGTGCAACAGACGTGGAGACAAAAGAAATGAGCAATAACGTGAAATTCCTTCCGGGCGGTAAGAAAGTCAATCATCTTTCAGTCGTCGCATCGCAGAAGAATTTCAGCGATATGACTGATGCAGAACTTATCGTTGCCTGCCAGCAACACATGCCTGGTGCAATCGATCAGCTCTTGAAGCGCCACAAATCCACCATCGTAGCTATGATTCGCAAGCGGGCTCCTGAATGGACCGATACACAAGACATCATTCAAGAAGCCTATATCAGAATGTGGAAATCGATCGACCAATTGAGAAGTCCAGCGGCTTTCAAAGCGTGGCTTGGTCAAATCGTAACCAATCTCTACTATGACGAACTGAGAAGAAAAGTTCGCAACCAAGACGTTGTTTCTCTCGACGAACCAGTCGAAAGCGAAGACGGCACAAAAAATGCAGAGCGTGCAATTGCCGACACCACAACACAACCAGACAAAGCTTTTCAAAGAATGGAATTGGTGCAAGCACTCGGCGATGCGCTGGAAAAGATACCGCAACAGTTCAGACAATCAGTACTTCTTCGCGAAGTCGACGGTTTGTCCTATGAGGAAATCGCCGTGATCACCAATACTGAATTGGGAACGGTCAAATCGAGAATTTCTCGCGCCAGAGTCAAAATACAAGCTCAATTGGCACCGTACCTCAAAGAGTCGGCTTAGGTCGAAACTAGAGATTTAAGTGAATGATCAGAAGTTTGAAGGAGCCCTAAAAGGCTCCTTCATCTTTTACTATAGGAAAACCGAACGCTATAAGAAAGGAGCCGCTTGCGGCTCCTTTCAAGGCTGAAATGGGTTAAAACAGAGCTGAGATATCAGCCAGTTCCGGAACGCCTGAAACGTTCCTGACCTCCCCAGAGGCGCTCTCCGCCAGCAAGATTTGGGTAGTCTGTTGCACGCTTCAATGTAGATGAAGCTCTGCATGCAACATAAGGATTCTCATCTTGCGTGAGAAGTTGAAGCACCGCAGGAGGTGCGTTATGGTTTTCAGCGATGCTATATCTAACATCGAGATCTGTATCCATTGCAAGCAAGAAAAGCGCCCGTGGAGGTGTGTTTTGGTTATCCGCCACGGCAGCTCTCACTTCCGCAAAGTTTGAAAGCGCTAAATCGCAGAGCACGTCCTGAGATGTATTGGCATTTTCCGCAACCCTCACAAGGACTTGTTCAATTTTGCTCTTTGCCAAGCGCGACAGCGCCTCAGAACGGGCTTGTGGATGCGCCGCCAGGCGAAGTTTGGCGAGCGTAAAATATGGCAATGAGCTATTGTTCGATTGAAAGCGCTGCACTTTAATGAGTTTCTTAAAGTAGCTAAACACTAGTGATACCTCGTTTCTAGCACCGATTAATCGGCAGAAATTCTAAGATCGCAGCCCGGTTTCATCTCAAACTTGCCCCTGATGCGTATCAGGCTGTTATAAGACACAGACGCAGAAAAGTTCTAAAGTTCCCGAATCATCAAACTTTCGGGTTCATCTTAACATTAAGCCCGCGAAGAAGCTCACAGTATCAAGGTTTCAGCTAAGACTTGCTTTCTGAGATTGAAGGCCATGTTGCTGAAAGCAAAAACTCTTTGAACTGCTCAAATTGGCGTTTCATTGATTGCAAGCTGACTTCAGCCTCCGACCAATCTTGCTGACCAGCGGACTGTTCCATATATAGACTCAATCGCGCCATTGATTTGGCGCCAATTGAAGCGGATGACGCCTTCAACTCGTGCGCTAGTCCTGCAACGGCATCGCTTCGTTTTTCTTTGACAAACACTTCAATGCGACGCAAAAGATCTTCTGTTTCAAACAAATAGACGCGTATGATTTCGTCTATTTTCGCTTCACCGTAAAACTCGAGCAAATCAGCCATACAATTCGCATCGCTGGTATTGTCCATACGGAAATATTTGCGAGCCATCTTCAAACTGCTGTAGACCACATCTTCGCGCAGCCAGTGATTCAACTTGATCTTCAGCAACTCTTTGTCGACCGGCTTGGACATATAATCATCCATACCAGATGCAATACAACGTTCGCGGTCTCCCGCCATCGCCATTGCCGTCACAGCGATGATCGGAGTATAAGTGCCTGCCGCACTCTCAAGCTTCCTTATCACTTTTGTTGCCTCAAACCCATCCATCACAGGCATATGGCAATCCATCAAAATGACCGAATACTTGTTGCGACTGCACATATCAATCGCTTCCTGTCCATCATTAGCTATTTCTGATGGAAGGGCCAGGCGATCGAGCAAGGCGCACTCATTTGGAGTACCACCCTCACGCGCACCATGGCGCCCG
>DTSE01000063.1:37931-41914 GCA_012965515.1 Candidatus Melainabacteria bacterium | reverse complement strand
TCACATATGCTCGGACATTCATTTCTTTACACCGAGACCCGGAAGCAGAAAAAGAATTGTTGAAGCTCAAACAGTGGGTGAAACCAAACACACGCAACCAAACTACGGTTTTGCTTTGCCTAGACGCAATGCGAATGAAACGCGGTCAGCCAGGGAAATTTGAGGCAGAGTATCTAGCAAAGACAAAACCAGAATCAGCGGCACTGAGGAAGGTCGCTGAATGCAAGTTTTGGGCTGGGGATCACAAAGGTTCGATCGCTTGCCTTGAGAAAGCGAAACTAAAAATTCGCGGAACGGCATCGGAAAAGCTAGAGGAAACTGTCGACATCAATCGACAATTTGCATCTATCAAGATGGACTTTACGGACTGGAAGGGTGCTGAGGTTTATCTTCGTCAGAGCGTCGCCCTGCTTTCAAAAGATCCTCAAAATTACAAGCAATTGCAAACTGCAAGGGGCCTACTCGCCCATTGCCTGAAGCAGCAAAATCGCGTAGCCGAGGCAGAAGCACTGCTGCGCGAGTCGAAGAGAAAGCAACCCAACGGCAAATATCGCTACGACTTCATTTTCACAGATGAAGAACGCACCGCGCTTGAGAAAGAGCGAGCAGGCAAAAGCAGCGCTCCGCGTTAAAAACAGTACGAGCTAAGCGCGCCGCTTCACCAAGCGTTTCACATTGATAGAAGACGCATTCTTCATCGAATGAGCAAGGTCATAAGCCGATGGCAGGGCAAGCCAATCACTCATCAGCGACCCTTAAAACAACCCTGTAATAACCCCATTGTTATCGACATCGATATTGAAGGCTGCAGGCTGTTTAGGCAAACCCGGCAAGGTCATGATTTCTCCCATCAGCGCCACGACAAATCCGGCGCCGGATGAAACTTGGAATCCGCGCACTCGCATTTCGAAGTCACGAGGCGAGTTCAATTTCTGCGGGTCATCCGACAATGAGTATTGAGTCTTGGCGACACAAACCGGCAAGTTTCCGTAGCCGTTATTGTTCATCCAGCGCAGTTGTTTTTCGGCTTCCTGATCGTATTCCAAAGCCTTAGCACCATAAACGCGCTCAGCCAATTGTTGGAGTTTTTCTTTGATTGGTAAACCTTGGTCTACAAGCGGCTTGAATGACGATTTCTCATTCGTTGCCTCAACGACCAATTTCGCCAAATCCAACGCACCGTCGCCGCCCTTTGCAAAAACATCCGAGACTTCGCAACGCCATCCTTTAGCTGCGCTGAGATCTTTTATCGCCTTAATTTCCTCTTCTGTGTCAGTGTGGAATTTATTGATCGCAATGACGAACGGCACTTGTGTTCT
Source organism: Candidatus Melainabacteria bacterium (assembly GCA_012965515.1). GTDB lineage: Bacteria > Cyanobacteriota > Vampirovibrionia > Obscuribacterales > Obscuribacteraceae > QKMZ01. The sequence goes on along the minus strand of DTSE01000063.1, from coordinate 40,595 downwards.
TGCAACAATGCCGGCGTGTCTCTCGACATTGGCAAAACCGGTCTTCACAGCTTCCGCATTTGGCTGAGACAAAGCATCATCGCCGACACCACCGTGAAGCTTAAGCGCTTTTACTGTTACTACTATGACAACGGCATCGGGAGCCAATTCCGGCGAGCGGGGCGCGGCGACGATGTCGCAATATTTTTCAAAACCGAGGTCGGCCCCGAAGCCAGCCTCAGTGACAACAATTTCTGCAGTGCGCAGAGCAATACGTGTTGCAAGAACACTCGAACACCCGTGAGCAATATTGCCGAATGGTCCGCCGTGCACAAACGCCGGTGTGTTCTCGAAAGTCTGAACGATGTTCGGTCTCAAAGCATCGCGCAACAAGGCAGCCATAGAGCCGACGCCGCCGACATCTCCGGCGCGAATCGGCTTTCCTCTCGTATCTTGTCCAACGAGAATATTCGATAGACGTACTTTTAGATCATCCATCGAATCGGCGAGGCAGAGAATTGCCATCACTTCTGAAGCTGCGGTGATCAAGTAGCTAGATTGACGCGGGTAGCCGTTTCCCTTGCCACCCAAACCTTGCACGATATCTCTGAGCGCGCGTTCGTTCATATCAATTGCGCGCTTAAACTGAATCGTTCGCGAATCGAAATTCAGCTGATTACCATAGAAGATATGGTTATCAGCGAGTGCAGAGAGCAGGTTGTTCGCCGTCGTTATAGCGTGCAAGTCGCCCGTACAATGCAAGTTGATATCAGCCATCGGAACGAGTTGCGCTTTTCCGCCACCCGTTCCGCCGCCTTTCATGCCGAACACCGGGCCGAGTGAAGGTTCGCGAAGTGCTGCAATTGATTTCTTCCCGAGTTTCCACAACGCCTGCGCCAAGCCTATACTGGTTGTGGTTTTACCTTCACCGGCCTTCGTCGGTGTTATGGCGGTGACAAGAACAAGCTTCCCACGTTTGTCCTTGGCACTAAGCAGCCGTGACATCGCCTCGTACGTGATTTTGGCTTTGCCCAGACCGAATTGTTCAATATCTTCCTTCGCAAGGCCCAATGCCTGTGCGATCTCCTCAATCGGCGCCAGCGTGCCCACATTGACTCCTTCGGCCATTTTCCTGTCTCCCGGAAAGAACGATGTTTCAGAGCCATAGAGTACTAAATTCCTTGGTCGCTGGGATTATTAAGGTCGGATTACGAAACAAAGAGAAGTCAAGCGCCCGGGTGTAAAACGGGTATACCGGGTTTCTTGAATTCAACAGACTCATCTCAATCGTCAACCGCCAAATTACGCAGGAGGTGCGCAATGAGCTGGCTCACTCAGCCAGAAGCGCTCGCGCTTCTATTCCTCTTGTCTACTCTGGAAATAATCCTCAGTGTCGACAACCATGCTCTAGTCACTACGATGACTGATCGTCTTGAGGCGAACAGGCGAAGAGTGGTGCATGCGTTTGCGTTCGGTGGAACTTTACTGGTGAGAACGGCTCTTTTGGTTGGGCTGTTCAAACTTATGCAGTCGCACACCTTGGCGATCACTTTATTCGGAGACAAACTCGAGGCACGACAAGTCGTGCTGATTCTCGGTGGTGCCTTCCTCATTCTGAAGAGCGCAATGGAGATCGTTGCGCATGTGACGCAAAAACCGCAAAATCCGCCTGAACCGATATCAACGCAATGTCTTCTGCTGACTGCGCAGATCATCATCATCGATGTAATACTGTCGATCGACTCGATGATGGCCGCACTGGCAGTGGCTAACGACTTTCGAATTATCATTACCGCGCTTGTGATGGCGCAATTGGTGATGATGATGTTCGGCCACAAGATTCAAGCAATGCTGTACTCAGCGCCTACACTTGAAACAGTGGCTCTTGTCGTGCTCCACGCAGTTGGGTGGATATCTGTGCTCGAGGGAACAGGGGTACGGGTTCCTGAAACACATTTGTTTGTTGCCGCCGGCTTCGCCACAGTGATTGAGGTCATAAATCTCAAGCTGCTTAAGATGCGGGCGAAATCTGACCGAACTGACTGTTCGTCCTCGACTCAACCAAATTACAAAAAATCAGGTCGTGTGAAGGGGGTGAAACAGAAGGTTACCGTCACTTCGTAGAACAATTGACGCCTTGTCTGTCAGGAACGCGCACACGTTCCCTATCGGGGCGATGCCATGCATCGCCCGGCGCTGATTGACTACGCAGTGGCCGCTTGCAGTGCGGGGGTTTCGTCTTCTTCGCTGCCATTGCGAATGGAATCGATAAGAAGAACAATTTCCTGCGCATCGTAATCGCGTTCGGTAGTGTCATCCTGCAACAGTGTCAAAAGTCTGTTGAGGACATGTTCGGCTTCATTGTTCTTGTCCAGAGCGCATTGAATCATGCCGAGGTTATAGAGGTAATCAGCCAGTTCAGGATGATCTTCTCCGACAGCCTTCTCTTGCATGACCAGCGCTTTCTTGTACATGCGCTCAGCCTTGCGATACTCGCCGCGCTCTTCCAGCATTTCAGCCTTAACGACTACATCAGCGATATTTTTCATGAATGCCTCCTTCGCTGGAATTTCCAGCAATTCGGCGTGAGGACACGAGCACCGCCCGTGCCACCACACCGGTGGAACTAAAACGTTGTTTCGATTGTTCCGTGTTTTGTTTTAAGATGCGGACCACTCGTCGATC
>DTSE01000063.1:0-37915 GCA_012965515.1 Candidatus Melainabacteria bacterium | reverse complement strand
GCATCCGATAGCCTGTTTGCGAGGACCCTTTATTTAGATCGTCCAGAACGGTCGACCAAACAGTGCATCGAGTGCGGATATAAAGCGGTTTCTGTTGTGTTTATGATAAGCCCGCTCTCACAATTAATGCAATACAGTCCAACACATCTATTCCGAATAACGGCTCGATATATCGCGTCTCGAGAAGTTGATTACTAGCCACTTTGCGAACTCACTACTTAACGCGGTAGAGAAGCACGTTTAATCAAAAGCCCCACCATTTAATCAATTCAAGTCTAAATTTCTGATTGTATCGACGAAATGAAACGCAGTCACAATGCGGGTTTCATAGCAACAGCCTGCTTTTCGAGAAGATCAAAGCCTAACGTAGAATCATCGTATATAAATTTGGATTTCATCTTGGGCACCCATGCCGAAATTCGCTTATCATCATGGTCTTCACTATGCACGTTAGTAGTGCTTGCCTGCAAGATGATCGCCGAAAAGTGCGCACCAGTCAGAAAACGCCTCTACGAAAACACGCAGTAGGAGCTAGTTTACAACGTATTCGCGTGCAAACACTTTCCTTTCTATCTTTCCTTCTATATGTAGAATCTCCGGCAGATAGATTAGACTAATTGGCGAAAGGCGCAGCATTACGACTAATGCGCCGGTTTTGGATACCTGCAAATGATGCCAGCCGCAAAAGACTCAACAACTCAAATCGCCCAGCTCATCAAAGACTTGAAAGGCTGCACCGCCTGTCCTCTCATGATTGGGCCGGTGGTCACTCACCGACCGATACATAGCAAGATATATCTGGTTGGTCAGGCGCCGGGACCCAGAGAAGGAGAATTTGGGCGCCCCTTTGCTTGGACGGCCGGAAAGACTCTATTTAAGTGGTTTGATTCAATCGGTGTAGACGAGGAAAACTTCAGACAGAACGTTTATATGGCGGCAGTCTGCCGTTGTTTCCCAGGAAAAGCAAAGACGGGCGGCGACCGCGTGCCCAATGACGCAGAGATCAAGAATTGCAGTGAGTGGATGAGGAAAGAATTCGAGCTGCTGCAGCCGGAGCTTGTTATTCCTGTAGGCAAACTAGCTATCGAACAATTCTTTGGCAAGACGCAACTTGCAAGCATTATCGGAACCAAACATCGCCAGGTCGCGTTTGAACACGAATTCGATATCATCCCGCTTCCGCATCCCTCCGGAGCTTCCACGTGGCATCGCATGGAGCCGGGGAAGACATTGCTCGGGCAAGCCTTGCGGCTGGTCGCCGAAGAGCCGCTTTGGAAAGCAATCGCGCGCAAGACATAGTCCGCGAAAGCGTAGTCCGCGAAAGCCTAGTCTGAAAAAGCGTAGGGGCGCATTGCATGCGCCCTTTTACTACGTCGAAGGTATCTATCATCCGTCCTTACTTCGTCGAAGGTATCTGGTCATCCTGCGCAAAGACAGAAGCAAGCTTGGTCTTTGCTCCGGACAACCAGACACCTTTTCTTCTGAAGAAGTAGAAAGAATAGAAGATAAAGAGACAGCATCCTCGCCGTTACTGTCGAATTGAACATTCATTTCTAAGTCAGGAATGACTATCTTATTCTCGGAAGCCATTGGGCGGTGCTGCAGCATCGCCCTCTCTACATTCTCACCCCGCCCCAGCGCTGTTTCGCGCCCTACAAATCGCACGCAATGCGCCGCCGCATTACAGCGCGTCTCTCTGCACCGCATTAGGTCGCATGCAATGCGACCCTACAGTGAGGCAAAAGGCGCATGCGCACGACTTCACTTTGAGGTAAAAACATGGTGAGCAAATTTACTCGGTCCGGTCCTTCTGACGTGGCTCCAGCTGCGCGCCTTATGGAGTCGTTATACGGCGGAAATTGCAAATGTTCCAAACGTATTCAGAAGGGCGATCAAATCTGGTACGACCCGGTTACGAAAATAGTCGAATGCTATTCATGTGGACGCTCTGCAAAAACAGACGCAACAAAAGGCGTCAGCAAAGTCGCAGAAGTCGACGAAACACAAGCCACAATAGATCGCATCAACAATCTAAAGCGACTGCCTGAGCGCAGCGCAAAAGCGGAAGCGGAGATAGTCACGCTGACCAGGCGTTTAAAGTCCATGGCAAAAAAGGACAAAAACGCGCTCAAATTTTTCCGTCAAGGAAAAGAAGGAAGCGTCTTCATTGCCAGATACACAAGTGTATGCAGGAAGTGCCGCAAGACAGTCGACATAGGCGAAACAGCCATCTACATCAACAGCGCAATCATCTGCAGCAAATGCGGTATTGGTTGAAGAGCTGCCGAATGTAAATCCAAAGGTTCTCGGGAGACAGGTGACTGTTTCCCTTAGCCAAGCAGTTTAACTTCGTTAGCGCGTCAAGACACCATTCAAAAAAGTTGCGGTAGCGAGATCAGCAAATTCACTGGCAGTGACTTGTCCTTGCGGTTTAAACCACGTGTAAGTCCAGTTAACTGCACCCATCAGATACATCGTCAGTGATGTCACCTGTGGTGGCTTAAGATCAGGACGAAGTTTCGTGATCAGATCTTTGATTTCCTGCAAGACTTTGCGCTCTTCTTCTTTGATTTCAGTTTGCTGATTTTCAGGCAAACAATGCAAATCATTCAGCAGCACCACGTGCTTGTCGCGCGAACTCATATAGAGTTCCATCAGCGCACGCACCAAACTGCGCAACTGCTCCTCAGGTTTGTCAGACTCCTTTGTTGCATTGCTGGCGGTTTCCGACAACAGCTTGCAATGGACCAGGAGCATGTCGTAGAGAAGCGCTTCTTTCGAATCGTAATAGTGATAGAGAAGTGCTTTCGAGACCCCGCAAGAATCAGCCAGCGCAGCAATCGACGTGCCGTTGAATCCGTGTTTTGCAAACATGGCGGCGGCGGCATCAAGAATGCCTTGCTGACGTTCGAGATAGTTTTCTGCGCGAGGTCTGACCATCGCCCTATATTAGTGGATCAGGCGGGGAAAGTTGCCAAACGTAGACTGATTTGAAGTTGCCCTTAGAAAATCGGAATAAATCCGACCAGGTTAGCCCACAATCAGATTCGTCCGTGGCTTTTAGAAAATCGGGATGATCTTGTCTGCGTCGAAGGCGACGGTTTCACCATCTACGTCGATTTCCGGAAGTGCCGGGAATTTAACGCCATAAGGCTCAACAATGGTCTTCAAGCGCACAACCGCCGTTCTCCAATTCTCTTTGCGTTTTTCCAACGTGAGAATGCCAAAGCCGGCTTCGCGTGCCTTTTCTTCCAGCAAGCGTTGTGCAGGAATGAAGGTGGGCGGCAATTGCCAGAACTCTGCCGGGGGCTCGAAGAGAATGCCGGACAGGAAGATGAATCCAGCGCGGAACTGCTTGGTGACGGTTTCTTTGTCTTCCTCGGACATCTTCGGCAGAACTTCTTTGAGAAGAGCCAAGCAGAAGCTTAGGTGTCTGCCTTCGTCTCGGCCGATGTTCTTGAACGCTTCCTTGAATACCGGAATGTCGGTGCTCTCGTACATGCTGTGGAAGAGCGTCGAGGAAGCCACTTCGCCGAACAGGAAGGAGCTGAAAAGAATAGGCATCGGATAGTGCTCAACGGCTTTCTTGTAGCCGGACCAATAGCGGGCGCCATTGTGATAGAGCCATTCGACGTTGTTGCGAGCCAATCTGCCCAGTTCGGTCTCAGGCTCGTAGCCGAGCGGTCCGTTAGGCGTAAGCATTGTGATTGCCTTGCCGCAAACTTCTTCGTGATGCAGTTCATCGCGAGTCACAGAGAAGAAGCACTTGCGAATTGAGTCTTCTTCGTGTGTTTCGTACGCGTGAATCATGGCGCGGGCAAAAACTGCCGGTCCGGAGGCATCAAATACTGAAAGCAGCGACCACCAATAAGCGATTGCGTAGCGCTGGTCGAGGGTCATGCTTTCGACATCGAGCGTGTGCCACGGCAATTTGCTCGGCGACCAACCCGGATCGCGGGAGCTTTCATAGATTTCCATCAAACGAGGAGTTTCTACGCGCCAGTCGAAGGGGAAAATGTTGAGCCTGTCGGTAATTTTCGGCGCGTCTTCGCAATTGAGAAGCAGCTCTTCAGGATTGGGCATCCGCTCATGCTGCGTGGGTGCGCTGACCATTTGGTCACCCAAAGACTTACCGGACTGATCCAGCATATCGGCGGTTTCCTTTACAGGCAAAGCAGTTTTGGGCATTTTCTTCTCCACTTGCTCACACCCCCTATCTGACAGGGCTTAATTTCATTTACCGAACGTTCGGTCAATTAATAGAATACCATGGCTCAACTGGGACCGCCAACAATACATAAGGTGAAAAGTTGTTGGATTTTCCCAGATTTTTCTAACAAGGCGCAAAACCCAAGTACAGCAAGGCAAACGGGCTTTTTTGGTCAATATCGAACCCATGAACAATTTGAACATAAGCCCATTGGCGCGATGTTTCGGGACTTTGGAATCGAGGTTTTTGTTAGATTTTTCAAGTTATTTCCAACAAAATTAGATGTCCGAATACGCGCCCTAGTCGGCGGCCTAATATCTCGACATGACACTCTAACGTGACAACATCCATCACTCGGTAACCAATTCGAGGTAGTCAAAACACGCTAAACATGCGGTTTATCAGAACCGCTTCATTTTTATATGCCGCAGTTTTGTATCTTTTCCTCTGCCACAATCATCCCTTTGAAACCAAGCAAGAGCCTCAGCTCATGCCGAGGTTCCCGTTTTACCCCTATAGTCAAACTTATGTCTTCTTATTCGGTACCCGCACTTGTTTCACACATAAAGCCGGTCTATGGTGGCGTTTCGGAAAACGTTGAGGGGAATTTTGATTATGGACTTGAAGAAAAAATCCATATTGTTGGTTGCAAGTTCGCTCTTTCTGTGCGGCTCTCTAAGTGCTCAGAGCGACGTTGAGGCACGCACCGCAAAGAAAACACTTAAGGCGAGAATCAGCCAGGAACAGCTTATGGCTGACGAACTTGTACGGAAAGGAAAGTACAACGAAGCGGAAGAACTTTATAGAACGGCTTTGAACAAACAGCCGAAAGACCCGAATATTCGCAATGGTCTGGCATACGCATACGCGAAGAGTTTCAAACTCGACCGCGCCGATGAAGAATTCGACAAAGTTTTGAAAGAAGATGCACACAATGCGATGGCGCACTGCGGCAAAGCACAAGTTCTGCTCAACAGACTGCAATCTTCTAATGGCACCTTCCGCAAGAACAAGGATGCGCTCGTAAAACAAGCCGGCGCCGAATGCAATCTGGCGCTCGCAACAGATCCCAATCTTCCTGAAGCACACTACACACTCGGTCGCGTATTCAAGGAAGAAGGTCGGCTCGACCAAGCAGAACAATCATTTTTGAATGCTATTCGCGCCGACAAAAATTACTCCGATGCGTACGCTGGTCTCGGACTGGTACAGCTCGAAGGTGGTCGCTCGGCTGAAGCTATGAGCAGCTTCAAGCAAGCAACCGCTCTCAATACCGGCAATTCAACAGCGCACTACGGGCTCGGACGCGCATTACTGCAACAAGGAATGGCTGACGAAGCGATCAAAGAATTGAATACATCCTTGTATCAGTTTAGAAACAGCGCGCCCGTTCACTTCGAATTGGGTAAAGCATACGCAAGTCAGGGCAACATGGTTGCAGCAATCAAAGAGTTTCAGGAAACAATCAGAATCAAACCTGAGAGTGCATCTGCATACATCAAAATTGCTGAAATTCGCGAGAATCGCGGCGATATCGAGCATGCAATCGCGGAGCTGCGGTCTGGTCTCGATTTGATGCCGAGCAATACTGACCTTTTGCAGCGCATCGCCACCAACAGCTTGCGCCTCGAAAAGATTTCAGACGCAATCAAAGACTACGAAGCAGTGTTGCAAACTCAACCAGGTAACGTCGCTGCAGTCGAAGGTTTGACCCGCGCTCTTTATCTGAGAGCGCAGAAAGAAACCACCGGTGCATTCATAGCCGACAACGATTACGAAGCTGCAGAAGCTTCAATCGCTCGTGCAATTCAGATGAACCCGAACAATCTGCAACTCAGATTGGCGGATGCCAAATTGCGTTCGCTTTCCGGCAAACCGGTCGATCTCTCCGTCATCGGTACGCCGAAAAATGATGGCGAACGCGTCGCCTATGCCGAAGCATTGCTAGCGCAAAACAAGTTCGCCGAAGCCACTGAGCAATTCAATATGTTGGTCGGCAATGCGAACACCGCTAAGAGTTTGGCAGCACTCGGTGATCTGACTTTGATGATCAAAGATCTCGATAATGCCGAGCATGCCTTCAAGAAGCTCGCAACAATGCCGGGCGGACAAGATAGTGCAAAACGCGGATTGCATCTGGTTGCAAAAGCACGCGAGACTACAAAGCAAGATTTGAATCTTGCCAATGACCTTGCTCGCCGAAAACAGTTCAACAGCGCAGTTGACAAATATCACACTGCGATCTTCAACGACCCTCGCAATTCCAGAGCACGCCTCGGTCTTGCCGAGACACTGGAGAAGTTTTTCCAACAAGATTCCAAAGCACTCAGAGAATCAGTTATGCAATACAGAGCATACGAAAGCTTGACTCCAGGATTGCCACCAAAAGAATTGGAACGCTTGCACAAAGTCACTGCACGACTTGAGATGCGCGCTACCAAATTGGAAAGAGCAGTAGCCGAAGGCAAAAAGCCGAACATTATTGCTCGCATGATGCAGCGCTAGTAAAACACTGGCAAAACGCTAATAAAACTAAGGTTTAAGGATAGGTGCGACCGCTACCTATCGGACCCCCAGCAAAAGACCGAGTCGCACAGCTCGGTCTTTTCATTTGGCGTTTAATTACCTTGGATATTCGGTTACACTCGTTATTGGGTCGACCACTATCCAAACTCAAATGACTGAATCAAACATCGAGAGAGAATCTGCCTCAGAGGGTGGCTCAGATAACGGGAAAGAACTTCCCGCCGTCATTGAGAGTCGGGTCACAAGAATTTCGCGAATAATCGGCGCTCTGTCGGAGTTTGAACAAGAAGAACTCAGCAGCGAGATTCAGGCGCTGAAGGTACGCCGTGCTCATGCTCGGCTTGCAAACACGAGAAATCTAATCATTTTCAGCGTTCATTCAGCACTCGTCGCGGGCGTTTCCGCCGGCTTGTTGATTGGAGCGCTAATGATGAGCGTAGCGATTGCCTTGGGCGGTGATTTCATTGCTCTCGGAACAATAATTCAAATGTCCATCGCTTTCGCCGGTTCGATTGCCTTGTTTTCTGCTGTCTATATGTTCTTGCTTCTCAAAGCTGCAACAACTTCCATGGCTAGGGAGCTTTCACTCAAGCACAGCAAGCTCTACAAAATGCGGAAGGTCGAGATTCCCGTCCCACTCAAAGAAGGCATCGAACTAAGCATCACGGCTCTCGCCTCTAAGAAGGGTTGGCATCTTGAATCAATAAACAGAGACGAAGGCACTGTGATTTCTCAGACTTCAGCTTCCAGTCGCAGCCCGGGCGAACTGGTCGGCATGAAAGTCGATCCACTGACTGAAAACTCTTGTGTGGTAAACATCTACAGCAAACCAATGTATACGGCGCTTGATTTCGGAAAGAGCCTCTACAACGTTAATTTACTGGCGAAAGAAATAGAAGAAGCGGGAGTGGTACACCAACTCTTGAAGATGCAATAGCACTGGATTACTTCTCCGGGCATTTATTGCACATTCAGCTTCTTGAACAATTCCAACATCAAAAGTACGGCCGATAGATCAGTAAGCAGCGCATGAGCGATTGCGGGCACAATCACGGACTTTGTCTTGCGGTACAAAATGCCAAGGCCGGCCCCATAGATCATCAGCATGATCGTGCCAAACTCAGCCCAGCCCGGATACATCACTAATTGCATGATCGGGTAATGAAACGCTCCATATGCAAATGAAGACCAGATCAAACCGCAATGCGGGAAATCGGGACAGAGTTCATCCAGCTTGTTCATCACGAAACCACGCCAGAAAAGCTCTTCCAGCACTGGATTTACAACAACGATATAAATACACAGCGGTGTGAAAACTTCACGCGTGTACCCGAGCGTTTTCATCAATTCGAAAACATGGGTGTCGGAAAGCACCATCGAACCGAGATATTTATAAGTGAATATCGACCCTAAGGAAAACAAAACACTGGCAATGATCAGACCAAGCAATTCAAGATAGTTGGGTGCGCGCAAAGTCTTACGAAACGCTTCTTTGCCCCAAACAATGCCAGGCAAGAGGCAAAACACATGATACAAAGCCAAGCTCCAAACGGCGCTCTTGAAGAAGTTCATGCCCAACCAGATGACAGAATAGGGCAAGATCATCATGCAAATGATGATCCAAAGCTCGCGCAGCCGAGCATACTCCTTCAATGCTGCAGCGATGGTTGAATTGCTGTCTTCGTCCGGCGAATCTGACATAAGTTTCCTAAACCGCTTTCAAAGCATACAAGGTTTTCAAAAATCAAGAAGCGGCTTAGAACAGTTTAGCTAGTGATGGTCGACCTTGGGTGAGTGAGATACAAATCTCCCCACAGGTTTAGGACTCGCGGTCTTGATAGATTCTGCCGGAATATCTTCGGTAAACGGATAGTCTCGAAAAAGTGTCTCGCCAAGCCCAAGATATGGGTCGTCGATATCAGCGTGGAGAACCTCGCGATAAAGCTGTTTGGTCACGTCGTTTGGTTTTGCACCCGGGTGAGCAAGCAACATTGCATGCACAGGACCGCGACGCTCCTTTTCATTGACTTCTGTATCTTCATGCAGTTTCTGCCAATGTGCCAGTTCTCCAGGCTTCGAAAAGTCCGGGTGCTCTACCAATTCAGCAGGTTTTGATGCCGGTCTAAATCCGGACTGCCAACCCGGAGGACGCAGAATAGTCTTAATGCTGATCTCAATTGCAATCTTGGACATATCGGCAAATGGTCGCACTTCCATTGCCTTCCCGCTGGTCTTAATCGACTCGAATTGCGCATGATGATAATCCGCGAGAAACGCTTTCGGATCTCTCGTACTCGGCAGGTAGTGATGCACCCAGAACAAGCTGTCCAGCTGTTTCAAGTACTCATCACGTTCATACAAGCCGGGAAGAATATCGACAATAGTACCATCGGCGGTGAGCACATACGTCGCAACATTGCCGTGCAACGTTCGTGTCAACTTGCGACCATTGCCGAAATCGATAGTGACTATTGGAACCTCGCGCACGCTCACCCAGACGGGCTCGAACTTATCATTGATGTCGTTAGCAACTTTTTCATCCGAGAACAGCACGGTTCTCGCCAGGCGTGCATTCGTTCAACAAAAACGGTCATCTAAGTGTCCCATCATTTGAAAGAGTAAAACTGGTTTGCCGGATTGCTTAGAAGCATCCATGGCAGTCTGAATCGCTCTGTGCCAATGCACTTTTCCGGGTGCAACCTTCTCTTGCTGTGGTTTCAATGCAGGCTTGTGAGCGCGAGCGGGCACGTCCTTAGCCGGAGATGAAACTTCCTTAGCTGGAGTTGAAACTTCCTTGGCAGGAGTTGAAACTGACTTTGCGGTTACCGCTGGTTCGAGCTTAGACACGGGAGCTTTGAACCTGTCGAGAAACAAACCCTTTAACGGCATCTCGATCCGCCCTTTGCTCATATCCCGCATTTCGACCGTTCTTTTGGAACCATCGGATTGCGCAAGAGCCGGCAGGCTGGCTATTGTGCCTGTAAAAACTGCTATTAGAGCCAAGGTATCGCTCGCTCGACGGGACATAGATTCCTCACAAGGTTGGTCGCCACATGAATGCAATTATGGTGAGCGCCTGTTCGAAAACGGCCCGGGTTAACCCCAGACTTAAAAGGCGGACAATCCTGGAGATGATCTCGGCGCCCTTGAGAATTAGGACGCATCTCACTTATGAAACGCCCTAAATACGTACCGTGTACAATAGGCGGTTCGTAACGACTAGGGAGGACCTTTGGAATGAAGAGAAAGCAATTCGTAACCGGCGCCATTTTTGCTGCAGTCGCGTTTTTTCCGCTTGCTGCATGGTCGCAGTATGCAGCGAACTTCGTTTCCGTAGGCACTTCCACGCTTCCAGCCGGTCAGTACCTGATGAGCAATCTCTCGACTGGACAGTCGCTCTTCGTAATCGTTAGCCCGCAAGGACAAATGACTGCGCAAGATCCGCGCGCAATTCAAGTTTCGCTCGGTCCTTCGAGTTCTATGCCTCTCGGTGGACAACCAACCGTAGGCAACCCGATCACCGGTGCCCCAACGGGTGGTGGTGGATTTGGCGGCATGCTGAAACAGGGTCTGGATACTTTAATTCAGAACAAATTTGCACAACCGCAAGGACAGTAAGCGAATAGCCTGAAGCGAACAGCCTGAAGCAAATAGCCTTAGGCGCATAGACTGCGCGGCAACGGGAAGCGAAAACACTCATTCAAAAGGGGCTCTCTCGAGCCCCTTTTTTAGTTAGTGCTTAACAGCAGTTCCGCGTCAAACTAAATCAGTGCGTGACTCTTAGTCGTCGTCGCGGTCGCGCTTCTTTTTGTCCTTGTCGTCATCATCGTCATCATCATCTTCGTCATCATCATGATGCTTCTTGGTAGATGCAGACGATGAAGTCGCTGTTGACGAGCCGTTAGCTTCCTTTTGAACCGATGGAGCGCTCTGCTGCTTGGGCTCTTCCACCTTGGGAGCCTCTTCGGTTTTCTTCTGTTCGCTGAAATCGATCACTGTGGTGGTTTCAATTTCCGTTGTCTTCGCCGGCGCCGCATCAACCGGTGTAGTCGAAGTACTGGACGTGGAAGAACTCGCCGAAGACTCAGTTGTAGGGGTAGAAGTAGACGTAGACGTAGACGTAGAAGTCGTAGTTGTTGTCGACGTGGTCGAGGTTGTTGATGCCGGTGCGCTGGTAGTTGCCGGAACACTAATCTCTGATGCACTCGTAGTCGTTGTCGTTGACGTGCTCACAGGCGTAGAACTGCCGTCAGGAACAGAAGTGGTGCTACCTGTGCTTGTCGTCGTTGTGCTGGTTGCAGTCGTGGATGTAGCCGGGGTTGCACCAGTCGCAATATCAGTCGGCGTGCCGAAGAGCTTGGTCTCTTCTACGAATGCGGCAACCGGCTGATAGAAATTCGCATCGACCGATTGAGTTACTGTTTTGGTCACGCCCATTTTGCCTGCAGTGATGGCTACATCGCGCGAGCCAGTCTCGTTGGGCTTGGCGAACTTAGCGGCAAGCAAATTGACCCACATTTTCTTTTCGACAACGTGAATCTTGAAACCCTTGATGTTGGTCGCGGCAACCGTTCCGTCTGTGCCTTCGTTGAGATTCAACGTGACCAGCTTTTCCATAGCGATCTGATCAACTTTATCGTCGCCGGTGTTGTTCTCGATGCGATTAGGGATCGTCACAGTGACAATAAAGTTGCCTTCATCTTTGTCCTTCACAACAATGATTGTCGCTTTATTGTCGCGAATCAGCTTTTCAGCATCTTTGCCAAGTTTGCTCGGTTCGATGACTCGGCAGAATTTGCCAAGCTCATTGGCTTCAACCTGCAAATCAGGATCGGAAATACTGCACTTTGCAGCAGTATCAATTGCACGCTGCAAATAAGCCATGCCGTCACCATAGTCACCGCATTGACGGCAGGCTTGAGCGAGACGCTTCAGGGTCAGTTCCAGATTCGCATCAGCAGGTGCTTCTCCTACAGCTTCTAACGCATCAAGACACTTGCCCCAGCCTGTTTCAGCCTTCTTCCATTCCCCGGCATCAGTTGCAGCCTGCGCGGTGGCTTTCGCCTTCTCGAATTTGGGATTCTCGCCATCGGCAAATGCCGGTGCTATAGCTAAAAACCCCAGAATGCTCAGACTAATTGCAGTGCGTTTAAAACTCATAACCCCTCGCCTAGACGTAATAACATTCAATCAAACTTTTCCCTATTTTTGTTTCTTTTCTCGACGCCCCAGAAATTCACTCAAAGCCTTTGGATCGTCTGTAACTATTCCATCCACGCCTTGTGAAATCAGCTCTTCCCATTCGGGCTTCTTGTTAGGCGTCCAAACATTGACTTTCAACGAAGCATCATGAGCAGTATCGATAACATCTTTACGCATACTGCCAAAATACGGATGCCAGGCTGTTGCACCTACTTGTTTTGCGTATTGACCCACATCGTAAATAATCGGGTCGCCCAATAGCGCAATCGCATATTTGGAACTCTTCGCATGCAAACGCTTGAGCACTTCATGGTCGAAAGAACTGACGATTATGGTGTCAGGATACTTGTAATCAGCCAAAACTTTCAGCAAATCGTCTTCAATACATGGATAACTAACAGGTGTGTTCTTTATCTCGATGTTGAGGACGACTTTGCCGTCCAGCAGTTTCAACACATCAGACAGGAGGGGCACGCGCTCGTTCTTAAACTCTTCGCCAAACCAACTGCCCGCATCTAATTTGCTCAGATCAGCATAACTGGTGTCTTTGATCAGACCGGTACCATTAGTGGTGCGCTTTAAATCTTCGTCGTGAATCACGACAAGCTCGCCGGTCTTGCAGCGCTGTATATCCAATTCGATGCCATAGACGCCATTCTCTTTGCACTTGCGAAACGCCGCCATGGTGTTTTCAGGCGCCCACTTCGCTCCGCCTCTGTGTGCGTAGATCTTGGGGTCTTTCGACTCGGCTGCATTAGAAGGTGATGCGCACAGCTGACCGAATGCCATGCACAGGGTCAAAAGCGCAGTCGTTGCAGTTTGAATGCGGGACATGATCTCACCTCTGGGCGCTATTTACCGTCCAAAAAGGTATCACGTACAGCGCCGAAAAGCGCGCTTGTCAAGCCGATGTCGTCGATGTTGTCGCTTGTGGTCTGACGGGGCGCGGACAGCAATCAGGGTGGCAGAAGTCAGGCGACGGTCCCCTGGTTCCCTGACATGAGCGCTCTTGCGCATCGTGAAGACGCTCTTCAATGAGCTCGCGGATCATTGAAATGAAAGCAGGATGAGTACCGGCAGTCAAAGAACGCTCAAAATTGATACCGACTTTACCGGCAACCGAAGCAGCTTCAGTGTCGAGGTCGTAAATGATTTCCATGTGGTCGGAAACGAAACCAATCGGCAATACAACAACGTCTTTAATCTTCCGATGGGCCACATCGCGCAGGTGATCCTGGATGTCAGGCTCCAACCAAGGCTGGCTGGCTGGTCCGCTGCGACTTTGATAAGCAAGATTCCAATCAGCGACACCGGCAGAAAGTGCCACGAGCCTGCATGTTTCGAGCAACTGGACTTCGTAGTCACAACTTTCTGCCATCGAGTTCGGAATGCTATGCGCGGTAAAAATCACATGTACTTTTTTCCTGCGCTCTTCCGGAATTTGCTCAAGCGATTCAACCAAATGCGCGACATTTGACTCAATAAATTTCGGATGGTTGTAAAACAAGCGCAACTTGTCCACTTCCGGGGCCCCTTCGCCGACTTCAGCGCGAGCCCGCTCAATGTCATCGAGATACTGGCGGCATCCGGAGTAGCTGCCGTATGCAGAGGTGACGAAAGCAATCGCTCTCTTGACTCCGGCATCCTTCATCTTGCGCAATGTGTCGGCAAGCATGGGGTGCCAGTTGCGATTACCCCAGTAAACCGGAAGGTCAATATTGTGCTTCTTAAGTTCTTCCTTGAGAGCCGAGATCAGGCGGCGATTTTGCCCATTGATTGGACTGACTCCGCCAAACAGCTCATAGTGGTGCGCGACTTCCTTCATGCGTTTTTCCGGAACGTTCTTGCCGCGCAAGACGTTCTGCAAGAATGGCATTACATCATCTTTTCCTTCAGGTCCACCGAAGGAGATGACTAGCACCGCGTCGTATTGCATGATTTCCTTGTTTCCTTTTTTGTACCGAGTTTGCGTTTATTCCGACAACTCGATTTGTACCGAAAATTCAGTCTCAATCTTAATTCGCATCGTAAGTTTCGATTGAGCCATCCGCGTTTCTAATTACTCTTACATCACCAAAATTGCCATGACTTCTAGGTCTGCGAGCAGTGCGGCGTTTTGCTTTGGAAGCAGTGCCGGCTTTAGCAGAAGGACTCGACTTGGGAGCGGAATTCAACATCGCCGAAGACCCCGCTTTACCAGAAGAGCTCGACTTCTCTTTCGAGGCAGCCGGCCCGCTCGTGAAGCCGATGACCTCGATCGTACCATCAGGATTCTTCTTGACCGTGACACCTTTCGAATATTTATGCACGAATTTGTGAACACCAGCTGAACCCTCAGTTTTTTTGCGCACGGTTCCCCCGTCGCTAGATTTGCTTACCGACCGCGAAGACGATTGTTTTCCAGGTGAGCGGCGTGGTGAAACATCACCCGAATCAAAGGTCTCGATTGAGCCGTCGGCATTCTTCCTGACGACGACACCGTCGCCGTACTTTTGAGATGAACGTTTATATCCGGAGCGCGAACTGCGCCTGGACGGGGCTGGCGAGGAGGCAGAACTGTCGAAGGTTTCTATCGACCCATCCGGATTCTTCCGTACCGTAACATCCCCGTAACTTTGACCGTAAGCTGGCATCACAAGGACAGAGCCACTAAGCAACAAGCCAGCGACAACGAAACAGAAACCACCCCTTTGCACGGAAGGCGAAAAACGCATGCTGATGGACCTCAAAGTTCGACAATCACGAGATTCCAGCACAATTATAGACCTCTAATAATGGGCACGCTTATCCATTAATAGCGACATGCTCGCGGTCGTTTTTCAAAGTCCGCATGTAGACGTCGTTTTCACGCTGGGCGCTGTTGAAATTTAGTTAAGGTACATCCAGGGAAGTCTCAAGACTACACTCTACTGCCCGTTTCGGACAACCCATACTCTCTTGACAACATTCTTGGGTGCGTGCAAAGATGCAAATACGGCTGTTTTCAGCTTTGGCGGCCCTTTTACGGGGCATTGGCGGCAATAACAGAGGCAAGGCGTACGCACCTTGCTGTTGAGGGGTTACGTAAACGAACTGTGCTTCAGGCGCTAAGTGCGTTGCGCTGCTGCATAGAGAAAACGAATCACACATCAAGAATAGCTTGTGCCCAGCGACTTTCGAGTCGTGGTCACGCTTTTGCATCCACGAGACGCATTCCCGAGTTGGCGTCGAGTGGAATGGGGGGACGTATGAATGAATCTCAAACACGGCTTCTGATTCAACGCGAATTAGACGGAAATCTGTCGCAGGAAGAAGAGATGCGGCTGAGACGAGTGCTCATGGTCAATGACTCCGCAGTTAGTTTTCGGGCAAACCTGAGTCAAGTGGTGGCAGCCGTTCATGATTTGGAACTTCCTGATTCGGTCAGACCTGGCGACAGCAGCCGGTTGGCAGTGGAAATTCTCGATAGTCTCCCCGCTGCAAAAGCAAATTTTTGGGAGCCGCTTCTAGACATTTTTGGAAACAGAAAGAAAAGAGCAAACGACCCACGCAGTACACGAAGTGTCGGAAGTTCCTCTTCAACGAAATTGAAATGCGCGGTGGTGGCGCCATCGACTACACCTCTGCACAACACGGGCAAAGGTTCAGGATTTGACTCATCGCAAAGAAATCAATCGATTAGTACGAGTGGTGCGCAAACAAAAATTGATCCTGCTGTACTCGCACCCAAAAACCAGCCAGTCAAAGAGCCGGAGAAGGAAAAGACTCCTTATGGCGTGCCTGTCGTCGATCAATATGTTACTGGAACTCATTCTGCGATCGGTGGTCTCGGCAAAAGACTGAATATTCATAAGAACAACGCACCAGTCGAAGAGGTTGGTAAGACACTCGCCGACGCAATTAGAGAGAAGGTGCACGAACACCTCCGTGAAGAAGCAGAGCATGCGGATCACAGCGACCATTTGAATGACTTGATCAGTGTCCATGCTGAATCAGATAGCAATGACACGGCAGTACTGAACGAAGACTCTCAAACTCAAATAAGAGCACAATTGAGGGCAGAAATTCGTTCTGATTTTGTAGCCGAATCAAGGGCTGAATTCCATCCTCAACCCGTGTCCACTCAGACATCTCCTGCTCAGGATATCGTTCCTGCGGCAGTTTTGCCTGTCTCAACAAACCCACCACATGTGGTGCCGGCAAATATCACGACCCAACAGTTTGCAATCTCTGTCAACCTTGGTTCATCGATGGTATTGACGGTCAGTCCTCAGGGGGAAAAACCAATCTCAGACCCTCACGCTACGGTAGAAGTGAACACGCCACGCACAGAACTACAATCAAAAACCATTCGGGACACGACCGCTCCTAGCAACCAGGTCAAAGGACACGACTTCTCCAATGATGAACTCACCGAGTGGAAGTCCGGTGCGTATCCGGTCGTGCCACCGCCTGCAAAACCGCATTTTGAAGGGCAAACCGAAACCGGACCACTAGTTCCGTACTCGGTAAATGCCAATCCGAACTTTTCAAAACTCAATCTGAAAGACACGGCAGAGATAATGAAACAGCTAGCCGCCGACTCGCAGAAAAACAAGACACAATTTCCAGAATGGTCAAACACGTGGAGCAATGTTCCAGCTGTTGCTTTACCGGAAACGGCTTGGGTACCACCTCCGACACCGGCGAATCCTCCCGCACCTGCTGACCCATGGTCGCCACCCATTTCAACAGCCTTAAGACCGGTTCAAAATCCATGGGCACCACCAGCGGTCTCGACAACATCACCTCTTCCAGCACAAACGCCTGCACCACTTCCGGTACCAAATCCAGTCCCGGTACAAAATCCAGTCCCGGTGCAAGATCCACTTCCGGTGCCAACTCCAGTTCCATCTCCCGTTGAGTATCCCCAACCAAAAATCGTACCGGTCTCGCGCAGCAGCTCGCTTCCAATTGAGGCAATTGGAGACAGAATCAATCAGCTATTCAATGAGCCTGAGCAATCAAAGCCACCTACGATTGTTGCGCAGCCTGCAATCCAATCTGAGCACGCGCAGCAAAGCTCAGTCATGGAAAACGACGTTAATGAATGCCTAGCTTCGCTGGGCAGATTAGCCGAAGTCAGATATGCGACAAACAACCCGGGTACCATCAAAGATTTCGGCAGGTTCTTGCTTACAGACGACACGATGGAGAAGATTCAGAACGTAATTCAAAAAGGACTCAGTCATAGCAATGCGCGAGTAATCACTCTGGATGCCGCAAGACAAATGGCTGCAGCGTTAGATCCGATTCTGAAGGTTCAAGGTGTAGTTGGTTATATGGTCTGCGGCTACGACGGTTTACCCATCACCAGTGCGCTTCCAAATGAAATAGATGTCGAGTCGTTGGGCGGCTGCTCATTGGTGTCCTACATGAACTCTCATCACATAATGAAGGTCATGGGACACGCCCACATCAAACAACTCATGATGCAAACACAAAGTGGATATATGCTTCTCGCCGACTTCGGCAAAGGCATCCTTGTCACTCTCAGCAATGAAAGAGATGCTGCAGTGCTGGCAAAATTGAGTGAAACAGTCGAATCAATCACAGGCGGATAGATTGGAACATAAAATCTCCCTGGGCGTCCAATACCTTTATTGGCGGCGAGATGCTCGCCCATACGCTTCGACCCTCGGGAGATTTGGCAATGAGACTAACTGCCCTTGCAGCAATGGCATGTCTGTTGCTCACGGCAAATTCTGCGCTCGGTCAGAGCACATATAGAATTCAGAGGGCTCAGTCCAATGATCCGGTTGCTGCTGTATCTGACAGCAGAGATCTCGGCATTGGTCCCGACAGCGTTAGTAGTTTCAGATTGCCTCCAACTCAAGCGGAGCCGACGGCTCCCAGCGGTTGGGCAAATGATTTTGCAGAGCCGGAGACTGTAAAGAAGGTTCTGGATGCAGCAGCTTTTGCGAACCGCGTGCTTCAACAAGTGCGAACTAGCCCGGCAACACCAAGCTTTAATCAGAGCATCCCGAACAATTTCAGACAGCCCTTGAATGGAAGTCTGCTCGCTCCAATGGAAGTCGCACGGCTGCGCGGCAGGCATGTGACTGTTATTATGGACCGCTCAGGCTCTATGAAAACAGAAGACTGTGCCTTGCCGATGACGTTCGGCAACTTTAGTCCACGCAGCATAAGCCGCTGGGATTGGTGTTTGAATCAAACATTGGACCTGGCAAGACAAACCGCGCAGGTTTTGCCGCAAGGGCTGACGCTTGTTTTCTTTAGCGGAAATGACTCTGTCTATCACAATGTAAGAGCCGACATGATCCCTGGTCTGTTCCACCAAAACTCACCCGACGGCGGCACCAACCTTGTCGGAGCAATGAAACGTCAACTCGACGATTATTTCCGCGCACAATCAATGGGTCGTACGCAGCCGTTGGTGATCGCGGTTGTCACTGATGGCGATCCGGACAACCCGCGCGCACTCAAAGATTTGATCATCAATGCAAGTCAAAAAATGACATCGCCAGACCAGATTTCAATTAGCTTTCTTCAAGTGGGCAACGACTCAAAAGGCGGTCATCTTCTGGAAGAACTGGATAATGAATTGACCATGAAAGGCGCGAGTTATGACATCGTTACAGTGACGCCATTCAGACAAGTGATGGCGCGAGGGCTTGCGAAAAGCCTGGTGTCAGCGGTGCAAAGCAAACCGGTGGCAAGAAGATTCTAAGACCAAATTCCGGTAAACTATTGGCTCGTGATACTTCTGGTGTTTTGTGCCGATGCTTTTTCCGATTACCCATATTCAAAAATCTGTTTTCAGTCTTGCCGGGCTGGCAATTTTAGCTGCGGGCACAGTCACGGTTTCAGCGTTTCAAGCCTTGCCGGTAAAGGCAGCTAAGGGCAAGGGACAATCGAGCCAATCGCAAGTCGGTGCAAAAGCAGAAAAGATCGATTCTTTTCACGAAGTTCACCATCATATCGTCCATCAAAAATTCAAACTGGCGGCTGAAAAAGCGAGAATTTTAGCGGTCGATGGACATCCAAAAGCACAGACTGTTTTAGGAATGCTTTACCAAGCGGGACTCGGCGTCGAGAAAGACATGA
Source organism: Candidatus Melainabacteria bacterium (assembly GCA_012965515.1). GTDB lineage: Bacteria > Cyanobacteriota > Vampirovibrionia > Obscuribacterales > Obscuribacteraceae > QKMZ01. The sequence goes on along the minus strand of DTSE01000063.1, from coordinate 18,891 downwards.
AGACCGCGCTCTATTGGTTGGAAAAGGCTGCCGAACAGGGCCTGCGAGAAGCCGAAAGCTACTTGGGTCACCTCTACCTCGAAGGGCGAGTGGTTGAGAAAGATCTGGACAAAGCAGAACACTGGCTACTGAAAGCGGCACAGCATGGAGAAAGGGAAGCGCAAGTCCACCTTGGGCTCATGTACATGGACGATAAATGGGCGAAGAAAGACATCAAACACGCTGAAGTCTGGCTGAGGGAAGCTGCACTTCAAGACTCGGAAGAAGCGAAGATAGCCCTGGAGAAAATCCCGGGAGTGAAGGCGCTGGAAAAACGCACGAAAGAATCGCAACAGGCCTACAGCGACGGGCTCTACAGCATAAAAGACTCTTGGGCAGGTTACGGGGAAATCGTCAAATCCGTAGGTGCCGCTTCAGCAGCAGCCAGCAGCGGACCATAATTGTTAGCTAACAAACCAAAAGTCTAAAACCTTTCAAAATCGGCTTCTTGAGCATCCCCCTTAAGGGGGATTAGCAAGCCCTAAGTGCTTCTATCAGACGCTTTCGGTTATCCAGACAGTTATTTGGGGAACAGCGAAGCAGTTAGGCCTATTACTTAGTAGATAAACGCCGTGAGTCCAGAGAAGAAAGCCGGCCTGAAAAACAGTTTGTCCATGGAGACACAACTGACTACTGGCTTTGGCATTCTTCTGGGACTGGCAACGTTTATGTTCGGTGCGTTTTTCTTTCTGTCATCGAGTTCAGTCGACAATTCCAAAACCCTTCAGATGCGGCACACATATCTGGAAGAATTGCGCGCAACTCGTGAGGCAATCATCAAGACAGAATCGCTTACTCGCGCTTACTTGCTCGATCCGCAAGAGAAGTATTCCAACGAGTTCAACACAGCCGCATCCAGCATTCCTGCACACCTACAGACCCTGTACACCAATGTCCCCGATTGGTACGAGCGCCGAAACCTCTTACGCTTGAATGAAATCAGCGTCAAGCGCATTGCTCATTTGCTCAGCGTGATTCAAGAACGCAGAACTAAAGGAATGGAGAGTGCGCTTGCCAAAATGAAGGCGTACGACAAATCAAGCGACAGCAGCATTCTTCAAACCTTGATAGAACGATTGGAAGTCAATCAGCAAGAGCTAATTCAAGGAAAACTTACAGAATCACACAATGTCTTCTCGCAGACAGCCTGGGGTTTCGCGTTACTTGGAGCATTCGTCTTCTGCGGATTCTTCTACCTGGTGCGCCGCATGTACTCAGGCATTGCAGATCGTCGACAGATTGAAGATGAAGTAGCGAAGCGCGCTGAAGAACTGAGCCAATTAAACGAAAAACTCATCGAATCGGAGAGGGTAAAGAGCGAATTCGTTGCTACCGTGTCGCACGAGTTGAGAACACCGCTCACGCTAATCTTGGCTCCCATCGAATCTATTCTGGCTGGCGATGCTGGTTCTCTCACAGAAGAACAAAGCGAACACCTCAAGACCATGCATAACAACACGGTCAGGTTGCTGCAATTGATTACTGGATTGCTCGACTTCTCCCGCTTGGAAGCAGGAAAAATCGAATTGCGACCGGAACCGACAGATGTTGTCGCACTGACAAGGTCTATACTTGCCGACTTCGCCCCGGCTTTGAAACAAAAGCAATTGACGCTTGTTTCCAATCTGCCGGAAGCGTCACACCCAATTGAAATCGACCGCTATTTGTACGAACGAATCCTTTTCAATCTGGTTTCCAATGCAGTCAAATTTACACCAATCAACGGCATCATCACAGTCAACTTGGCAAAGGGCGAAGGAGATCAATGGACAGTTGCCGTCAAAGACACAGGCATTGGCATTCCTGAGTCGGATATTGACCTGATCTTTCAGCGTTTCAGACAAGCAGAAGCACCCTCCACCAGGCGTTTTGAAGGAGCCGGTCTGGGGCTGGCTCTGGTTGTCGAATTTGCACGACTGTTGGGTGGTGATGTTTCGGTAGAAAGCAAGCTTGGCGTGGGCAGCCAATTCTCAGTCAATTTCATCGGCAAAGATGCCAGCAATACAAAACAGAAAGAGAGCGGCACCACAAGAAAAACAATGGTGCCTCAATATGGTGCAAGCGAGTTTGGAAAACGCGACAAAGGAGATCACAAGCCGACCGTCCTGATTGCGGAGGACAACACAGAGCTAGCCGCTTACATTGAGTCTGTTCTCGAGTCATTCTGCCGAGTGCTGGTAGCAAAAGACGGTCAGGAAGCGCTGGATAAGATGAAAGCGGTTGTTCCTGATTTGATCATCAGCGACATCATGATGCCAGAGATAGATGGTCTGACGCTATGCAAAGAAATCAAATCCGATCCAGTATTGAAATCGACGCCTGTCGTACTGCTGACTGCACTTACCAATCGAGAATCACTGATCAAAGGCTGGGAATCAGGTGCCGATGAGTATCTATTCAAACCTTTTCACCCAAAAGAATTGACCACAAGAGTGAAAGGAATTCTCTCCGGGGTAGCTGAGCGAAAACGGGCGGAGATGCTGGCTTTGCAGCAGCAACGCGCACAGCAGACTCGCGATTTCATGTCCACTCTCGCGCATGACATGCAGGTGCCCCTGCTTGGTTCGAGCCGCGTATTCGAAATGCTGCTGGATGGAAAACTCGGAGAGGTACCCGACGAGATCCGTACGCTGATTGGACAAATTCAAGACCGCAACAAATTTCTCCTGAAGATAACTGATTGCCTTCTGGAAATTTATAGATATGAATCCGGCGGCAAAGACATGGAATTTTCAAATGTCGATACAAAGACATTAGCCGATCAGGTCGCTGCTGAGTACGCTGCAGCGGCTGAGGCAAAGAAGATCAAGCTTCACTGCACTGCCGAAGTTTCCATGCAAAAACTAAGTGCTGACGAAAAAGCATTACGAATTTTGTTCTCTCACTTAATTGACAATGCCATCAAATATGGTGCCGAAGGCAGCAGCGTGCAAATCAGACAAGAAGACGACGGCGAAGATCTGATTTTGGAATTCACAAACACCGGTAGCTATATAGACGAAGAGTCGCGCAAAGTACTTTTCGACAAATTCTGGCGCGGGCAGCCCGGCAAGAGATTTGTCGCCAACACCGGACTTGGCTTATACCTCTGCAAACGAATTGTGGACGCGCACGGCGGAACAATCGAATGCGAAAGCAACGAAGACACCGTCACGACGTTCAAGGTAACGATTCCATTTGCAAAGGAAGAGAAGGTGAAACTCCTGACGGCAGAGAATCTGGAGCAAAGCAGAGAGCAATAGTCCACCTGAACAAGCTTGTCAAGAGTCGGTTTGGCTCGGGTTTGAAGACCCCTCGGATGGTTAGAAGCCACAAAAGCCAATGCGTTTTCGAGGGCAAGCCAGTAATCATTTCGCATTGTTTGCGATTCGCGACGTCCTAAGTAAAATTAATCGCCTCCGCTGAGTGCCTGCTGGTGCCGGTTTTCAGCACTCCGCTTCAAATTATCCGCGGAGGTCATGTAGTAACTATAAAGCGTTTATTTACCTACAACTGGTATCCTTTGCCGTCTGCTAATATATACGGGCACTTAAAGCGCGTGTATTTAGCTGCGCTGCAGTGCCCAACGTGCATTCTCCAGCTGAGAGAAAGCAAGGGAGCGGCTGCCCTGTTTGGTTTTGCAGCACATCTTTGTTTTGACGATTTTTGATAGGAGATTGGTAGTTTGAGATACATTGGATCCAGATGTAAACGTTGCCGAGCAGTCGGTGCCAGTGTATGCGGCCGCATCAAATGTGCAATCGCCAGAAAGCCGAACCCACCGGGTCAGCATGGCGGCGACCGCAAGAAGCGTTCTGAGTACGCCACACACTTGCTTGAGAAGCAAAAAATTCGTTGGACGTACGACGTCTCCGAAAAACAGTTCTTCAACTATTTCAGCGAAGCAGCCTCCAAGAAAGGCGTAACCGGCACGGTTATGCTCCAAATTTTGGAATCGCGCCTCGATAACATTCTTTTCCGTTCCGGACTGGTAGCCAGCAGACCGCAAGCTCGCCAGCTCATCTCCCACGGACACATCTTGGTTGACGGCGAAAAAGCCTCGATTGCTTCGATGCGCCTCAAGCCAGGTCAAGTTGTTTCCGTCAAGGAAAAGAGCAAAGAGAAGGTCAAAGGCATGCAAGCCGGACTGGTAAGCGTTTGCCCTGAGTGGATCAGCACCGACGTCAAAGCGTTGACTGCTAAAGTGCTCATGAAGCCAGAACGCGACCAACTCGACCAATCTTTCCAAGAAAGCCTCGTTATCGAGTACTACTCCAGATAACCTGCAGTATTGGAATTCGAAATTCTTATGCCCGGCTTATCGAAGTCGGGCATTTGCTTTCAAGCACTCGGAAATTTGCTTTTCAAAAGATTCCGTTTCCTTTGAACTTTTTTCCGGCTAACTACGTCTTTAAAAATATGACCGCGGAATTCTCACTTCGGAATCTTACTTCGTGGTCATTTGCACAAACGCCCAAACAGCTGCAAAGCGTACAGCGAACACACACTCCGAAGCATATATAGGTAACTTATGAACATGAAACTCGCCTTCCTGGTGGCTGCTTCCATCTTGCTGTCATCAGGACTCTACAGTCCTTCAAACGCACAAAGCACACCCGCAGATGGCAACACACCAGGCGCCGGTTCCATCCCCCAAGGGGCTCCAGACTTCGGACGGAGAGGTGGGCGCAGATTTGGCGATGGGCAAGACATGGGACAGAGGCGCGAACAGCGGCAGCAGCGCATGTTGCAGAAGTTTGATGCCAACCACGACGGGACAATCGACGACTCAGAACGCGCCCAAATGCGGGCGGCTCGAGAGGAGAAGATGAAACAGATGGGTCTCAACGGCACAGGAGGACGACAAGGCGGGCGCCGAATGGGCATGGACGGTGCCGGCATGGGCGGTCCTGGTGGAAAGGGCGGCATGACTGACGAGCAGCGACAAGCTAGACGACAAAAGATGATGGAACGCTTTGACGCAAACCATGATGGCAAAATAGATGAAACAGAACGCTCTCAAATGCGAGAAAAGTTCGGAAAAATGGGCGGTGGACACCGCCGACGTGGTGGCGGCAACTGGGGCGGAGCAGCTCCAAGTGGAATTCCAGGCGGCGCTCCAGGCGGAGTTCCAGGGGGCTCTTCTGACGGCGCCCCCGAGGGCATACCGGGTGGACCAGCTCCGGGCGGTGGTCCAAGTGGAATTCCCAACTAACTAACTAACTAACTAACTAACTAACTAACTAACTAACTAACTAACTGACGAACCACGAAGTTTCAGTAGTCGACACCGGGCGATGCATGGCATCGCCCCTACAGGCTAAATTACTTGCCTTCTGACGCTCCTAAACCTCGGGAGGCTTCCACTTCAAGTGCATGAGCCATCTCATGCCTACCTTGCCTTTTGTAGATGAGAGAGAGCAGCATCATTGCTTTGAGTGACGAGGGATGATCGTATGGAAGAATCACTTTGTAGATGGCGATTGCCTGCTTGCAGGAAGTTGCGGCAGACTCGATGTTGTTCTTTTCGAATTCCAGCTTGGCTATATCAGCCAGCGTATCAGCAGTAAATCTGTTTTTCGGACCAAATGATTTTTCAAAGATATCCTGCGCCGATTTGAAATCTTTGTCTGAATCCTCCACCTTCCCTTCTCTGCTCTCCAAAACTGCGCGATGTTCAAGCGCCAAACCATAATAAGGGTGCTCATGCGAAAGCCGCTTTCCAACTTCGTCTATCTCCCTATCGACAAACTGCCTGGCGCGACGCAGCTCATTTTCTTCAAGGAAGACTGCGGATAAATTTCGCAGCGCCTGCAATGCGTGTCCGGAAAAATAGGAGTCGAAATCTTTGTCGCAATTGTCCAATGCACGCATTGCAAGATTCTTCGCGCGCACCGTATTACGCGCTTGTAGATAATAGGTCGCGCTGTTGTTAGCGAGTAAAAGCTTCAATGCTGACGATGGCTTTTCAATGTTTTGCACAATATGATTTGCATCTTCATAGAGCATGAAGGCTGTCTTGTAACGTCCTTTGAGTTCAGCTAGCAATGCAGTGTAAATTGACAAAACAATTCCATACTCTGTTTTCTCACTGAGTTTCGAACTAAGGACATCGATCTGCTCAATAACTTCTTCCGCTTCTTCCCGTTTCAAAAATAGAATATCCAGTTTCGTCAGCCCCAGAAGCGCATCATACTGAAAAGATGCTTGCTGGGCATTCTTCGCTGACTCAGCCATTTCCGTATAGACTTTTCTGGCCTCATCAAACTTGGCTTCACGACTCAACGCATCCGCGCGCAGTCCGAGAACAGTCAACTTGTTTTGAACACTGTTTTGCTTATCGGCAGAAATTCTCGCTCTCTCGATAAACTCAGTTGCCTTGGAAAAATTTCCTGTAGCAATATACAATTCAGCAAGAGCAACGTCGCTTGAATAGCGCCTCTCATCATTCTCTGCAAAATGCTTGGCCGCTTCTGACGCATCAAGCAGTTTCTTTTCAGCAAGCACAAAATTGCAATGTTCACGCTCTTTCAAGCCTTCTTCGCAGGCTTTTAGCCAAACAATGTCATGCTGATGCGAAAACAAAGAAATTCCGGCAGTGAGAATTAACCCGCCTGCGACACAGGCAATCAGGATAATCTTCTTCTGGCTGAATTCCACAACACAAACCCGCTAGCGGACTTCAATAGTTTTTGACGCAACACATAAGGGTTTCATTCGTCCGGGATCAGGAGTTCGCGTCCAAACATATACATAGTACAGCCCGGGCTTCCACGTTGTTTTATCAACATCAAATCGACAAGTAAACTCTTGCCTTCCCGCATTATCAGTAACGCTTAAGTGCCCTTGTGCGGCAGGTGAATTTGGGAAATATGTGTTTACTCTGAGCTGAGGCGGACCATAGCTGTGAGTTTCATCCAGCTGCTTAACCGTCATCGGCTTCGGCAATTCTTCCCAAAACAGATCCAGTGACGAAAGCCTCAGTCCCGGGTCGAGACTGCCTTTAATTGTGAAACTATCACCAAGCTTCACGGAACTCGGCATAGCTTCTACTGTTCCATAACTGTGGATAAACTCCTGAGTGCAGGCGAGTCGAAATGAATCTCCTCTTTTCGCGACAGAAAGTCCGATGCCTACCCTGGTGTGATCCGGATCAAGTATGTTGCGGCGGTGTCCGTCGTTGGGCGGCTGCTCGTTGAAAAAGCCAGATTGGATGCCTTCAATATCTTTCTTCGTTATCGTCGCAGAGGGATCGATTTTGAACTCGGTGCTTGCATTTGGAGTATCGTCGGCAAATCCGTTAAATTCGATGTGACCATTTTCCATTACAAAGCCTGTGCCACCAGCTTCGCAATATCGCTGATCAGGTTTGCGCCCTGCTGTGTTCCAGTGGCTCAGATAGCCGAGTTTCGCCATCTCATCCGAATGCAAGTTCCCCGCGCGCTCAGCTGTTTCATCTGACACAACCTCCTTCAAACCTTGCGACTTGCGGTCTCTATTTATCAACGAAAGCATGTATTGCTTCGCATCCGCAATGCTAAGCTCATTTTTCGCCGAAGGTGATTCAGCAAGCGCGATTGTTGTAGAGACCAAAAACATTGCGGGCAGAAATGCGCACACACGCCAAGTCATTATTACTTTTGCCATATGCAAGTCGGGCACCTCGAAAAACTTCTCGTCATTTCTTTCGGTTGCTCGAAGTTAGTTGACTTCGATGCAAAAAATGACGACGAGTCGTAAGACGATGTGCCCGGCGTTTCATCCTGCTAAGCGCAGAACATTAATGATGGAATTGAGAGCAAGAGTTGTCGAAGACGGACAGGTTAGTCAACCATTTGACCGTATGAGGATCTGAGCGCGAAATACGCTATATAGCCGTAAAACAGCGAAAGCATAATGAGCAGAACAATTGGAAATTTCATACCGATTTTGAAAAACGGTCTGACCAGCATATCAATTAGCAATATCCCAGAGCTTGCGCTCATAGCGGACTCCTCCGAATGGTGTTACCTCAGGTCTTTGGGGGTAAGGTGGACAACGACGTATCGTTTAAGGTGATGAAGCAGCGGTAAATTCCAGCCTTACCCCGGCGGAACTGCAGAAGAGAATTCTCGTCTTATGGGGTTATGGAACGGTTAAGGACTGATGAAAGGAAAGACACTTTGCGGTCTTTGCAGCAAAAATGCGTTTAAGGTTACTCTCCTGAACCGCAGCTTAGCAAGCAAAAGCCCAAATATTGGACCTTTCGGGACCTGGCAACCGTGGAACAAAAGAGCCGAGATATAGTCGAAGTTGTGAACAGAAGATGTTTACAAACACGATCTCATGGGCGAAAACACAGCGCAATCCGGCTAGATTAACGAAAAGTGAGTTTTCGGCGGTATCTGTCAAATGGATACATAAACTGAAATCAGCCCCACCAAGGTAGTCACCGGCGCGTAGCCGGTTGAAAATTAGATAAGAGGTAGAGAGATGGTACAAACAACGTCGTCCCCAGCGACAAAAGAAGCGAAAAAATCGTCAATGCCCGTGCTTGCAGGCGGTATAGCGATTGGAATAGCTTTGAGCGCGGCGTTCTTTGCTGGTCATCAATTTTGGCCAACGCCGTCAGGGCTTCCCACTCCGAGTGCGCACGCGCCAATTGCACAATCGCAGGCGCCGACTGGTGCATTCCTGTCTATGGCTGAAAACACGATCGCCGATATGGCCAGCAAAGCCAGCGAGAGCGTAGTCAACATCGACATCAGCAAGAACATTCAAGTGCCCACCGTGGGCTTTAACTCCCCGTTTCAGTTCTTCTTCGGTAATGGAATGGAACAAAACGGAGCGCCCCGCAAGTTTCAACAACATGGTTCTGGCTCAGGCGTGGTCATCAGACAAGATGGATATATTTTGACCAACAATCACGTTGTCGGGCAGGCTGACGAAATCAAAGTCACCCTCAACGACAAGCGCGAATTCCAGGGCAAAGTTGTCGGTCGCGACAGCTTTACCGACCTAGCCCTCGTCAAAATCGACGCTACCGGTCTGCCAATCGCTCAATTGGGCACCAGCAAAAATCTGCGCCCCGGAGACTGGGCAATCGCCATCGGCAGCCCCCTCGGTCTAGATCACTCGGTGACTATGGGCATCATTAGTGCTCTCGGTCGTTCGCTTAGCGACATCAACAGCGTTGATTTCATTCAAACTGACGCTGCGATCAACCCCGGTAACTCGGGCGGACCGCTACTCAACATTAGAGGCGAAGTAATCGGTCTCAATACTGCAATTCGCGGCGACGGGCAGAACATCGGTTTTGCGATTCCAATCGACATCGCGAAGGAAGTCGTAGACCAGTTAGTCAAAGGCGGCACCATCAAGCGTCCCTATGTAGGCATCTACATGCAAGATCTCAACGAAAAGATCGCGCACGCGATTGGCGTTCCTGCCAACACCAAAGGTGTGCTCATCGCCAAGGTCGAGCCGGAAGGCCCGGCTGCGCGCGGTGGATTGACTGCCGGCGACGTCATCGAGAAGGTCGATGGCAAACCCGTTTTGACTTCCAAGGAAGTGCAAAAGCAAATTCGCTCGCATAAGGTGGATGAAACGGTCGATTTCCTCGTCTTGAGAAACGGCGCGCTCACCGCTGCGACGGTCAAGCTCGGCGACTATCCGCAAAGAGATCAGGTCGAGCATTAGAGGCAAACGAAAATTAGAATCGGGTAAATAGAAGAAGTTGGCTCCACAGGAATTACCCCCTGATGAAAGCAATGATTCTAGAATCACGTGGCGGTCCGCTATTACAGGCGGACCGCGATGTTCCGGAGATTCGCACTGGGCATCTGGTCATCAAGGTGACCCACTGCGGTGTCTGTCGCACGGATCTCCACATAATCGACAATGAGTTGCGAGAACCCAAATTGCCATTGGTGCCAGGACATGAAATAGTCGGCACGATTACCGCCATTGGCGACAAAGTGCAGGGCTTCACCGTTGGCGACCGGGTCGGCGTACCGTGGTTGGGTTGGACGTGCGGGCACTGCAGGTGGTGCGTAACCGATAGAGAAAATCTTTGCGACGAGGCAAAGTTTACAGGCTACACGATAGACGGAGGGTACGCAGAATACTGCCTGGCTGACGCTCGCTATTGTTTCAAATTACCCGACAATTATGATGACGCAAAGGCTGCGCCTCTTTTGTGCGCAGGACTCATTGGCTACCGTTCATACAAAATGTGCGGTGATGCCAAACGTATCGGCATATACGGCTTTGGTGCCGCAGCGCATATCATTGCCCAGGTCGCACATCACGACGGCAGAGAACTTTACGCATTCGTTCGCCCCCAAGACACCGACGCACAAAGCTTGGCGATGAATCTGGGCTGCAAATGGGCGGGCGATTCGAACGGTCCGTCGCCCGAAAAACTGGATGCTGCCATCATTTTCGCTCCTGTGGGGGCGTTGGTGCCGCATGCACTGTCAAACCTCGACAAAGCTGGGAAGTTGGTGCTGGGTGGGATTCATATGTCAGAACTACCGGCCATGCCATATGAAATTCTCTGGCAAGAGCGTTCAATAAAGTCGGTGACAAACCTCACTCGCGCCGATGCCGTCGAGTTTTTCGCCAAAGCCGCAGAGGTCAACATTAACTGCTCAGTCACCGTTTACCCTCTCATCCAAGCCAACGACGCATTGGACGACCTCAGAGCCGGCAAATTCACCGGCGCCGCCGTCCTGCGGGTTTGAGGTTTTTACATACCAAATTTGCAGTTCTTACAGAATTAGGTTTCAATCAAGGTGGTGGGTGATTCAAAAATAGTAGGCTCATAATCTATGAAACCCACAAGACTCATTCTTTTGGCATGTCTGACGCTTTTGTTTGCGGGATGCGCGAGTGCAGTACCGGCGGAAACTGGTCAGGCGCCAAAACTCAAGAAGGGTATGACCTGCGCACCCGGAATTGGACCGGCGCAAAGCGAAAGCGATAAGGAGAAAACAGGCGCTATGGCACACAAAGTCCAGAAGTCGGAAGAAGAGTGGAAAGCTCAACTCACGCCGGAGCAGTTTCAAATTACCAGGCAGAAAGGCACGGAACGCGCGTTCACCGGCAAATACTACAACTGCCACAAGGAAGGTGTGTATAAGTGCGCATGCTGCGGTGCAGAACTCTTCAGTTCCAAAGAAAAATATGACTCCGGCAGCGGTTGGCCGAGCTTTTGGCAGCCTCACACTAAAGAAAACGTCGCCGAGCATAGCGATACAAGCTACGGCATGCAACGCACCGAGGTGACCTGCAGCCAATGCGGCGCACACTTAGGACACGTATTTGAAGATGGTCCGAAGCCCACAGGTCAGCGCTATTGCATTAACTCAGCATCAATCGAGCTGGACGAGAAAAAGTAATCGCACCTTAGGGTAAACGCCATTTCCCACCTGAGGGCACCGGCGGTATGCTGGTAGAACTTTGGAGGGTTACCATGCGCCCATATGTACTTCCCTTCGCGTTAGGCATCTCGATAGGTCTGCTGTTTTCTTTTGTTGCTACCGCGCTTCCGGATTCCTGGATTCTGGAAAGGGCCGGTTTCAGTGCCTGGAAGATTCCGCACTTCTTTGACAAAGCAACCAATCCCGGCGTAAACCCAAGTGAGGGGCTCACGAACGCCGCCGTGATTCTGCGCTATGCCGCGTTTATGCTGGAAAACGGATATTGGTTTTTTGCAATTCCGACATTGATCACTTGCGGCTACACGAAATTGAGATTGCTTGCGAAACGCTCCGAAGAATGGGACCAAATGTTCCACTTCGCCGAATTAGTGATGAAACTATCAGTTTTTGCCTCAGTTTTCTTCAGTCTTTTTGCGGCTTGGGCTTACACCGGCAATGTTATCGAACAACTAACGATGATGGTTTCCCTCATCTTCGCGACGCTAACCGTATTCTGGCTCACCATGAGCTTTTCGTTTTCAATTGCGTTAGTGATGAATCCTGCAGTCTGCGATCTGTGGAAACGAAGAAAAGAACTCTCCGCGCAACTGCTACGAATCACAATTCCAACCAAATCACTATAGCCAGAGACTGAGCAAAGAGTCCGGATACCGCTCCAATACATGGCGGCGTATGCGCACTCAAGTTCAGGAAAAACCACTTGCTAAAACCGGCTGTGCCTGTACGTTTCAGGACAGAGGCGGCGTCTTGCTGTTCCACACATTTGCCACAAAATCGGCTTATTCTTTGAACATCCTACCAACTGCTGTTTCGTGCGTTCAAACTTACCCGGTATCCTATTGTGCTGCACAATTTTAATCAATCATTTGAAGAACGGATAGACGTTGACTATTCCGACTGGATGCACCAGAAGAACGAGATTGTGGCGCTCACCGTCACTATTCGCGTTCAATTCATGGCGATTGTGATTCTTGCTACAGCTCTGGGATTTATCCTGTTCGCGCAGCCGCAGCTCGACGCACTGCCGTATTCCAGCATTTTCTTCGACACCCCTAAATAAGAGTTTTTCGCCCCCACCACAGTGGTATAAGAGACCCTAAGCAATTGGAGTCTCTATGGCAACGTCCATCCTCCTTGTCGACAACGATCAGCAGCTAACAGCGCTCGTCAAATCACTTCTCACCGGTCGTGGGCACGAAGTTTCGCACTTCGAGTCGGGCAAAGAGGCGATTGACTCTCTATCGAAAAACAAACCAGACCTAATCGTTGTTAGCGAGCAGCTTTCCGACATTGATGGTGTTGGTTGGATTATCAAATTGCGGCAGATCAACCGAGATACCAAAGTCGTTTTCATCTCCAGCAAGTGGAAAGAGACTGATGTTTATCAGCAATTGACCAAGGATTTCGGCGTGTCACTGGTTGTGCATCGCCCGCTGAAACCACTGCTCTTTGGCGCTCAGATTGACGGCGAGCTGAAGGCGAAAACTACCAGCGACCTCAACGAGGTTACTGACACCGAGACATTCATGCAGTTGAAAACGCGCTTTGCGTCGATATTACCAGGTCGTCTGAAAAACATGGAAGATGTGGTCGAGCAATCGATGGCAAACCCGGAAGACGACGAGAAGATAAAGGAAGTGCGGCGCCTTTCGCACAACTTGAAGGGAACGGCGAGTTCTTGTGGCTTTCACCATTTAGGAGAAACAGCCGCCAAGATCGAGCAGACGATGAATGACGTCATCGATGGGAAGAAATCGCTGGATAAAAACACATGGGACACAATCCGCCGCCTGGTGGGTGTTTTGCATGAGAACGTCAAACAGGACTTTCCTGATGAGCTGCCGCCGCCACCCGCTGGAAATGATGACGGGCAAATGCCGGAAGATTCGTCGATGGCGAATGTCCTTCTCGTCGGTAAGTACAACGAGGGAGAGACGAGGAAGTTTGCGCAGAAGGCGAAGGTCCGTCTGATTTTCTCGGACGGCTTAAGAGATGCAATCGAGAAAGCCAAAGGCACCACACTTGATGCAGCCATAATCGACATGTCGGACATGCATTCTGATGAGTCCTTCGAGCTGGCTATCAAACTGCGGGGAATTTCGGGGCTGGAGACGCTACCGCTAGCGTTCATTCATACGGAGGAAATAGTCGGCCGGCGCACGGAAGGTATGCATGCTGGTGCGTCACTGTACTTGAAGAAACCGGTCAAGGAGCCAGATATGGTGCAGGCGATCGAGTATTTGATTGCCTTGCGCGGCAGACCACGAATATTGATTGTCGACGACGACGAAGACTTCACTAAGATCATTGAATCCGCTCTCAGCAGAGAGGGCATGCTCATCAAGTCCGTCAACGAGCCGGACAACGCGCTCAATATTTTGGAGGACTTCTCTCCTGATTTGTTGCTGCTTGACGTAATGATGCCCAATACGAGCGGTTACGATGTTTGCCGGAGAATTCGTGCGATGGCACGCTGGCAAGATTTGCCGATTGTTTTTCTCACAGCGCAGTCTGGGCTTGATTCTCGGCTTGCTGCATTTGATGCCGGAGCTGACGATTATCTTCCGAAGCCGGTTGCGACAGTAGAGTTGCTCGCTCGTGTTAGAGTGCGTCTTGACCGCATGCGCCTCATGAAAGAGCGTGCCGACCGAGACATACTCACCGGGCTTTTGTTGCGCCGCGCATTCGTCGAATCGCTAACCGCCCTGCACTCAGAAGCGGAACGCCACAAGTTGGGGTTCAGCCTCTGCCTGATGGACGTTGACCATTTCAAAAAGGTGAACGACACCTACGGGCATATGGCGGGTGACCGCGTGCTTGCTCACTTCGGGCAGCTGCTAAGGAGGCGGTTTCGCGTGGAAGATTTGCGCGGTCGCTGGGGTGGCGAAGAATTCATAATGGCATTTCGTCATGAGGGGAAAGAAACTATGAAAGGCGCGCTCAACCGCGTGCTGGACGAATTGGTGACGATTCCATTTCAAGGCGACCACGAGGAAGAGTTTTTTGTCAGCTTCTCGGCTGGCTTAGTGAGTTTTCCACAAGATGGAAATCAGATTGAAGCGTTGATCAAAAAAGCAGATGAACGCCTCTATATGGCAAAAGAACAAGGAAGACGGCGAATCATCAGCGAAGGTTAGCGATCTAAGAGGAGCCGAATATGGCTAGAATTCTAATTGCAGAAGACGATCAATTCTTGTCCGACCAAATTCGGCAGTGGCTCGAATTTGAAAAATTCATCGTCGACGCTGTTTATACGGGACCAGAGGCTTGTGAGCATTTACAGTTTGAGTCGTACGACTTAGTCGTGCTCGACGGGCATTTGCCGGGAATGGACGGCATCGACATCTGCAAGAAATTTCGCTCCGATGGTGGCACCACACCGGTTTTGATGCTCTCAGGACGCGACCAGGCAAAAGACAAGCAAGCCGGTCTTGAGGCTGGAGCAAACGACTACTTGCTCAAGCCATTTCATTTGAAAGACCTGTCGGCGCGCGTGAAAAAACTAATTGGAGAGACGCCGTAAATCGGTGCTCGGGGCTGTTTATGGATTAACTATCGAGTTCAAACTCGTGACGAAATTGGCGGTCACACGCAGCGTGTATTCCGGCGCCTCTTTGTGCGGGGTGTGACGCGCAAACTTGACCATGTCTTTGAGCGATGTGCCGGAAACTTGATTCACGATCGCATCCACTTGTGCTTCAGAACCATACTCGTCGCCTTCGCCTTGCAAAACGAGCACAGGGCATTTGATTGACGGCAGAAGGTGCTCCATATTGAAGTCACGAAACTCCGGAGACAGCCATGTGTCTATCCATGCACTGATTACGCCGTCAGTATTGTCGCCATGGTACTTGGTTATGCGCTGGCGCAGGTCAGTTTCTTTGAACAGTTTCTGCGCATGCCTTATGCCTTCCAGCGTTATCTCTTCGACAAACACATGCGCGCCTTCGGTAATGACACCAGAGATAAGCTCCGGAGTTTTCGCTGCGGCAACTAAAGCGATAGATCCGCCATCGCTATGACCAAAGAGAATACTCTTGCTAAGACCGAGTTTCTTCATTAGGGCAGCTAGAGCATCAGCCTCTCTTTCCAAATAGCGCTGGTCACGCTCCCGCGTAAATGGTCCCGAGCCACCGTAACCTTGCCGGTCATAGATAATGCCATTGCATCTGGTCAGCCCGCACAGACGCTCAGGAAAGTCGCGCCACACAGGAATGCAACCGAGCGAATCGTGGAGGAAAACAATCGTCGCCCGCGGCGAGTCAGTTTCTAACTTGCGCACCTTAAGAGAGATGCCGTACAACTCAACGTTGCTATCCGCGATTCTCAACTGTTTCGATTCACTAGATACGTCTGTCATGCGTTTCCTTTTTGGCGAACCCGACTTTGTGCTGCCTTATACGAAATGAGATTGTTTCGCTTCCCGGCCAGATAAAGCAATGCGACACCGCCGACGGTGCCTAGCAAGACGCAAATAACGCTACCTTCGGGCCCAAACTTGCCTCCGGTGAGAAGCAGTGGTCCTTCAAGAGTCGCAGACATGTAGCTTTGCCCGAAATCGGCGCCGGAGACGTGGGTGCCGAAAACCGGGCCTTCGAAAAAATTCCACATCCAGTGCGCGCCGATGGGCATCCAGACGCGGCGAGTGAAGACGTAGCAGGCTGCTAATGAAAGTCCGGCTTCCAGTGAGAGAAACGTGCAGAACAGAACTTTGTTTTGCACCGGTGAGCCACCAACATCGTTGAGCATGTGCGCGAATCCGAATGCTGCCGACGAAACGATAACAGCGGCGATGGTTCCCCAATGCTTCTCAAGAATTGTGAGAGCGTAAGAACGGAAAATCAGCTCTTCCGTTGCAGCGGCAAAAAAGAGCATTGCCGCAGCAATCAAAAGATCAGAACCACTCGAATGCGATATAGGTTTGTAAATACCCAACGCATACATAACGGCGACGACGCCTACAACAAGCAGCGTTCCGCATAATGCGCCTATTGAGAGTTCCAGCGCAAAGTTCTTCGAGCTGATGCCAAAGTCGACAAGGTTTGCGCGCTCGACTTTCTTGATAAAAAACGCCAACAATCCAAAACTAACCAACAGGTGCCATACTTCAGTCCACAAGAAAACCGCGAGCGCAGCCGAAATGCCCATTTTGCCGATAACCGATATGACAAAAGGCTCGCTGAGTATGATTACCAGAAAGAGAATCACCAGGAAGGTGAAAAGACGCGTAAGCGGAAATGACCAGATTGCATTCAATATTTTTCGCAAGCTGTTTTCCTGCTAAGAGGGTTGAAGGTCGTTCAATTGCCGACTCGTTTTCATCCGAAGCCTCAAGAAAGGCGCCGGAAGAAACACATAATAACAATTAGAAGGCTTTGCTGACCGGCGCGTAGCGAATTGGCGAGAACGTCACTGGTGGGGCTTCTTGAGAACCGAAAGGCTTATATCGTTACTGGGGAAGTTTCATCTATACTCTTAGAGCGCCCCGGGAGATTGTCCGCGCGCACTACTTACCAGCGTTTCAAAAACCTGAGGATTGCAAAGGAATCTATGACCAGCTATCTGCACGTCATCTGTGATTACGCGCCCGGCGACCTGGCTTGGGCTGAAGTGTATTCGGCTTTCAAAGCCAAACTGACTGAGGATGTACCGTTGCACATGACCGCGGTGAACTCGTTCGACACAGTCAGCACAGGCTTCATAGTTGGTCAGTTGAGTTGCGCAACCACGGGGTTGAAGCCGGAAAGCCTGACAATTTTTGCCAACTGCGCGCCGCGTAAAGATGTCAAAGAAGCGAGGCAGGACAACGAAGGCGAAGGTTTGTTGTACGCCAGCTTGAAAAACGGCGTGCACGTAATTGCCGTCAATAGTGGCTATTCAATGTCATTTATTCGTGACGAAATCATGGAACTCTGGAGCACGGACGCCGAGGAATTCGGCAGCCAGTTTCGGTCTCGGGACTTTTTCCCGCGCATCATCGCGCAAGCTGTCAAATCCGATTTCTCCTTTCTAGTCCACAAATTGGATCCACTAAAGGTCATACCGGAAGAGCCAAAAGAAGTGATCGGCTACAAAGATTCATTCGGCAACATGAAGACAACCTTCCGAGAAGGGCACCCAGTCCTGGCTGAGTTGAAGGACGGGCAGCGTATCAAAATTACAATCGGCGCGGTAATCCGTGCCGCAACCGTTGCGGCTGGCAGCTTCAATGTAATGGAAGGCGACTTGGCCTTCGCCCCCGGCAGCTCCGGTCACGAAAGGCGCTTCTGGGAATTATTCAAACGTGGCGGCTCCGCGTGGGAAGAATTTGCTTGTCCGGCAGTCGGCACCAAGATCAAAATTGATATGACCTATTAGTCCGTCGACTTCTCAAAATGTAAAGCAATCTGGGTTCATACGACGACCGGAATCATTGTACCGGTGGCACCTCCACGCTTCTTGAAAACCGAGTAAATCACTTTAACTCAACTGCTTGGCTGCAATAAAACTGCAACAAGTGGTTCCTATTATGAGTACAGAACGCAAGAGACAACGCGTTCGAGAATGTGTGAAGGGGAAGCTGGGGTTTCGGATTTAACGATCCGAAACTCAAGCGCTTTTTGGCTTCGACAAAATTTTTCAAGGGAAAGAAGGGGCGGTGCCAACAGCAGTCGCCCCTTCGCTTTTGCTGTATTATCAAAGGTCCCCAAAACCACTGAGATACTACTTTGAAGTTCGGTATTTTTTCGGTTGTCGATCATTATCCAAAAGAGCTGAAACGCGACGTCGGCACATTCTATGAAGAGTTGCTTGAGCAGGTGGAAGCGGCAGAGTCTCTTGGTTTTGATTCTTTCTGGATTGCGGAACATCACTTCCACGAATATGGTGCAATTCCGCGCCCGGCAATTTGGATGGCTGCTGCCGCACAACGCACTAAGCGCATAAAGCTTGGATGCGCTGTTGTTGTTTTACCGTTCGATAATCCGCTGCGCGTCGCAGAAGATCTCGCGATGGTGGACATCTTGTCGAATGGTAGGCTCGAACTAGGAGTCGGATCAGGGTATCTAGCGCATGAATTTGCAGGGTTCAACCTCGACCCACAAGGTAAGCGTGAGCGCTTTGACGAGAGTTTGACAATCCTGCAGAAAGCCTGGACGGGTGAGAAATTCTCCCACTCCGGTCAGTTTTATAACTGCCATGATGTGCAACTGAATGTGGTGCCAGTTCAAAAACAACCTCGCATACACATTGCAGTTCTGCGCAATGAAGTCGCACCGTTTGTCGGGGCGCAAAAGCTGCCAATGATGATGATTCCCTATGCCACAACCGATAAACTGGAAGAGCTTGCCGAGACAACAAAAAATTATCGCGAAGCATATTCGGCAGCAGGCGGTGATTCAAAAGAGATCGAAATTTCCTTCGGTCTTCACACTCACTGCGCCGCTACTACCGAGCAAGCGCTTAGGGAAAG
>DTSE01000062.1 GCA_012965515.1 Candidatus Melainabacteria bacterium | reverse complement strand
TCTTGAATGGCGAGCGAATCTCTTCCAGATAAGTCGGCTTGAGCTTTAAGGCGTTCTAGCCCCTTCATGCGGGCGATCGCAGGCTCGTCTTCGAAGCGATGCTTTTCCAAGATTTCGGCTAGTCCAATGCCATTGGAATTGAGGATAGCCTGCATTTTTAGTTCGTCTGAAGCATTTTTGTCTTTTAAGACAGAAAGTAAAATGCCGCCCAGGTCATTGGCCGCAGATTGCCCGTGCAGTGACGATTGACCGGCGCGATAAAGCAAGTCTCCAGCCGCGAGCCGCAGTCCTGGCGGTAAGGCGGCAATGTTCGCTTTTAGATCTGCGAATACTTTTTCGGTCTTAAGGCTACCACCTAAAATTTGGGGCAGCGACCCATTTTCAGGATTTCTAGAAAGCATAAGCAAACCGATTGCCGCTTCCGCCTTAATTTTGGGATCTGGCGAATTCGCCGCATGTCCGGCAAGTTCGGACATGAGCTTCTGTCTTTTGGGATCATTCGGTGCTAGTTTGAGGGCTGCTGCCGTAGCTTCGGAGTGTTTTCCTCCCTGAGATTTTTCCATCCATTTGGAATAACGATCGAATTGGTCGATGGAGAACTGGTTGCTGAGCCCTTTGAGAAACGCTTCTACTTGCTCCTTTTTGACCTCAATGGTACCGCCCTTCCCGTCGGACACTCGTGCCAGAACATCCGGTAAATCTCCGTTCCGTTCGTTCAAGGAAGTTAGTGCCAGAGCGCCTGCCAGCTTATCGTTCGTCGTCTTACCGTTGAGGAAAGCATCCACAAATTTTGCTGTTGCAGTTTGACGCAATGGATCATCTGCAGCGGCGTTTTTGAGAGCGGGAATGTCTTTCTGAAGCGCTTCGATACTTGCTCTGGCCTGCTTGTCGAAGGCGTTTATGGATTCTAATTCTCTAGTGGCAAGAAAGTGTTTTACATTTGCAAGTGTAACTTTCTCAGGAAGAGAGTCTTTCGTTCTATAGCGATCTCCAAGCTTTTCCGGATATCCTCCGTCGGCATTACGAGCCAGGTTTAGAAGCGCAACCGCTGCGACTAATTTATTGTCGCCGGCGGAAGTAATGTAGTCGTTGCAGAGTTTTCTTCTCAGTTCTTCTTTCTTCGGGTCGTCATCACTCAGTTTTGCGGTTGTTTTGCCAAGCTCGGCTGCCTCTGCTGCCCGCTTTCTCAATTCCGGCGACGCGAATTGCAAGGCGCGTTCTTCTGTCGCTGGCGGACGTTTGTCGCCGCTTACATATGCGCCACCTCGTTGTCTTTGTCCTTGCAGCAGGGCTCCTTCTGAATCCATGCCGGATATGGCTTTATACAATGTCGGAAACTGATGGGTGACAATCTCCGGAATGAAGTAGGCGTTGCTGGCGAGGAAAACTTTGTCGGTGGTGCCCTTTATAGTTTTGATTGCCGCTGGAGCTTTTTCGAGGTATGCAGATATGGTGCTGCCTTCTTTAATCGCTTCGGCCGTCTTGCCTGCGCCGAACATTCTTGCGCCAAAGGATCCGGCCGGCTTGGCCAGAGTATTCCAGCTGATGTCCATCATCATGGCGTAACCGCGCACGGTGTTGAAGTTTTTGCCCCATTCACCCTGGTTTTCCATAAACTGGTGTGTCAGTCCGGTGATACCAAACCCCAGGTGGATCGCTCCACGGCGGAAGCCCTCGGTTTTGAGCATCGCTTTGCCGACTTCTTTGTAAGTCAATTTTGCAATTTCTTTTGCAGTTAGTGTGGCTGCGGTTTTCTGCGCTGCCATATAGACTGCTCTCAACTCGATCGTGCCGGTTGCCAGCATGCCGACGTCCATTGCAGCAGTGGCAACGTTGCCGCCGTAGTGCCACGCTTTGGCATTGTCCGCCCAGCTTTCAAGATCTTTGGCCTGCAAGAGCTGCATTTTGCCGTCCAGAAGGATGGTCACCCAATCATCTGGTTTGTAGAGCCGGACATCGGAATCGGCCTCCATTTTGGGAGCTTGCCCGAGCGAAACCTTGTCTTTGGCGGGGTCAATTTCGGTCCAATTCTCTTTACTTATCCGCTGACCATTGACGTATGTGCCTGACTTAGAAGTGTCTTTTAGATAGACTTTGCCCTGGTCATAACGGATAAGAGCGTGATTGTCCTCAGCCGTCGGACCATCGAATTTGATGGGGCCTTTCTTGCCTACGGCAACTCCTTCAATACTCTGTTCGACCTTTTGTCCTTTTACAGTCAGTACTCCGTCTTTGGACTGAATGTCCAGGACAGGCTCCGGAGCAAGAGTGATCGTGTCTTCTACCGGATCGATGCGCTTCCATTCGCCTTTGGTTAGCCTCTTTCCGTTGAGGAAAGTGCCAGTTTCGGAATTGTCTTTTATGAAAATCTGACCGTTGGAGTCTGTTTTTACAAAGCAGTGATTGTCTTCGACTCCCGGTTGATCGATTTTGATTTTACCGGTCTTACCGACTGAAATATCGGTATTGAGCTGTTCCAGCGGCTGTCCATTAATGGACGCTTTTCCGTGATGCTCACCCTTGCCGACTTCGTAATCAAAAATACCGAGATAGGAAAGGTCGTTTGAGTACCAGGTATGCTTGGAATTGACCACACGGATCATTTGTTGAGATTTGCCGCTTTCATCTTGCGTATAGACGGGCTTGGCAGAAATATCAAAGAAGAGTTTGTTGAAGTGCTTGCCGTCTTCAGTCTTGCCTTCGGCAGGCATGTATGCCCAGATCAGTTGTCTTCCAGGTTTGTTGTTGGCTTTGCTGATTTCGGCGGTGGCTTGGTCAACCTTCGGACCATATTTTTCCATCCACTGCCTGATCTTCTCCATTTTCGCTAAATTTTCCGGATTATCGCGATCGAGTGTGCGAGGTAGATCAAGTTCGATGCCCGTAATTTTTCCGTCTTTGCGAGTGACTTTACCGGGGAAGTTGCCGTCCAGAAGCCCTGTGTCGGGGAAGATATTGTTTTCACTTCCCAACACTGATGGATCCCAGAACATCTGGTGGGCATCAACCGACTCTTTTGTAGCTTTGTTGTAGTTGGCGATGGTATGGGCATAGTTGCGCACTTGCAGTGCCATTCCCAGCCATTCTGCGCGTGAAGCTTGCAATTGTTCGAGTTGGGCGTCCGACATGCCGTCTTTGGACTTCCAGGCTTTGAGCTTGTCGTCCTTGGAATTGAACTCCTCGATATTTTGATCGAATACGTTAACCTGCCAGCGCAAACGACCGCTATCGAGCTG
This sequence comes from Candidatus Melainabacteria bacterium, assembly GCA_012965515.1. Taxonomy (GTDB): domain Bacteria; phylum Cyanobacteriota; class Vampirovibrionia; order Obscuribacterales; family Obscuribacteraceae; genus QKMZ01. Next base: position 13,696 of record DTSE01000062.1, on the reverse strand, counting down.
GCGTGCTGCATTTGTGACCCACTCGCCTGTGTTCTTTACTCGCTCGGAGTCTGTCAGTGTGGGTGCTTCATCGTTGGCCAGCGGCTTGAGGTCCATTTTGACACTGCCGGCTTTCAATTTCTCTTTGAAAAGCTGATCGTTTTCTGCTCTGCCGGAAATGTCGCGAGGCACCGGAATAGGGCATCCTGGTGGCAATGCGATATTGCGGTGAGTCAATGCGGCAGCCATATCAGTCGTTGCTCGATTGAGGAAGTCAGCGCAACGGTTGTAGACGGCACGGCTGGCCGGTCCGAATTGTTCGTTTTTCAGCTCTTCCTTCATAGCTTTAATCGTCTCGGGAAGTATGACTTCCTTGCCTTCTTCGCCACCGGCGGCGGTGACTGCCGGCAGTAGGCGATCGATAGTTGTGGCCAGCTTGAGCGCAGTGTCCTTAGAGATCTTTATTGTCTGCGGGGGGACTTCCGGTCTTTCAATCCTGCCATCGGCGATCTTTTGAGCCTCAGAGTCCTTTTTGTCCAGTCCCAGAAGTTCGCGTACATGCGCTTTTACATGCTCTGGAGTTTTTGCGTCAGAAAGCGTGCGTTCGTAAACGGATTTTCTTTCGGCCTCGGTCATTTTATTGGCGCGAACCAAGCTGTCCGCAGCCACCAAACGTCCGCTGCCCGCATCTGCATCTTCAGAGCGCCTTTTGAGAAACTGAATTGCGTCGTCGAGTTTTACGGTATCTGTTCTTGTTGTTGCCGGTGTGACTATCTCAGTGCGAGCCGGTCTTCCACCGCGACCACTGACTGCAGGTATGTACTTTGTTACCGCTGGAATCGGCACAACTCTCGATGCGAGTACATCGTTGTAGGAGCCGTCCGGTTTTCGGTTTAAAGCCAAAAGTGCATTTGCTGCAGCCGCTCTGTCTTCCGCGTCAGTGGCGTCGAGAAAGGTTTTGATTGCGTGATCGATAAGTTGTTTTCTTGCCGGGTCATTTTCCGGTTTTTTAAGCGCATCTTCTGTGCGTTTTAAATAACCTTCGGCGCGAGTGTCGAGATAGCTGCGCACATCCTTCGAGGTTGTGTCGATGTTTTCCGTGTATGCTTCTTTGACAGTAACTGTGCGGTAGCCGCCACGTCCGCCGCCTTCCTGGCGAGTGACTTTTGGATGGTTGATAGAGCGGGTGCCGAGAACATCCGGCAGGCTGCCGTCCTGTTTGCCGCATAAGGCAACAAGAGCTTGTGCGGCTGCAAGTTTTTCCTCAGACTCTTGCAATGACGTTTGGAAAACATTGACTAGATGTTTTACATAACTCTTTCTTTCCTCGCTATCTGCGGGCATCTTGAGTAGCGCTTGCGTGCGTGTCTGAATCTCTGGAGCAGATCGCTCCAGAAAGTCTAGTATCTCCTTGCTCTTCACCGGCTGTAATTCGTGATGTTGAGGCTTGTCTACTACGAGTTTTGCCGGTTGTGCTCCCCGGCCGCCTCCGCCTCCGACCCACTTTGTTTTTTCTGGAATCAGAACATCGCGTTGGCTGATTACGTCGGGAACTCTTCCATCGGCTCCGCGTTGAAGCGTAATTAGGCAGCGGGCGGCCGCAATTTTTTCTGCGTAGGTAGTCGGCTTATCGAATCGGTCGGTCAAATCTTTGACCAATTGCTGTCGTGCCGGATGACCGGGCGGCAAAGTGAGCGCTTCTGCGACATCGGCAGTGATTTTGTCGCTTATTCCATCACGGTATTGTTGCGTAACTACGTGACTGGTCAATGAGTCGGAGACCGGTTGAAATACAGGTTCTCTTTTTTCTTTAACCGGCTCTACCGGTTCTTTCCCAACGTCCGCGGTCTCTTCGTTGTCCAGGTTCTCTTCTGTTTCTTCTTTTTTGCCGGTCTTGTTCTCACCATTGTCCATGGTGTCGTCAAACATCAAATCTTCCGGCTCGTCTTCCTCTTCTTCATCGATATCATCGATGCCGGGCACATCGTTATTTTTGGGCTTTTGTTCTTCGTCGTCTGCTGCCCGTCTCTTAAGTGTTGGGTCCGCCGTCATCTTATATTCCTCTTGGATTAGCGAGCTTTTTTTGGGGCGTAACCGGAATTTGGGTGTTCATTTTGTAAGCGATGTTCGACTGCATGAGTCCAGTCTTTATCTTGGTTTTAATGGTGCATATGTATCATTGGTCGTGTTGCTGGGTTTGTGGGAAACAGCCAGAGACGCGACGAAAGCGGCGATCATCAGATATGCACCTGCTTTTCCTACTCCCTCGACTACTCGTGCTTTTACGGATACTCCAGGATTTCGCCGCGCCGCTATTTCCTCCGGCACGTGTTTTGCAAGGGCTTCGCGCATACCGCGTGTATCACCTTTCTCGACGTCTGCTGCAATTGCCTTCAAGTTTTCGATTTCTTTGGCCAGCTTGTTGCGTTCTTCCAATACTTTTTCTTTATCCAGCAGTTTTTGCTTGCTCTCGATAGCCATTTTCAGGAGCTCTTTATTCGAAATCGTTTCGTTGCCGATGCGCACGCCTTCGCTGGTAAGCGAGACTTCTACGACTCGCCCACCAAGATCGACTGCCTCGCCGAGTTTCATCTCTTGCACACCAGTGGGACTCAAGGCAAGCGCTTCTCCGCCGTTTCTGACGACTTTGAGACGTTCTTTCAAGCTCTTCAGTGCAGCCTCTCCCTCTGCCAGTTTTGCCACCGAAGCGTCGCTTCCGACATTTTGAATCTCCAGAGCAAGGCGATTGTATTCCGCCGCTACTGCCGCTGCTGCCTCTTGGGCTGTAGCTTTTGCGCTGATCGAAATCTCCATTTTGCATTCTGAAAGGTCGAGAGTCTTTCCGTCTGCTGTTTGAAAACGACCTGGAGCCGGCTCTGCGACGAATGATTTTGGTGTAAACGTTTCTCCGTTGTGGGTGAACGTAAGTTTTGACTCGCCTGCATTGAGAGCGGGATCGAGTTTGATGAGCGAACGTCCGACAGCGCGTTGGTATGCCTCGGAGCCTTCTTGTGAAAAGAACTCTTTAGCACGAGTCTGTAAATCTTCTCGGAAATTTTCAGCAGGCAATGCGCTTTCGACCTTGTCGATGAAGAGTTTCAATTTTTCGTCACTCATCGGTGAGCGAACGGCGGTAGGAGTAGGAATTGAGCCGGGCTTGACGGGCTGCACAGTTTCAACCGGAGGTGCGTCCGCAAGGTTTTGAGCAACTGCTTCGTTGCCGAGAAATCTGGTTCTTGCTCCGATGTCCCAGGTCTCTACTTCGTGAGCGCGTTTGCGATAGAGTGAATGGGCTTCACTGGAGGCGTTGCGTGCGGCGCGATTGAACGAGCGCTCCAACAACTTGCGAAGGTTGGCGTCTACGTCTTTGGCATTCGGCTCTGTGGAAGGAGTATTTTTCCATTCTTTAATTGCCGCTTCGAGTTCGCCCGGCAGTTCCTTCACTCGTAGCAGCTCTTTTGCTTTCGCTACAGGATCGTCGCCGTTGAGCGTAATTACGATCGGAACATTGTCCTTGAGATACTTACCGAGTTTGGTCATCCTCTCGGCGTATCTTTCCAGCTCATGTTGTTGATCCGCTTCCACCTGGCGCTGACGGAAAGCATCTATAAGCTTGTCTGCTCGTTGGGCTTGTCCTTCTGTGAGTTCCACCCCGTCTCGTTTGGCCAGTGTGTCAGTAATGAATTTTTCGTCTGGGAGTTCCTCTTTTCCGTAGCGTTTGCTGAAGACCTCACGCAGTTTTTGAATTTCATCGGCGCTTGCATTTTTGCCAATCTTAAGCTCGTCAGCAAGTCTTCTGACTCCCAGGGTGTCTTGTTCATGGTGCCCGAGTTCGTGGAAAAGCGTACTGAGAAATTCGGGGCTGGGACCTTTGCCGCTTGTGACTAACTTGTCATTGATGCCGATCTCGCCTTTGCCTGTCGTGTATTCTCCGTAGTTCTCTTTTCCTTCGCCCATGGGCACATAGAATTCGAGCTTCGGTGGCGTGATGCCCAGCTCTTTGCAGTATTTTTTGACGTACGCATCGACGACATCCATTCTTGTTTTGAGGATGCCCTCGTACTCAGCGGCAAGTGCTTTTGCTTCCGCTTCTTGCTTCAGGTACCCTCTGTACTGAGCAAGTTCTGCGGGTTTGTCCTTGAGAAATTTCTCCATGTATTCTTTGTCGCCGAATTTTTCCGCGATTCTGTCTTGTGCGTCCGGATCTTCTGTGATTTTGGCGGCTAAATCCCATTTTGCATTGAAGAGTTCCGCCTCTGCCTGCACGTGACGTTTTCTGAGATCGGTGAGATCCTTTCCGTCCGGCCAGTTGACTTTGCTGACTTCTTCAGCGTAGCGCTTCAGGCGATCGCCCACAGCCAATTCGCTGATTGTTTCTCCGGTTGCCGGTTGTTGTTGGGTCGTCCAGCGTTCGAGCAGTGCTTTGCGCGCCGCTTTGGCGACCGATTTTTCACGGTCTAAAGTGACTGACTGGAGCATCCTGGCGCTTTCCGGACTGGTTTGTTTGGCAAGGAAATCGATGGCTTTTTGCCGCGTTTCGTTGGTGATAGACGAATTCTCGAAGGTTCTTCCAACCTTTGGATCAAACTTCGAAATAAAACCATCTTCTTTCAAAACCGCCAGCGCCACTTGCTCTTTGAGCTTCGGATTGTCTGAAAGTTTGTCGAGCAACTCGCCTACTGTTTTGCCGGCGAGCTCGGTGGGGTTTTTATCCAGAGCGCTGACCAGCTCTTCCGGAGTTATTTTGCCGCTCTTCAACATTTCAAGAAACTCGCCGTTATTAGAGCGATCCAAGAGTAGTTTCTTGAATGCGTCATGATCGGGTCCGACTTCGGTCTCCATATAGAGACCTTCTAGTGCGGCTCCTGTTGCATACGAATTGGACGCGGCAATTTCTTTTAAGCTCTGAATCAGATTTTCTGGACTTGCATCACGCAGAGTTTGTACGGCCTTTCGCGCTAGCTCGGGCTCAGTCGTGTTAAGCGCAAATTCCTTCAGCTTCGCGTGGTCTTTGGCCTGGCTGATTTCTTCGAATGTAGCGCGTTGTTGTTCTTTCGTTTGTTCGGCGATTGGTTTGGAAATGGCAGCGCGCGCTGTGCCGCCGGTTGCCGAGTCTATGCCACTAGAGATGCGCTTGTGCACTTCGTCGACGGCTATTTGCTCGCCGTCCTTGTATCGTTTGGCAAGAACTTTGAAATCTTTGAGCTGTTGATCGCTCCAGGTTTGATTTAAATTCTGCTTCTCCACCATGTTATCCAGAGCCAGCTCGACGGCTGTGTTTATGCCGCCTTGTGGTTTTGTCATTTTGCCATTGATGAGATACTCGTTTGTCAGCTCGACACCAGTTTCTACTAACGTGGCTTTGTACTCGGACTGAGCTTTGAGATCTAAGAGTGCTTTTACTTCCTTGTTGTCCACTCCATACATTGACGAGAGTCGATCGGCTGCAGCCGCCAGCTCTCTGGGACCAGCAGTCTTTTTGCCGGAGACCATTTCTTCGTACTCTTGAAGCTGAACTGCCGAATCCTGGAGCGTTTTCAGCAGCTCTTGCGGAACTTGCACCGGTTGTCCTTCATAGGTCTCGGGACGAGCCAATCGCCTTAAATGATCTTGCCTTGCTTGACGCACGTCTGGCGCAAGCTTTGCGTCGACTGTTTCAACCATTTGCCGCTCGACGGCGTCGAGTTCTCTCAGTGTACTTTCGATGAATATAAGAGGTGAGCCTGATTTTAAAGTCGGTGAAGTGCCCTCAGTGTGCTGGAACCAGTCTTGCATCAGTTTCGCTTGCTTGGTCAGTTTTGCTTTCACTGCCAGATCTGTTTCCACTTTTGCCTGCTCGCGCAACTGTTCGCTTTGCTCCCTGGCTAAGGGAATCATCTCCTTGAGACCTTCCTGGCGAGCGAGCAATTCCGTTCTCCATTGTTTGATCTCTAAGGCCTTTTCTGTGGCAGACATTTTACTGATTCGCTCGAATCTCTCTCTCCTGCCTTCTTTTCTTACGGCTTCCGCCTCTCTTGTGCTTGGCGGGATTATCATGTCTGCCAGATTGAGCGGCATGCCTTCTTTCGCCATGTGCAGAATGTTATCGATCTGCGCGTTTATATCTGAGTTTCGCAGCATGTTGTATCTCTGCGATCCCACATTGCGCTTCTCCCCATCCGTATATTTGTCAGCGTAAGGGTCTGAGGAGATGATGCCTTGTTTTCGGATTTCGGGCAGGCGCGCTTTAGACTCATCGGTTAGAGGTTTTTGCGTCGGATCGATAAACATGAAGTCGCCGGTTTTTTTATTGGCGAGGATGAAATCAGCTCCGGCATCGTCCATGGCCACGCTTGCTTTCAAAGGAATTACTTCATAACCAAGTGAGGCATAGGATTTGCCGCCCAGTTCTGGACGAGGTTCGAGCAATTTCTTCTCGAACATGCCCATGATTAAGCCCTGCGTAGCGTCACCACCCCTGGTGCTGCCGCTGGTCAAGTTTTTCTTCGCTTCATCTTGAAGCATTTTGATCGTGAAATCGATATTGTCTCTTAAGCGTGCGTTGACTCTCGGCGCTGTTTTCTCAAGCTCCAGCATGCGTGCCTCTTCCGTGGCATTGAGCTTTTGACCCCGATCTTGTCTGTCATATAGGCGCGCAAGTTCTTTGCTTTCTACTGAATCTTCCTTCATTTCTTTGAATAGTTCGCGCTTCATGCGAGTCAATTCAAATCGCTCGGCACCGGTTGGCGCTGACAGGTTCGTCAACCGAGAAATTTCTTTCTGTATTGCTCCACAACGAGTCCCCTTGTCCGATGAATTCAAACCTTCCACAATTACGTCTGGGCGGCCCGAGAATTTCGATGGATTGAGTGCATCTCTGAAGTCTTGCAGTGTGGTTAAAAGCGTGGGGTCCAGGTTGGTCAGCTCTTTCATCTTGGCGCGCACATCTTCCAGGCGCTTACCTTCCAATGGACCGCCTTTGGCAAGTTCTGCGTGCAATTCGCGCATTAGTTTGGTGGTCTGCTCGACCGATTGCTTGAGGTTGTCCGGCGCTTGCGTGCCTGCTTTGACTGTGCCGACCTTCTCTGACGCAATGACGTCGCCGGGCGCGATGTTCGCTCGGGCAGAGCCAAATCCAAATTCCGCGCGTATTTCAGCCATGGTCTTCGCGCGTGGGAATTTGCCTGTTTCCGACATCACTCTTGCGCGCTCTGCCAGAGCTTCGACACTTTCCTTCGGCAAATTTGTCGCACGCTGGAAAGCTTCTCGACCTGCCGGAGTTGACAGCTGATCGCTTACTGTTTTGATTTTGGCGCGCACATCAGGCGGCAACTCTTTTTCCGAGAGATGCGCAAATGTGCCGTTGATGACGCTTCCGTAATTGCCTGCCTGGTCCATGACCGGCACTTTGTCGCGAGAGAATGCGTAATCCGTATCAATGCGGGCGAGGTGGAAATCGTTTGGTCCGGCGCCGTCGCGATTGATGACGAAATTAAGGCCATGTTGATCGTGGTCGCCCAGCAAGACGGAGAATGCGACTCCCTCCGCTATGCGTTGTCTCAAAGCAGTATCTTTCTCCAGCATTTTCTGGACGCGTTTTTCTAAATCCGGCTCTGCGGCTCTGAGCTCGGCGTCTTGGCGTGAGCGATGGTGTAAATAAGTGGCGATGTTTTCGCCCTGTTGTCCGACAAAAGCCTGCACCATCATCCCATCTCTATAAGCGGTCGGCGGAAACAGCTCCGGAGCGCCCATTGTTTTTGCCAGCTCTTGAGCGGCCAGGTCGTTGCGCAAACGCACCCACTCTCTTGCATTGCCGTGGGGCGGCTTATGCACCATGACACTGACTTTTTCGCCGCGGGGACCTTCGACTTCGCCGATCCACTTGTCGTGGCCGCTGTTGCCGTCCGTCCATCTGCCAATCAGGCGTACTTTCGAATTCGGGTCATTGATTACTTTCGAAATATCAAGCGGGCCGACAACGCTGCGATTCTGTTCTGCCAGTCTTTCCAGCGAGACCTTCTCTCTAAAACCAGTCTGGCTGCGCAGGGTCAATTCACCGGTATTGTGATCGATGCTGGTCAATTTCCAGGTTTCGACTTCGCCGGAAGAGCGCTTTACGAGATAGTCGTTGCCAACTTTTGGCTCAGCCGTTCCATTGAGCTCTTGAAAGCTTCTTTGCGACATCGTTTTTGAGGCCGCTCTGACTAAATCTATGTTTTTTCCATCTTGTCCCTGGACTATCCAGTTGTTGCCGTTGTGAAAGACTTCGCGACCGGCTACGAATCCGTGACTTTCAGGGTTGACGACTCGCGGAGCTTGAACTTCAGTGGCTTTCTTATGGGCTGCGCGTTCTTGTGCGACTTTTTCGAAGACTTCTCCGTTTTGGCTTTGCAGCACATCCAGCATCACGCGCCGGACTAGAGCATCCGGCTTGCCGAGCACGAACATTTTCTTGCCTTCGACTTCGACGACATTATTCAGCTGCCATCCGCTGTCAATCTCACCGCTCGAGCGTTTGATCTTGTATTCCTGTCCAATTACCCATTTGCCGCTTTTGGCCGCTTCGGGGTTGGCTTCGGCAAGGTGCATCTCTTCGGCGCTCTTTACGCCATAGGAGCTGAGCTCAACAATTTGCCCGTCGATGTTCTTGAGTTTCCAGCCTTTGTTCTCGAAACGTACTTCTTGCCCTTTCAAGCGCTCCACTTCAGAAGCGGTGAGCGGCGCTTCTTTGAAGTCAATCATTTTGGGTATCTGGTCTTTCGGGCGCATTTGCGGTATGTCTTTGCCCGGATGTATCTGCGGGTGGGCGGCCAGCGCTTCTCCATAGATTCTGTTGCGCGGGTCGACGATCAACTCCTGCCCCTTGCTGCCGTCTTTATTGGGCACTGTCAGTGTGTTCCAGGCGTGATTCATGGCCATTTCGGGCGGCAGGCCGGCGGGCGAATCGCCATAAAAACCGCGCACCATCTTCATCTCAGGGCGGTTGGGCATGTCGGCAGGGTAAAAATTGTCGAATGCGACTTTTGTAAGCATCGCCTGGTGATTGCAGACGCCTGCACCCTTGGAGTATTTCGCTGCATTCAGGAAATCGCCTAAGAGCATGCGCTTACCGGCATTTTCGCTGCGCAGCTTGCTGTATCCGTCATCTACCGCTGCACTGCTCCAGCCCTTTGGTTCCAGCGCGGTCTTCGCTTCTCTGGCAAGTGCTTCGGCTAAGGCTCTTGGATCTCCTGCCAGGTGCGAATACTTCGCTTTCATGTCTTTGACGAACGATTCGAGCGCAGGGTCGGCGCCCGGTCTTTGATCGATTACGACTGACGGCCGTTGGTTGTCGTAGTGCCAACCCTTTTCGTCAATTTGATTGATGCCGCCGACGTTCTGAAATCCATCGGGGAACGGCTTGCCGTACTCGTGATTGCGCAGGTATTGATTTGATTCTCTGCGAGCGTTCTCGCTGGCAGCGGGATCTGCTTCTCCAGGCTTGGGATTGTACAGCGCCGGTTTGCCAATATTGGCCAGATCGGAGGCGCGCATCCATTGCAGTTCTTGATACCTGCCCAATCTGATTGTGTCGCCCGGCAAGAGTTCTGTTTTTGCAGGAGATTGTGCAACGGTTATTTCTTTGCCGTCGCGGATTAAGGTAGTGACATTGCTGGTTTGAAGGTTGGTGATGAATACTTTGCCGCCTTCGCGAGTAATATTGGCGTGTTCGCGGCTGACGTAGTTGTCGGCAAAACTCAGGTCGGTTTTTATAGGATTTCTGCCCAATCGCAAGACCGGGTTTTCGGTGCCAGGAAGGTTCACTTCGCGACCATTCATGTGAACGCCGAAGTCTTTGAAATGCTCCTGATGCGGTTTGTGGCTTAATTCGTCGCCGTCCGGACCGAATACATCACGAACATTCACCGACCAGTTCGAAGCTGGAACGTCCGCGAGCGGCCCTCTCATCGGTTCGCCCGGCAAACTAACGTACTTGCGGTCAGTCTCCACAGCTGGAGGCGTGGAGGCGGGATTCTTTTCAGCCTCTAAGGTTGGCAGCGCCAAACCGAAAACTGCTGCCAATTTCGCTTCTTCCGACAGTCCGGTCTTGCTCTCGCCGGCGCGCTTCTCCCACTCTTCTTCTGCCTCCGCCACTGATTCATCGAGTCCGTAGAATTCTTCGTCCGGATCTGAATCGCGACCTAAGTCGTCTTCTAATTCCGTCTCGAGTGGCGCGCGTTTTTTCTTGAGGTCTTCTTGGGGATCAGTTTTTGGTTCTGTCATTTTTTAGAAACTTACCAATACCGGTAGCACTTTTAAATCAATTCCCGACTTACCAACCGAATCAATCACCGGGCGAGGAGATCTAAGGTTTCAGCCGGTTAGTCCGTGAATTTCCTCAACGCAGCCTGAAGCAGGCCCGCGTCCGAAGACGGTTGCAGAGGCGTGGTCATGAGGGGTGCTTGGGCGCTCGAGTGGGTGTTGCGTCCAAGTTTAATCCTAGTGTTTGTTTATTTCAGTTTTGTTGCAACCGATGAACCGGAGGCGGCGTGGGTATAATTCACGCAAAGTAATGAGGGCCCACCGTTTGACTTTGTCACCACCGACTTCGCGCACACCTTCGGGCTATTCTTTCGCCTCACACAAAGAAGCCGGTCTTTTCGGTAACCGTTGGCTGGTGACGAAGCCTGATGACGGTGAAAGGCTGGCGGATTTTGTTGCGCCGGACGACGATCAATTTCTCGTCAGCGTGTGCACAAATTCGATGTTTACCAAGGGTGCGGGAGAAAGCCCGTTTACGGTGGGAATTATTTATGCCGGCTGGTTGGAAAACGGCGATTTTTATCAGGTGCTCGATCTCGAAAAAGATGCGGTTTGTCTGGCAAAGAACAGCGATAAATTGTCTGAGCACGCGGTTTTGAACTTGGGACTCAGTCTGATAAGAGCGCTCAAGCATTTACATAAAAACGAATTCGTACATGGTGCCATTTGTCCGGAAGCGATCTACGCAGTCAATGGGCGGTACAAACTGGGCGAGTACTGGTGGGCTCATACACTGACAGGAAAGACTCTTGACCCTGACTTGTTTCAATACTTTCCGATGAGAGTCTCTCTGAGTGCACTGCGCTTTTTTGCGCCGGAAGTCTTGCTTGGATTTCCACCGCAACGCGAATCAGACCTCTATGCCCTCGGTGCGCTCATGTATTACTTGCTCACTGGCGAAACCCCGTGCCGCATGCCGAGCGAGACGGAGCCCATGATTGTGATTGAAAAATTGGCGAAGGAATCTCCTCGATCTATTCTCGAATTCAATAAAAATCTTTCCAAGCCAACTGTGCTTATCATCGAAAAACTGCTCGACAAGGACCCTGACAATCGCAGCAATATTTTTCGTTTTGAAGAAATGCTTGCGGCTGCGGTTGGAGAAGAGCCTGCAAAAGAAGACTTTTTGGATTAGGCGGCTGAAACAGAATGCATTGGGTTGGACTCACAGTTGAGAAATATTCGATAGATGCGCTGATCGGCGAGGGTTCATTTGCCTGGATTTTTCGCGGTGTGAATGAGGATGGCGAAAAGCGCGCATTCAAGGTCGCTAAACCTCATGAGTTCGTTTTGAAAGGTATGGGCACGGGTCTCATTTGTACGAAAACCATAAAGTTCAGAACTAACGGTATCGGCGAGGCAGTGCCCGATACCCAGGAATTGCTCGAGCTTGAGTATGAAAAACTGGCGGCGCGCAACTTGCCTTGTCTGCCGAAATACTATTCCAAGGTGAACAGAGAAGGGCTCGCATACTTGCAAATGGAGCTTCTAGAAGGAGTTTCTCTTTCGCGTGCAATTGAATCCGGTCAATTCGGCAGTCGTTCTCTTGCTGTTTCTGCAGTTAGGAAAACCGCATTGGCTGTAAGTTCTCTTCTTGGTAGCGGCTTGCCGTATCACGGTGATTTGACCTCTGAAAACGTTTTTCTAGTAAAAGATGAGATCAAAATTCTTGATCCGGGACATTTTGGTGAATTGAAATTAGACGATCGAACTGCTCAGGGCGTCTTCGTTACCACTCCTGAGTTTTATCCTCTGCTCAGACCGGATGATGTAATGGCACTCGGATTGATTGCCTGGCATGCTGCGATGGGAAAACCGCTAATCGAGCGAGAAGCGCGCGATCTTTCTGGCGATGATACCAACCAGCTTCTTTCGCGCGAGTTCTATAGATGGCTGGACATGCAAGAAAATATGGGCAACTTCTATGTTTCCGCTTTGCGCGCTCTTTATCTTCCGCGCGAAAAAGGGTGTTCGCCGGAGCAAGAAGCGGTAATACTCAAGGGCTTGCGCCTGGCGCTTAACAGCGAAGGCAAGATAGTGCGCGATCCTGGTTATGAATCGTCTGCCCAACTGGCGGAAGCACTCAGCGTCTTCGCCGTCTAAACAAGACGCCCGCTAGTTAGGCGGGCGCTTATGGCATTTTGGTAATTGAACACTTCGTGGCTGGATAGAAGTGTTCTGCAAACATCCTAGGAACCGTTTGTTGCATTTTGATTGCAACGAAAAGGCGGGCGACAATTGTTTTCGCCCGCCTTGGTTTTAGGTTTCCGATTTTACTGTTTCGAATATCCCAGTGCCTGTGCAATGCCCAGATCTCGGGTTGCCAAATCGAATTTCCCTAGCATCCTGTAGGCGCATCCTCTATCCCAATAAACCGAAGCAAAGCGGGGGTCTATGTTTATCGACTTTGTATAACAGGTGATCGCTTGCTGATACTTAGAGAGATACATGTATACGGAGCCTAAATTGCGCCAGGCGTCTCTGTCTTTGGGCGACAATGCAGTCGCTTTCAACAAGTCCGCTTGGGCTTGCGGATATTTCTCTAGAGCGGCGTAACAAGCGCCCCTGTTTACATACGCCGACGCGCAATTTGGATCGAGGGTCAACGCTTTGGTGGCATCCGCGATACCATACTGATATTGCTCGCGGAACATATACAAGCAGCTGCGTGCCGAGTAAAGCGGAGCGTACTTCGGGTCGATGCTCAAACCTCTAATGCAGTCCTGATAAGCTTCTCTCTCTCGCTTGAGAGCAATCAGCATCTTGACTCTAAACGCATAAACAGCAGGTGACTTCGGCTGCAACATCTGCTCCAAACTCGGCTCCAAATTCGGCTGCGAGTTCTGCCGCAACTTCCGGCAGCTCCACCATCGTGTTCGCGTCTCGCAAAGCTTCTCCATAGCGAGTGAGAAGGAAGTAGAGATCCGCCCTCAGTCTGTAGGCTTCGATGTTCTTGGGATTTTCTCTTACGCATTTGGTGAGCACGTCGACGCACTTGTCCCATTTGAGTCTGTCTGCATAAAGCTGAGCAAGCGGCAAGTAAGGCTCGAGGAATTTCGGTGCCAATTCGGTTGCTTTGGTCAGGTCGTTTAGAGCCTTGTCGTTCTTTTGAGTGAGTGTCAATAAGGCGCGAGTGTAGTAGGCAACCGCCGAGGTTGGGTCGTTTGCTACAGCTGTTTCGGCATCCTTTATTGCTTGTTGAGTCTGTTTCATTTGACTGAAAGTCATAGCGCGCACCGCGTAGGCCAGGCTTTGCTTGGGGTTCAAAGTCGTGCTGCGCCCGGCGTTGACAATTGCCTGGGTGTAATTCTTGTTGTGATTTTCGAGCTGAGCTTGACGAGCATAAGCTGAGGCGAGATTTGGATTGAGTTTCAACGCTTGCGCAATATCAGCCTTATTGACACTCACTCAAAAGAACGACAAGGCTCTAAACGAC
>DTSE01000061.1 GCA_012965515.1 Candidatus Melainabacteria bacterium | reverse complement strand
TGAAGGGTCGTTCTGTACTTTCTTGAGTACAGAGCAGCATGCACAAAAGAGTGAGTAAATGACGAGCGCAGCCAATATCAAACAAGTTCTACTGGTCGACGACGATCTCAATATTCGCACCCTTGCTCAAATGGGTCTGGAGGGTTTGACGGATTGGAAGGTCGAATTGGCGGCTTCCGGTGCCGAGGCGATCGATAAAGCCAACGAAATCAAACCGGACTTGATAATTTTGGACGTTATGATGCCCGGCATGGACGGACCCACGACGCTGGGCGAACTGCGCAAATTGGACGCCCTTACCACGATTCCAGTGATTTTCATGACGGCCAAAGCTCAAACACATGAAGTTGAGCTGTATCAGAAAATGGGAGCAAAAGGCATTATTACAAAACCTTTTGATCCAATGACCTTGCCTGACGACATACAGGGAATATTGAACAAGAGTTAGATATCCCTGGGTCAGAACCCAAATGCGCCACAGATGGACAATCCTGGTTGGCATAGCAGGAACGCTGTTCCTGATGCTCGCTGCTGCCGGTTGGGCAACTTTTGCCAGCTGGCGCCAGCAAGAGGTGATGATCAACCACAGGACGTGGCTGATTCACACATATGACGTGCTTTTGCAATTAGAAGAAGTCGATGTGGCGCTGGAAGAACTATTATCCAGCGAACGCGGTTTCATCATTAAACAAGAACAGGCTTTCGTCAACGACTTTGAAAAATCGGACAAAGCGATTGAAGAAACAATCGTAAGACTAAAGGCACTGGTCAAAGACAACCCTCCGCAATTGCAGCGCGTAGAGTTTCTAAAGCACACTCTGGACCGCCGCTCTGCGTATCTGCGCGACGCCATCAACACAGCTAAAAAAGAAGGCACAGAAGCAGCAAAGAAATACATAAATTCCAGAGGGCGAGAAAACGTAGAAATTCAAGCTGATGAAATCCTCCATGAAATCATCGCCTCGGAAAAAAACCTGCTGAAATTCCGCTCTGAAAATCTCGCCAAAGAAACCCAACGAACTGGTGAATTGTCATCCACATTACTCGCATTGGCAGCCTCTGCGCTTGCTGTCTGCCTTATTATGGTCGGCTACTTCTTCAAAGAGAAAAATGATGTTGCCCGCAGACTGGCTGTTCAACTGGCAGTCACACATGTTCTCAGCGACTCAAGAGATATCCAAGGCGCCTTCGAGCGGCTCCTGGAAGTCCTTGGAAAACTCAATTCCTTCCGCTTTGGGACCGCTTGGCTATTAAGAGATGAGGAGAAAGAATCTGAGCTAATATGCAGCGCCTTCTGGAACGACGAGACCAAGCCGCTACCCAACTTCAAGAAAGACACGCTGGAGCGCACTTTCAAGCTCAGCTCAGGTCTGCCAGGACAAGTTTGGTCGTCTGGGGCACCTCAATACGTGGACGTGACCACGGTCTCCGAGGAAAGTTTCCCTCGCAAGAAAGCGGCCCTGACCGATGGGCTTAAGCATGGTCTGGCCTTTCCGATTCTTGGGCAAAAACAGTTGCTCGGCGTGATTGAGTTTTACTCCGACAAAATTGAAGCAATCGACGCCGATCAATTGAGCGCCCTCTCGGCATTCGGTCAGGAGATAGGGCAATTTGTCGAAGCAGTCAGGGCCAAAGAAGAGCTGATCGAGCGAGCAGAATTAGCAAGTTTTGTAGCAGAAACAGCATATGTTTTGAGCCAACAAACCAATCTAGATGAGATGCTCAAGCAGTGCACCAGCCTGATGACGCGAAACCTGAAAGCGAGTGTGGCGCGAATATGGACTATTTCTGAAGACGACAAAAGTAAATTGATACTGCGCGCGAGTTCCGCAAATTCTTCTGCTGCTGACCCGGGGCAAAAGACGATCGAGCTAGGAGAGGGTGAGATCGGGCTTGTTGCTGAACAGCTTCGCCCGCTATTCACCAATGAATTGGACAAGCTAACTCAGTCAACATGCAAAGATTGGATCGAAACCGACGGTTTAACCGCGCTTGCCGCCTATCCCTTGGTGTTCGGCAAAGAACTAATGGGCGTGCTGGCAATGTACAGTAAAAAAGACATCAGCAGGCAATTGCAGGAAACACTGTCCGGAGTTTGTAACGGTATCGCCCTAGGTGTCAAGCGCAGTCAATCGGAAAAACTACTTGAAGAAAGAGAATTGCTGTTTCGAACTCTCACAGAGCAGATCCGAGAGGTGTTCATCGTCGCCAAGCCCAACGATACCTTCGTGTATGTTAGTCCGGCATATGAAGAAATCTGGGGTCGCTCGAGAGAACCTATCTATAAGAGTGCATCCGAGATTTTCAATGGAGTTCACCCCGATGACGTTGAAGCGGTAAAAGAATTTACCTTCAAGACGATAGAAGAGAAAAAGACGCAGGAAATCGAACACCGCGTCTTGCGTCCAGACGGCACAATTCGTTGGATTTGGGCAAGAACGTTTCCACAGTTGAACGAAGATGGAGAACTAGAGACGATCTATAGTATCGGGCACGATATCACTGAGAGAAAAGAAGCTGAACGGCGAGTCAGCGAGTTTTACTCTACTGTTTCTCACGAGTTGCGAACACCTCTTACATCCATTCACGCCAGCCTTCGACTAATCGAAGGCGGTCTTGCCGGGCAAGTTTCCGACAAAGTTTCTCGGCTGGTCAACATTGCCCGCCACGAATCAGATCGACTCATACGCCTGATCAACGACATTCTCGACATCAGGAAATTGGAAGCCGGCCGGCTTGAATTGAAACTCGGAGAACGCAAGGTGGAAGACCTGGTAGCCGGTGCATTTGCAGCGACACAAGGCATGGCGCAAGAGGCTAAGGTGACACTGAAGCATCAGATCATTTACAGTGGAACATTGAAGTGCGACCAAGATCGCGTCATCCAAATCCTCACGAATTTCTTGTCGAATGCAATCAAATATTCACCAGAAGGTGCAGCAGTTATTCTGGATGTTGAAAGACAAAACGACATGATCCGCTTTTCGGTGACAGACTCTGGACCAGGCATCCCAGAGAGCGAACAACACAAGCTATGGGGCAAATTCCAACAACTCGACTCAAGCGACACAAGACAAAAAGGTGGCACCGGTCTCGGTCTGGCAATCACCAAAGGACTCGTAGAACAGCATGGCGGAACGGTAGGCGTTGCATCTACTGTCGGCAAAGGCACTACCTTTTGGGCGGAACTGCCAAGCGGAGCGAAAAGCCCGAGAACAACCAGTCAGGACTTACGAGCATTTGCACTGGCACGAGTATTGATGGTTGAAGACGACGAGCAGCTTACGAAGCTTGTGCGCAGCGTTCTCAAGAAAGAAGGATTCGACATCGAAATCGCTCGGAATCTCGAAGAAGCGGATGAGTTGCTGCTGGAATTCACACCGAAGGCGATGATTCTCGATGTCAACCTTCCGGATGGAAACGGGCTCCAATGGCTGAAAAGGAAACAGACAGGCGACCACCCGTTTACAGTTCCCACTGTCGTCTTGAGCGGCGTGGACAAAAACCCCGAACTGTTCGGAACAGCAATCATTTTTGATTGGTTAGCAAAACCTCTCGAGGATAAAAAACTCGAGCGCGCGCTAAGGTTTGCGGTGAGAAACAAAGGAAGTCAAAAAGTTAAGGTTCTCGTTGTCGAAGATGACAACTCAACCAGAGAGTTGATCACACATCATCTCTCCCGCTTTCCTGTAGAAGTGATCGAAGCGTCTGAAGGTGCAAGGGCATTAAAGTTAGCAAAAACAGAAAATCCGGATTTGATCATTCTCGACATCGGAATACCTCCGCCTGATGGATTCAGTATCGTCGAAAGTCTGCGCAAGAGCGAATGGCGAGAGACGCCCTTGATCGTCTACACCAGTCGCGACTTATCCAAAGACGAAATGAATAACCTGACGCTCGGACTGACGAAACACTTGATCAAGTCCCAAACCTCAGAGCAGGAATTAATCGACTCTGTAAGACAATTGCTCGACGGTCTCGTCAGTTCCGCAGATACCGAAGTCAAAGAAGAAAGCAAAGCGTAGAAGCGTTAAGGCGTATGGGCGCATTGCATGCGCCCGAATTTTGATGGGCGCAGGCAATGCGCCCATACAGTCGGCGATTGGAAGTGGGCGATTGGAAGTCGGCGAACCAGACTGATTACTTCGCTACAGCAACATCCGCGAGAATTTTGTAAAAGCGGCGCATGCCGGTCGAATAAACGCTCACTGGAATTCGTTCATCTATACCGTGCATGCTGGCGAGCAATTCCGGCTTTACTTCAAACGGTTCGAATCCGTAGCAGGTGATGTTCAGTTTGCGGAACCAATGGGAATCAGTGAACCAGGGAACAACAACCGGTCTGACCGGAGTTCCGGGCGATTCTTCAGCTGCTATCTTTTTGATCGAATTCATCAAGTCGGTTTGAATGTCCGACGCACCGGCAACGTTCCATTCGAGAACAGACGTTTTGATTGTTGGATCGGCGATGACCTCTTGAACGTGCGCGATGAACTCATCTTTCTCAACGCCCGGCAGTAAGCGGCAGTCAATCTCGGCGCTTGCTTCGCCAGGAATTACATTGGTTTTGTATCCAGCCTTGAGAACTGTCAAGGAAGCAGTGTTGACCAACATCGACGAAAGCATGCGATCGTTTTCAATACCGGCAATATAGTCGTTGTCTTTCATGTCCTCGACTACTTGCGAGTAATAGCCTTTCAGAGGCTCAGGTTTCGACTCGCTGATCTTCTTCAGATCTGGCACCACTTGTGGTGAACGAACAGTCATCGGGTAAACTGCCACAAGTTTTTCCAAAGCGCGTGCCAAGCGATTCGTCGCCGAATCTTTAATCGGCATCGAAGCATGTCCGGCTTGCCCTGTTGCGGTCAGTTTCAACCAGAGAACGTTCTTCTCTGAAAAATTCACTCCCCAGAATTTAGGTTTTCCATCACTGCCTGTGATGATGTGCGAACCTTCATTGATGAGGAATTCAGCATCTTTCAGTAGCTCAGGATGTTTCTCGGAAAACCATCTTGCACCGAAGTCGCCACCAACTTCTTCATCAGGTGTGCCGAGAAAAATAATGTCTCGGTCGAGAGTCACACCTTGGCGCTTGAGCATGAGCATCGCTTCCAGCTCGATGATACC
>DTSE01000060.1 GCA_012965515.1 Candidatus Melainabacteria bacterium | reverse complement strand
CGACAGCGTCTTGATGTTCGGCGTTGAACGGTTTGATGACCACGGAATTCATTGTAAGCACGATTTGGCTCCTCTGAGCAGCTTCTCCTGGACTTCGACTCGCACCATTCAATAGCCGTGTTCATCAAAGATTGCGCGATGCCTGTGCCCCTGTGAGAGCTGGAGACGAACATCTTCTTCAATGCGACTTGCTGACTGCCGATATCGACGACACCGATAGTCCCGACGACGTCATCTCTGTCCATCGCCACCCAAAAGTTGCCGTCTCCATGCTGGAACGTTCCGGCGATGTCCATCAAATCAGGCTGTTCTTCGCGAGTGATTTCGACGCCAAATTCAACCTGTTGAATAGGCAGCACCAATCTCTCGACAGCGTCTTGATGTTCGGCGTTGAACGGTTTGATGACCACGGAATTCATTGTAAGCACGATTTGGCTCCTCTGAGCTGCTGCTTCCATTGTGCCGCGTAAGTTTAATGCCGTCCAATAGTAATAATGGGTACAATTGATAACAAAAAGGTATCAGTTGTGGAACTTCGCCAACTCCGATATTTCTTCCATATTGCCGAGCTGGAGCACTTCGGCAAGGCTTCCGAGCGTCTGCATATCGCCCAGCCGGCGCTTACCCGCCAGATCAAGCAATTGGAAGATGAAATCGGCGTCGAACTTTTCGAGAGACTTCCTCGCGGCGTCAAACTTACCGCCGCCGGACACGTTTTCTTCGCCCAGACTCGCGACTTACTCTCGCAATGCGACAAAATGGTCAAGCTGACCCAGCAGGTCGGTCGCGGTCAGTCCGGATTGCTGCGTATAGGTTTTGCCGACGGTGTCACCTTCAATAAGACTTTCTCTGAAATTTTGCGCACCTTTAGGCAGGCATATCCAGCCGTTGTTTTAGATTTGATTCCTGCTTCTTCGCTGGAACAGGCTGAGTTGATGTCGCGCAATGAGCTCGATTTGGGATTTGTTTATTGGTTGCCGAAAGGGCAAACCGTAGAGTCCATTCAGTTCGAAGAGGAGGAACTGATGCTGGCTGTTTCGAAGTCCAGCCCATTGGCGAAGAGAAAGACACTCACTATAAAGGATCTCAGCGACTATCCGATTGTGTGGTTTCCTCGCGCGAATAGTCCCGGTTATTATGACCCGATCGTTTCCCGTTTCGAGCGCAATGGTTGCAGCTTGAATGTGATTCAGGAGGGAAACAACGAGAGCACGATGCTCAGTTTGGTTTCGGCGGACATTGGAGCGACATTCATAACCGAGTCGGCGCTGCGTAGAAAACCCGATGATGTGGTGTTTATCCCTGTAACAGATCTGAATGCGAAGCTCAGCGTGAAAGCCATATGGAATGCAGACGATAAGAATCCTGCACTAAAAGAATTTGTGTCCACAATCAAGCGAGCGATGTAATCAAAGCGATGTGTGTTTTCGCTTATGGTTTGATCGTGCTGCCCAGAAGTTCGAGGAACTGACGCATCCAAGCAGGATGTCCGGGCCACGCTGCTGCAGTAACTAAATTTCCCTGGGTGTGTGCATTTGAAAATGTCTCGTTCTGTTCAACGAATGTTCCACCACATGCGGTGACTTCTGGAGAAACAGCCGGATAGGCCATACTCGATCTTCCTTTGAGAACACCGGCGGCAGCGAGAACTTGCGCCGCGTGGCAGACGGCAGCGACAGGTTTGTTCTTTTCGAAAAAGTGCTTGGTGCACTCAAGCACGCGCGGATTCAATCTCAGATATTCAGGTGCTCTTCCGCCCGAAATTACGAGCGCATCATATGTGGTGAAATCGAGTTTGTCGAATTCTGCATCGATGCCAAAATTGTGTCCAGGTTTTTCGGTGTAAGTTTGATCGCCCTCAAAGTCGTGTATGGCGGTTTTTACTTTATCGCCCTTCTTCTTGCCTGGGCAAACGGCGTGCACCTCATGCCCGACCATTAGCAGCATCTGATACGGTACCATTGCCTCATAGTCTTCGACGAAATCACCAACCAGCTGAAGTATTTTTGCCATTGTCAACGCCTCTCTGCGATTCTGCCGCTGCGCGGTTGTATGGTTTTACCATGATGAAAGTTTTATAGCTATGTATTTATTTTGGAACTATTGGCTACTGGGTCCGTCGACACTATGTTGCCGCGGTAGGGGTATTTCTCATGCTCGAAGAATACAAGCGCAAGCGCGATTTCAAGATTACCTCCGAACCATCAGGTGAGAAGCGCTCTACGCGAAAGGGTGCAAAGACGACTTCAGCAAAGAAGAAAACCGGAAAGAAGCAGGCACTGACATTTGTAATCCAGAAGCATGATGCCAGCAGATTGCATTACGACTTCCGCCTCGAGATAGATGGTGTGATGGTATCTTGGGCGGTGCCAAAAGGACCGTCACTAAATTCCGCAGATCGTCGATTTGCTGCGATGACTGAAGACCATCCGATGGAATACTCCGATTTCGAAGGCGTAATTCCTGAGCATCAGTATGGTGCCGGTGAGGTCATTATTTGGGATCGTGGTACATATTCGCCGGACGAGGATGGCGTCTATTCATGGGACGACAAGGATGAGGCCAACGCCAGAATGCGTAAAGGATTGAGTAAGGGAAAACTTACCTTCTATTTGAAGGGCGAAAAGTTGGAAGGTTCTTGGACTCTAGTCCGTTTTGGTGGCAGTAAGAAAGGAAAGGAAAAGGATTGGTTGCTCATCAAACATCACGACGAGTTTGAGGATACCGAACGTGACATCACTGAAGAGGATGCGTCGGTAGTATCGGGGCAGACTATAGTGGATTTACAAGAGAACGGAGCCAAGAAGATCTGGACTCGAAGTGGCGCGAAGAAAGCGAACCCGAAAACAACAGGAAAGAGTTCTAAGGCACCTGCTAAGAAGACGAAAGGGCGCAAATCCGCCAAAAAGCATGTCGTCCTAGACGAGAACAAATTGTCAGAAGAAGAACAAGAAGCGCTCAGAGAGCACCGGACGGAAAAGATTCGCCAGGGGCGCGAGGCTGCCAACTCGACTAAATCCAAGCGCCGCGCAAGTTAACTTGTGGCATTTTAGGAACCTTAAATCAGGATAGGCAAGAGGTTTGTCACGGGAACCAGACATCTTGGGTCCCAGTCAATTCACGCAAGTTGATGTTAGCCGGAGTCTATAAATGAACAATATGGAAGGAGTGAATGCAATAGTCTTGGCTGCTGGAGTCGGCTCCAGGCTTGACCCTCTCACCAGTCAAGTGCCCAAGCCCCTTGTGCCGATCGCTAATGTGCCGGTCATGGAGCACATAATCAAGCTTTTGGCGAAAAATCAAATTCGCAACATCCACGCAAACCTTCACTACAAGCCGGAGCAGATTGCCGAGTACTTTGGAGATGGCTCACAGCTAGGTGTCAATTTGCAATTCAAATATGAACCCCAGCTGTCTGGCGATGCCGGTGGCGTAAGAGCTTGCCGCCAGTTCTTAATGGGCGGAACATTCGTTGTCTTGATGGGTGACTTGCTCACTGACGCAGACCTCACAAGAATCGTCCGCGAACACAAAGAGAAAAAAGCAATAGCAAGTATCGCTGTAAAGCAAATGCCTCACGAAGAACTCAACCGCTTTGGCGTGGTTGTGACAGACAGTCGAGGTTTCATAAAAGGCTTTCAGGAAAAACCAGAAGCAAAAGATGCGCTCTCTGACAAAGTTTCCACTGGTATATATGTGCTCGAACCGGAAGTTTTTCATCATATGCCTGCGATTGGGGAGTATGGCTTTGGGCGTCAACTATTCCCTGAACTAATTGAAAAAGGGCTGCCGGTATTAGGAATCGATATTGAAGGTTACTGGTCGGATGTCGGTACAATCCAACAATACCGTCAAGCCAACTTCGATGCCGTCTGCAGGAGAGTCAAGCTTGGTTTGCCGGAAGCAAAGCCGTATCGTCAAAATGGGAAATTGACTGTTGGTGAGCGCAGTGTCATCGAATATGGTTGCGACATAGATGGTGCGCTTGTAATGGGAAGCAACAGTCGGTTGGGAGCAGGCACGACTATTCTCGGCAATGTTGCAGTTGGAGATAACTGTGTAATCGAGCCCGGTGCAATTTTGAGAGACTGCGTTATCTGGTCGAATTCGGTTGTTCAAAGTGGTGCGCACATAGAACACAGCGTGATCTGCTCTGGAAGCGTGGTTCCTAGTTGCACCAAACACGTTGAAGCAAATCACGTCTCTGTCCGGACTGAAGAACAAATGCAAGCCGCATAGAATTAGATGGACGGTGTGCCAAACCGGCGAATGGTGCTTCTGTTACTCGAATTATTTTGCGATTTGGCATTTGTCGGGTTTTATGCCTAAAATGTACGGACCGTCTGATGGCGTACACTTTCCGCCCCACAACTTCATTATCGCAATTTCGATGACATGTCGCCCGGTTTCGCTTCTCGCTCTTCTGTTTGTACTGCAGCTTTTGTTGTCGAGCCATACTTGCTGGGCTGCCGAGCAAATGACTCATGAGCTCATGGGAATGCTCAAGCAAGTAGATTACCTGAGTGAAAGGAATGATTACGAGCGTGCTCTTCCGATCATTGAGGCCGCAGTAAAGAAATATCCGAATTCATATGACGCACGAGTGAAGCGCGGTTTTGTCCTCTCCAACCTTGAAGAGGAGGAGAAGGGAATCGAAGATTATCTATGGGCACTGAAGCAGCGTCCAAACGATTCTGTCGTCGCTCAGCATCTTGCAACTGCCTATTACCAGATGTCCAAGCTTGAGCCTGGCTTGAAGTACATAAACCTGGCGTTGGCAAATTCGGATAGCAAAGCTAAGACAGCTAATTACTTCATGATCAAGAAGGACATTTTCAGACAGATGCGGAGGTGTAAGGAGGCACAGCAGTGTGTATCCGAAGCCGTAAAACTTTTTCCCGCACCTCATTGGTATTTGGAGAGGCTAAAGCTTGCAGCGATAAACGGTGACTGGAAAACCGTACTATCTGACAGCGAACATCTTCTGCCTCTCATGCCGAAGTTCAATCCAAAAATTTTGCAACTGCGTGCGCAGGGATTGGTAGGGCTCAAGCGCTATGAAGAGGCCGAAAAACTGTTGAATGATTTGATCAAGAAAACCCCGGATAATCGTGATTTTCTGATGGAAAGATCGAAGCTGTATGCGGCAATCGGAAAAAAGGATCTTGCGCAAAAGGATCTGAAAACGGTCAAGCAAATTGACGAGAGCCTTTAAAAGCGCTGGCTATGGAGTTATTCCATTAACCAGCGCCTTGTGTTTTTTCATTCATGCTTTAGCTCTACGCAGATTTTTCTTCTTTGGTTTCGATAAACTGTTGCAAACCGTGCGGATTGATGTCCGGCTCGACGAGCTGGTATACACCGGATTGAGTAAAGCTGCATTTTGCGCTGCTGATTACTTTTGCTTGAATCTGGGTGACATTCGGCATGGTGCCGTAGGTTCCGGAATCCACGCCCGTGAAATCTGCACCGGCCAATTCGCCCATCAATGGGCGCACTACCAGACTGCGTCTGGCACGCATTACTTGTGAATCGCTCAGACTCGCACGGGCACGCATAACTTGTGAATCTGTCATTGCAGGACGCGCGCGCAATATTTGTGAGTCGCTTAAAGACGGTGACGGCATATAGACAACATTACTGAGCGCTTGTTCTTCGATTTCGTCAATCAATTGGAGCTGTGGTAATTCTTCTTCCTGCTGAGTCAACGCTCCAATTGTTTTAAATGTTCCTGATTGGCAGATATCCAGGTTGTCGTAAGTCTTTCTTGGATCCAACTTTACTTCGACGGGCTTGCTTTTCAGCTTTTGCGAGCAACTGACGATGTAATTTTCATTCAAATTTTGTTTGAATTTCGCATTCAAGTCTTCAATTACAAACTCATCTTGGCGTGAATTGGGACGGTAGAAAACTCTTTGCACAAGCTCGACAGGAGCCATGACAATTTCTCCCACGTACTTGATTGCCGGACCGGCGAAGCTGGCTAATCGCCGAGTCCACTGGTGCTCTTCGGCTGCATCTTCAATATGGTTGTTTTTCGAGGCGGCGCACATTTTCAATTCCTCCACGGCCGATTACATTGCGCATGGACCGTTAACTGTGTCTAAGGTTCCTGGTTTTTCCCGCGTGAAATTCGATTAAATCCGCTGTCCAAGGCGTTTTGAATCGAACACATCGGTCACGTTTTTCCCGAAAATTCCTCAATCGAAATCATTGAAACGACCTTCTGGCATAACCGTAGTCATATGGCGCAAAAGCAAGAAAGTACCTTAATTCCGACCGAAAACTCAGATTAAATCCATATACGAGAGGAAAGTCTGATATGTTACCGAGTGACGTTCTGCGAGAACTTGACAGCTGCGCCTCCGGTGCGGCGAGACCTTTTATCAAGGAGATCGAGGAGATAGAAATGGGCACTACTCTGGCACAGAAAAACATCACGCTGACTGAGAAAGAAGCATATGAGCTAAGTAAAGAGGCTTACATTTACTTCTATTCGTTATTGAGTATGGAAATCACTCGCCTTCAATGCACGAATTTGAAAGCTGGTGAAAAGCCTGGTCATGCACCTGCGAATGTTTTCGCACACGTGCGCGCTTATCCTGATGCTGATTTCAAAACAGTCGTACGTCCGAATTTCGACACCCTCTACTCCGTCGCGTGGCTAGACCTGACGTCAGAGCCCATGATTGTTACTGCTCCGGATGCCGGCGGGCGTTATTATCTACTTCCGATGCTGGATATGTGGTCCGATGTTTTCGCATCGCCAGGTTGGCGTACATCGGGTACGCACGAACAGCACTACGCAGTGGTGCCGAGAGGCTGGAGTGGTAAATTGCCTGATGGCGTCGAGAAGATCGAGGCGCCGACGCCGATTGTTTGGGTGATCGGACGGACGAAAACCGACGGTCCAGATGACTACGCGGCAGTGCATAAATTCCAAGACGGCATGAAAATTACGCCGCTCTCGCAATGGGGTAAGACCGTCACGTTGCCTGAGTTCAAGGCAAATAGCAGTATCGACATGAAGACTCCGCCGCTGGAGCAAGTCAATGCAATGCCTGCCGAAAAGTACTTTGCACTTGCTGCGGAATTGATGGGACGCTACTCTCCGCACCTGACTGACTGGTCCACAACCGAACGTCTGAAGAAAATCGGTATCGAGGCCGGCAAGAAATTCGACCTCGCAAGCTTTGACAAAAACATTCAAGATGCAATTTCAAAAGGTGCACAAGATGCGCTGAAACAGATGGTCGAGAAGATCAAGTTTTTGGGTCGACCGGTAAACGGCTGGAACATGAACACGGACAGCATGGGTGTGTACGGCTCATACTATTTGAAACGCGCGATCGTTGCCATGGTCGGACTGGGAGCCAATCAACCGGAAGATGCTATTTATCCGCTAAACATCGCTGATTCGAATGTTGAGCCTTTGCATGGTGATAACAACTATGTGCTTCATTTTGAAAGCGATGAACTTCCGCCGGTTGATGCATTTTGGTCCTTGACGATGTACGACAAAGACGGATTCCAGTCGGCAAACTCAATCAATAGATTTGCGATTAGCTCGTGGATGCCTTTGAAGAAGAACGCCGATGGCTCGCTGGACATTTATATACAGAACCAAAACCCCGGACCTGATAAAGAATCCAACTGGCTGCCAGCTCCGAAGACGCAACTGGGTGTGACGATGCGATTGTACGCACCTCAGCCGTCCGTATTGACCGGCGACTGGAACCCCCCGGCCATCGAAAGAAAATCGTAGGAGCGATGCCACGCAAAGGCTGGCGATCGTAGGGGCTACGCCATGCAAAGGCTGGCGATCGTAGGGGCGACGCCATGCGTCGCCCGATTCTCGTAGGGGCGCATTGCATGCGCCCTTTGCCGGCTAGAAGCCGGCGGTCCGCCCGCTATTACCGGCGAGCCAGTTTTCGATGGTGCGCATAACTTGCGGTTTGATAAAGGATGTTCCGACAAGAATGTGTCCTGAACCATTCACCGGCACAAACTGTTTATCGCGCGATCGGACAGCCTGGAATACAGGTTCTGCGGATTCAGGTAAAACTATCTGATCGGCTGTACCTTGCATGACGAGCACTGGAATAGACGGCGGAATCTTGGCGGCTCGCGCTGGCATTTCTTTGATGAAGCTCATGGTGCCCAGTAGCTGCATCGCCGATTGCGATTTCTTCGCCATCGGATCGTTGATCATCTCTTGAGCAATTCGATCGTCGTCAGACAGATAGTGCTGGAGATAAGGTCTGATGTCTACCTGCGTTACGAATGTCGCCATTCCTTTAATAAACTTTGAGCCCATCACTGCGGGGTTGTGAAAACTCGGCTGTGCGCCTGCCGCACATAGAATGACTCCACGCACACCGTCGGATTGTTTGGCAACAGCACTCAGTACAACCCCACTTCCTGTGCTTTCGCCCAGGCAGTATATTCTCGTTTTCTTGTATTGTTTGTGCAAAAGCGAAATGATTTTCGCCAGATCATCGCAGCTCGACTGCAGGTTCTCTTCCATGCTCGCGTCCGTTTCTTCCCAACGTCCGTGACCTCTGAGGTCCGGAGCGACGACGAGATATCCCTGCGCGGCAAGAGTCCGAGCTATCGAGGACATTGCACCCGCGTCTTGAGCAAAGCCATGCACAGCCACTACTATGCCCTTCGGTTCCTCAACCGAGTCGTCCCTCCACTCATAGATAGGCACGCCGGTAACCTGGGCGATCTTGCACTTCTCGTCTTTAACGACAGCGGCAATCGCAGCGCTCGTATTTCCTCCCATGGCGGCAATGGCGGCAGTAATAACAGTCGCCAGCAGCGAAGCTACATGTCGCGTACTAAAGATGCTCGGTCCATTTCCTGCAAACATGAGTTTCAGAGGCTGACCAACGGTAGACGATAAAGGTAATGACGCTGCCAAGGCAATTTTGAGCCAAGTGTAACTCGTACGGAGAGGCGCCGGAAATAGACGGCTTTGATATGATCACTTCCGGCTTTGAGCTTTGCTCTTGAAATTTCGGCTGCGCCGTTTCGTTGGAGACAATTCGTGAAAATCTTGCTGACGTTTGCATTGATGGTTCTGGCTTGCACGCCGGCTTTTGCTCAGGAGTGGGCAAAGAAAAGGCTGGAAGGCTCCCCGCGCCACTCGGAATGGGTGACAGTTAAACACGGCAGCAGGGAAGTAAAGTCTTTCATTGTTTATCCTGAGAAAAAAGACAGAGCGGCAACCGTGCTTCTCATCCACGAGATATTCGGTTTGACAGACTGGGTTCGGCTAGTTGCTGACGAACTTGCAGCAAATGGCTTTATCGTGGTGGCTCCTGATTTGCTCTCAGGCATGGCGCAGAACAAAGGCGGCACTGAATCTTTTGGCGGCGACGACAATGCGCGCAAAGCCGTTTCACAATTGCCTGCCGATCAAATCACAAATGACCTCAATGCCGTGCTCAAGTACGCTTCCAAAGTTCCGGCAGCAAACGGTAAGATGGCAGTCGCTGGCTTCTGCTGGGGCGGTTCTCAGACATTCCGCTATGCCACCAACTGTGATGACATTAAGGGCTTCCATGTTTTCTATGGTTCCGCACCAACAGATGAGACTGCTTTGGCGAAAATCAATGCGCCAATATATGGGTACTATGCGCAAAACGATGCTCGCGTCAACGCCACACTCGACAATACGGCGGCGCAGATGAACAAGCTCAAGAAGAGCTTTGTGCCAGTAACGTATGCCGGTGCGGGGCATGGTTTTATGCGCGCGGGCGAGGCTCCGGATACTAATGACGCCAACAAGGCGGCTCGCGCCGCCTCGTGGGAGAGAATGTTGAAACTGCTAAAAGCAATCTAGATTTTGTTACAGGCGATGCATGGCATCGACCCTTCAGTTTCGTAGTCGTAGTTGCATATGATCTTAGAAGATGCGGTTGAGCAGTCTTCCTACGGTTGATTGCGAGTAGCCGAAGTTGTTGTTGTATGGATTGTAGTTATTGCCAAACAGTCCGTTGCCTACATTGTTCAACAGTCCGTTGTTGTAACCGACATTGTTGAAGTTGCCGTTGTTGAAGCCATTGTTGAAGCCGTTTCCGCATCTGTTGCCGTTAACGAAGTTGTTGGCGTTGTTGAAGAAGGCATTCTTGTTGCGCTTGAATTTGCGTTTGTACTGACCGTATGCGTTGCCATTGCATCCGCGGCCGTTGTTGAAGTTCGCATTGTTGACCAGCTGGTTGTTGTAGAGCTGGTTTAGGTAGGCGTTGTTAAGGTTGGGGTTGTTGAGGTTGTACGGATATTGATTGCCGTACAACTGCTGTTGCGCCGCCAAATTTTGTTGATTAGCCATATTCTGCATGTACATCTGCATAGCGAGCTGATTCAATTGTTGTTTGTTATCTCTAGCCTGAGCTTCAGGGGGCGCGAAGGCAGTGCTCGCAAGTGCGATCACACCAGCGACAAGACCGAGGGCGATTTGTTTTTTCATTGCGGGGCTCCTTGGGCACACCTTGCATTCACAAAACCCAGAGACGCCGCCCCCCGAAAAATGTGTCCGAGAAGTCAAGATTTAATGAAGCTCGCCCTGGAAAGCCCAGAAATTAGTATCCTTGGAGGTCTCGTGAAAGCCATAACCTCCCAAAAGCTACAGTCTCGTATAAAGGAAACCTATGAAAACTCAGTACTACACTGCGACTAGTCTGGATGGCTTTATTGCTGATGAGAATAACTCTCTGGATTGGTTAATGCAGTTTGGGGAGCCTGGCGGGAGCTATCCGCCGTTCATTGCAGAGGTTGGTGCAATCGCAATGGGTTCCACCACATATGAATGGTTACTAGAGCATGAGATCAACAAAGATTCCGAAAAAACAAAGCCCTGGCCATATGAGCAACCTGTATGGGTTTTCTCTTCGAGGTCTTTATCGCCCGTGGCAAACGCTGATATACGCTTTTGCAATGGTGATGTTGCGCCGATTCATCGCGAGATGACTATGGCTGCAAATGGGAAGAACATTTGGATCGTTGGTGGCGGTGAATTAGCCGGACAATTTTTCGACAAGGGATTGCTCGACGAATTTATTATCACGATTACGCCCGTTACTCTCGGTGCGGGGGCACCACTATTCCCTCGTAGAATTGCTACACCGCCACTAAATTTGGTGGCAGTGCAGCAATACGGGAAGCACTATGTTGAAGTGCGTTATGAGGTTGCGAAACAACCCATTTAGAGATTGACAGCTGAACCTGTCGCTCTTAGAATCGGCGTCCGTAATGTCGATTTCTCCAACGTCGATCAGAGTCGTTCAATTGCAATGAGATTTCATTGCTCAATCTGGATAATTCGCCGTTCAAGCGAGCGCGTTCTCTAAATGATAGGTTTCCAGAGCTTCTGAATTGAGCTTCCATGACGTTAAGGCGTCGCATTTTCTGTTGCAGATTGAATGCTTCTTGCCTGGTCAATCTACCACTTCGAACTCCCGAATTAATTCGTGATTGCAGTCTTGCTTGAGCTTGGTTGATGTTTCCGAAGCCTGCAAACATTTGCGCTTGCGCCGGTGCAATCAAAGTCGTCGAAGCGATAAGACCGAGCGCGGCAATAGACAAAAGACGTTTCATAATGCCTCCTTTAATCTTAATTCCTAGGGGTGTGCTTGCACCATAGTTTGGTTTGCAGCTGACCCCTGCGCATCTGCTTAGTTCTAAGACGGCCTCGAACGATATTTGATTCCATATCGCAGTAATCGTGAATGAGCTTTACATCAGTTTCTTGATGGGAACCAACGGTTATCCCGCGGGTAAGTGAGTAGGTTTACACAAAAGATTAAATGGCGCGGTAACTTCTTCGACTACGTAGTCTCCCCACTGAATTTAATGAATTAGAGGCCTATATTAGGCCTCTGACCGTTACCCTCTAGCGCACTTTATATTTTATGGACAGCGGTGCTGAAACACGCCCAGCCGATAAGCCGAATGCGGCTCCTGAAGGAAGCTGGCTACAAGAAAATGTCTGGAAGCCGATGGTTGCCGGAAGCGGTGTTTTGCAGGTCTACAACACGTTCGCCGGCGAAAACAGTAAGGCCGACATTCCGCAAGTCCATCACGCCAAGGTAGGGACTGTCGACTGGATGACGCAGAACCTCTCTTCGGCCGCCGGGGCAATTATTCCGTATGTTCTAGCCGGAAAGGCTATGGGCGCAGGTATGCGCGGAGTGGGCGCGAAATTGGGCGCCGAAGGTGCGGTTGGACGTGCATTGGCAAGTGACCGAGGCGCTTTGATATTGGGCGCAGGCGCCTACGATTTCACCAAAGCGCCGAATGCGGGCGAAACCCGAGTTGGCAATGCTTTGGGTACGATGACTGCTTTCACTGTTTTTGAAGTCGGTAATGCCAAACTTGGATTGAACAAGAGTTTGCCGATGATGACATCAAGCGTTCGCGAGTTCTCGAAGCAAGTTGCTGGTCGCTCGGTTGTTGGCGCAGTGGGTGCTACTTCCGGATTGGAAGCTTCGCACTTGTACAGCACCGGAAGGTTTGCTGATGCTAAAGATGCATATAATGCTATGGCGACCGGTGCATTCCTCAATACCGCACTGCCTGTGGTGCAGCATGGTGCCGGCAAAGCTGTCGATGGAATCAACACTGCCACCGGCCGCGGTGTACCAGTTAATCGATATTTGCAGAACAGAGGTTGGGAGAATATTCCCGAGCTGAAAGACGCAGCTAATAATCATCTGTTTGCAAGAGTGCTTGATGTTAAGCCGGATAAGCCTGTAAAACCTGGCGTGAACAGAGTTGAAATGACCCCGCAGGATACGCCGGTGCAATTGGCCGCGAAGCTTGGCGAGCTGAAGAAGCCTTATGAGGCTCAACAAACTATTGCCGCACCACTTGTGTCCGAAATTGCAAAGACAGTTGAGGCTCGGAAAGAAGTCACTGTAACTGAGGTTGTGAAGCCTGTTGAGCGCGTGCCGCTTTCGGCTGAACAAGCAACTACGCTTAAGAGTGCAGCTGACTTTGCGCATGAGTTGACTGCTAGGTTTCCACAAGTCGACGCCAATGGAAACATCAACTACTACCTCGCCGGTTCCCTTGCGACGATGCTTTTGATTGAGGGTGGTGGCAAGATGGTGCCGACTAAAGGCACCGCGATCAATGCCTTTGAATCGCCTGCTTCACTGGCAATTCCCGAGGCCGGCATGAACCATCTTTCGACATTCATTCGGAAGATTGGTGACCTCGATTTCATGCCACTCAAAGACTATTCGAAGCAGGAAGTGAAGTTGGGCAAGGGTGGTACCGGACCAGCGTTTGAAGAACTTTCACCATCTGCGCGCAACATATTCAAAGAGTCGCAAGATGGCAGCAAAGTGATGACAGACCCTGTCTCTTCAAAAGGAGACCACGCAGGAGTTGCGGTCGAAGTTGGTGGCAAAACCTTCTATATCGCAAATCCAGTTGATGCACTCTCTTACAAGCTCATTCACGCAGCGGAGTCATTTGGCGGAAGCGAGAGTAAAGTTCCGACAATGAACAAAGACTTCTCTGCTCTGCTCAATGGGCTCGAGAGTGTTTATCCCCGTGAAACGCTTGTTCGCGCCGTGTCTGATGCCGTGAATCAGTATAACAAAAA
The DNA here is from genome assembly GCA_012965515.1 of Candidatus Melainabacteria bacterium. GTDB lineage: Bacteria > Cyanobacteriota > Vampirovibrionia > Obscuribacterales > Obscuribacteraceae > QKMZ01. The sequence goes on along the minus strand of DTSE01000060.1, from coordinate 3,448 downwards.
CAGCCCAAACGGGCTCTATGTGCGGGACTACCATCCTGGTATGTCACCGGAGTTGAAGTCTTTTTTCAAAGATGTGGTTGCGCTTGATCCGAATGCAAGCTATTTGTCCGGACTGAAATTCGGTCACGAACGCAGTATTGGAATACTTCGCGTTCTTGGCAGAATGGAATCAGATGCGTCAAAGCGCCAGTTGATAGATTTCATCAACAACCACAAGGAGGCGATTGATCTCTGGCAGCCCACCGATTCACTTCACAATCGCATGGCTGTTGCTGCGGAAATTTTGAAGAGCCCAGAACTGCTCAAGAAGATCGAGTCGCAAGTTAAGGGCGAACCAACGCAAGAAGCCATTGCTGAAGCATTGAGAACCTACACAGGAACGTTGCGGGATGTCGGCAGAACAATGCCGGAAGGCAGTTTGGAGCGCACACCAGTTACGAGTTATCTGCTCGATAATCTCATGCGCGTTAGTGAGGCTGGACTTGCTTCCGAACTCAATACGATCAACGCTCTGATGCAAAAGGGTGCCGACCCGTTCTCCATATTTATGATTATGGACGCGAAGTATCTCAGGGGTGAGTCACGTACATCTGTTTTGAGCGATTTGCAAGCAGCGGCATTAAATCTGCCACCGGACAAGGTTGCGAAGTTCTTGTATGAGTACAAGAACGCGGTCGCTGAGACCACTGAATTCAACAGATCGACCAATCAATGGCTTGAGATTACGGATGCGGAACGCCCTTCGCGCGTGCATTCGGTAATGTCCGCTTACGGACTAAGTCGTTAGAACATTTGACGTTTCTTACTTCTATCGTCTCCTAAAGCTGGACAAATGATTCATATTGTCGGATAAAGTATTTGCTGATGCGACCGCATGCTGTGGACGAAACGAATGTGAGACAGCGCTTGAGCAAAATCATCGACAAAGTGAAGCAGTGGTGGAGGTTCTGGGGCGAACGCCATCACCTCTGGTAGTCACTGCAAAAAGACATGCTTGTACCTCTGTCGAGGGATGAAGTCTGGCAGTTTCAGCCTCTTCTGTAGATTAGGAGCTTGAACAGTTTCAACTGTTTCGGGGCTTTCAGAAGTTACAGTAAATTCTGCTTTGAGCCTTCATATGGATTCTGACAATTATGTCGTCAGGGAGATTTAATTTGGGGCCTGGGTTCGGCTGTTTGAGCTTTTCAGGAGATCGATCGGTCGAAGAGCTAGTAAGATTTTGGTACATTGTATTGGAATTACCAAACTCGAAACTTGGGCTCCCGCCCGCGGTGAACATAGATGTTGAAGAAGTTCGCTTCTCCTCGCAAAAATCTGTCTGCTCCCTTGACTGCTAGCCTGCAAAACGCCGTAGAACAGGCGAAGGCTGACATCTGGGCTGTGCGGGCGTCGGACGAACATTACAAGCGGCGCAATGCTCTTGTTATCTGTAGACACCCAGAGCTTGCCAAAATTTTCATTCCGGATGCTTTTAAGGGTACTGACCTCTTCTGGCTTGATTGGAAAGGTGAGGTCATGACTAAGCAACGCTGCATCGAGCAGATCGTCAAACCCCTGGGACAAGGTGCCAAGATCAAAACGGTATGTGTGTTCGACGCTGAATTGATGGATGCGGAGAAGCTCGAGTTTATGTCCTATTGCCTGGATACAGTAGATCCATCGACCGCCTTTGTGTTCGTTGTGATGGCGTCGACTGTGGTGCCCTTTCTGCGCCGGCGTTGCGAAGTGAACCTCGACTTCAAGGAAGCCGGTCCTTCAGAGCAATATGCGGCTGAAGCGGTGAGATACTTTAGAGAGCTCTTTAAGCAGCTCGCTGACATGACTCTCAGTGATGCGTTTATGAACGAAGTGAAACTGCACATTTCGTCCATGTCACCGGATGCAGTGGCGTTGTTGTTGGATGCATTCTGGTATCAGTATAATGAAGCGCGCTTTGCTGGCGTTTACTTAAACACCGATGAATTCCGTCTCTCACTATTTCAAAAAGCGATGCAACCGAAACACAGTACAACCTAGACGCTCACGCCGAAATGAGTGACTCTGACTTCTTCGGTTTTTCGTCCTCTGAAGCACGTGTTGCAATATACAGGTTTGTAACCCAACGGTCTAAACGGAATCACAAATTCGGTTCGACATTCTTCGCATGTCACTTTGGAAATTACATCGGTGCTCTTTCCTGCACGGTAGAGACGATTGAAAATTCGGCAATTTTCACAGCGCTTCGGAGTATTGGTTAAGCCCTTTGTGCTGAAAAACTCTTGTTCGCCCGCTCTAAAAATAAACGATTTTGCGCACTGTATACAGATCAATTCCTTATCGTTAAACATATTCGAACTCCTGGTATCCAAGGTCTCCATGCCCACCTCAGTAGGAACTCTTGGGTGCTAGTTATTCGACTATAGGCACTTTTCCCCGTATTGGCATACTAGGGTAGTGCATATTTATGTCATCAAAACCCAACAAAATAGCCGGTTTATAACGCATGTGAGGGATGCATAAATCACTCTTTTGGGCTCAAATCCTCGTCCAGCACCTGGTGTTGGCGTACTAGGTCCTCTGAAGGATTTTGGCTTGGTCACAATACGGTCACATTGCGGACACATTACGGTTAGATTACGCGCTTACTATCGCAGTGTCCCGGTTGGCACGAGTCAATCTGATGAGAAGACAACTACACCGGATGAACCAATGCAAGCTCTGCTGATTCTGGGACACAATTGTTAGTGCAGGTGCTGTTCTCCAAGGTGCAGGAGTAACGCAAGGGAGCGCTATGCACAAGATAGCGGTGCGACCTGAGTATCGGCTCTGAGACCGACGCTTCTGTTCGTGCCGCTATCCGATTTTCAATGTTTTGTTCAAGACGGTTATCTGAACTTAGCTGTCGTCCAGCCGGCAGCTAAGAACAGATACCAAAACCACAGATACACAGCTAAAGACTACTACTTAAAAAGGAGAGAAATATGCCACCAGATGCAATTGAGAATTACAACACAAAGGATCATTCTGATGATTTGATCGATGGCGTTTCGCGAAAATTCTACGAAGATTTCATCGCCCCCGGCGGAAGATGTACACCAGGTGGAAAGGACGTTAACACCCCGTCATGCTTTCTTGGAACGATTGAGACAGAGAAGAATCTGAATGACGAGGCGCAAAGTTCTGCAAGTGAGAGTTTTCGAACGATCATCCTAGACGAAATACTCCGTTCTCAAGCAATGCAAGAGTTGCTACCAAACGAACGTAAGTAGTTACATAGCCCAGCCTAACAGTCGCGCCCCTCTCTACTTGGTTCTCCGTGTTCACCCCAACGGAGAACCCATTCAATAGAAAGCTTCACCCTCGGAACCGATAACCGACGCGGCGGATAGTTTCGATCGCAGACTGAGATTCATCCTCCGCGTCGTCTATCTTTTTTCGAATTCGTTTGATAGCAGTCGCAAACGGAAAT
>DTSE01000059.1 GCA_012965515.1 Candidatus Melainabacteria bacterium | reverse complement strand
CCGTCTACATAACGCGATGCTAGGTCTAAATAATGCCCTTATCGCGTAGCTGAGAATCTCAAAAAGAAAGGCGCTGGGAAACCGGCGCCTTTTCTATCTGGTTCTTTTGATAGCGGATAAGTCACGCTACTTCTTTACCTTTCCCACCGAAGACCATAGTTGACTAATCGAGTTCATGCGTTCTGGGTTACCGAAATAGAAATCTAAAATGTCATCTATTGCTTCCTGTGGTGTTTGCCAAATGTTCTCGAAATCACCCGGCCCAGGCGTTGGCACATGATCTTGATATAATACGACCCAACCTTCGTTGGTTGGTCTAAGCAATAATGCAGGTGCATTGATCGGAATTTTACCGCATTCGCTTTCGAACCCTAAGACAAAATTTCCAGGTACCGTCGCTGGTTTGGCGACCCGAACAGCATCTTCCAGTGTGCGGCCCTTCTGAAAAGGTTGGGACACGTGAAGCTGTCTGTCACGCAATTGCTGCAGATATATCTCGTCAATATCAGGCATGTTCGTTGGACGGGTAAAGAACTAGGGCTGGTGCATCAATCGGAACACTTCCACACGTGAAATGATAGTCTGGAATCGAGTTTCCGGCCGTTGAAGTTGGCTTTGCTACTCTGATGCCGTACTTCCAGATGTGACCTTCTGGAAACGGGCCGGAGACGTACAATCCAGCATTCTTCAGCTGCAGTAGATACTTTTCGTCAATTGCAATCATGTGTGATTACCCGCACAAACTGGCATCTATATTTTTAACGTCGAAGGGTGCCCAAATCTTGAGTACTCCCACTGTTGTTTTGACCTCCGATTTATGCGCATTCCAGACAATCGATGTTAGTCTGTCTTCAATGCTCCATGGCGAGAAACGCGCTCTTGAATCACGTTCATGCGTTCTGGATTACCGAAGTAAAAATCTATAATATCTGCTACCGCCTCTTGTTGGGTTTTCCAGATATTTCTAAAGTCGCCAGGACCCTGAATTGAATGCTCTTGATTTAACACCACCCAGCCTTCATCTGTTGGTTGCAGCATTACGGCGGGCGCGTTAATCGGAATTGATGCACACAGGCTGTCATAACCATCGATGCAATTTCCACTCACTGAAGTGGGCTTTGCAATCCAAACGCTATACTCAAATGCACGCCCAGGCGCAAACGGCTTCGACACATACAACTTCATGTCGCGCAATTGCTGCAGGTATGTCTCGTCGATATTGGGCATAGTCGTTATCTCAATTTTGACATTCGCTGCGGATCACCGAGATAAAAATCGAGTATGTCATCAACCGCTTCTTGAAGGTTTGACCATTTGTTTTCAAAGTCACCTGGGCCTGGTGATGGTACACTCTCTTGCGCTAGAACTACCCACTTTCCATTGGACGGGTACAGAACTAGAGCTGGTGCGTCAATCGGAACACTTCCACACGTGAAATGATAGTCTGGAATCGAGTTTCCGTCCGTTGAAGTTGGCTTTCAGACCCGCTATGGCGGTCTTTGTTCGCCTCTTGTGCGCGTTGCTGGTCTGCTCTGGTACTTTCTCTGGCCTGTTTCGCGTCTACTGAGTGCTCAAGATGATCTTCCGGCGCCTTGGTGATTTCCACCTTGCCTTTGAGCAGCATCTTCTCAGGAGTATTATTGCCTTCGTTTTGGGTCATAGTCAGGCAGTACAAAAGGCTCAAATGCACTATTCCCGAACCGTCGTAAATGTAAAACGATGGGGGCCACCAGGCCTTAAGACTCGCAACTCCTGTGACACTTCGAGCACGATGGGTTCACAATGCCTCCGATTGTGGAACCGTAGGTGCTTGAGTCCGTCATCCCACTGGTTTTATGAAATTCTCGCGTAAGTAACCGAAGTGGAGATTCGACATGATTGGATTTTTTGATAGCTTTGTCGGGAAGAAAGGCTCCGTCGGTCTGCTGTTGTTGCGCCTGGTAGCCGGAGCTGGAATGTTTATGCACGGATATCCAAAACTCGCACACGCAACTTCCTGGATGGGGGCTGACTCATGGGCGCCGGGCTGGCTGCAGGCAATGGCTGTTTTTTCCGAGGTAGGCGGCGGTTTGTTTTTGGCCCTGGGATTGTTGACTCCGATAGCATGTTTCGCCATTCTAGGAGTGATGACAACAGCTATGTTCTCAGTTCACTTCCCCGCAGGTCATCCTTTCGTCGCTAAGGGCGGACCATCTTACGAAAGTGCTCTTTTGTACTTCGCAATTGCGTTCTCGTATTTGATGGTCGGCCCTGGACAGTTCGCTATCGATGCCTTGTTGTTCAAGCGAAAACAAGCAGTTTTACCTCGCGCAAGAACCAGCGAAATCGAAAGAGTTGGAGCCGGGTCTAACTAAACTCCAAACAACTCGAGTGACGGTAGCTTTGGATCCGGTCTGTGTTTACTGTCCATCTCCCTGCAGTCGCTTGGTTTACTTACAATCGGTCCGCCAGGCCCGCACTGGTAAACTTGACGCGCAAGCTGAGTAGAGTTTTCTGTTGACTCTTGTGTGCTCCTCTCATTTGCTTGACCTTGATTGATTTCGTTTTCCAGTCTCATAGTTTTACTCCTTAGAATCGCTAGAAAGTTGCTTTGTTTTGTTATCGAATATCAGGTCTCCCATCCGCGCCTGAAGGCTAGCGCGGATATTTGTTATCGAACCAAGCGATCAATTTTGTGTTGTTGGTTGCTTGAACTTTTGAACGAACAAGCTCTAGATTCTCTTGTCCATCTGGATTAATAAGCGGCGTTCCAACACGTATTGATTTCCAGTCCACGCCGATGTCCTTTTGCAAAACTTTGGTGAGGTCGCGCAGGGCACTGGAGTCGAGATCTGAGCCTGCCAGCATGTTTTTAGCCACTGCATATGGCCCCTGGTTTCGGACCACTTTACTGGACTTATTGTCTATTGCCGCCGTGTCATCATGTCTCGATGACGAGGACATATTGTCTGTGCTTTTCTCTTCTGATACGCGCTTACCGCTTTCTGCTTGCTTTGCCTCGGTTGATCTGCCTTCCCTAAGAGTGGATCGCTCCTTAGCTTCTTCAATTGATCGATATCCCAGTCCATCAAGCAGACTTTCTCTCGTCATCTTTCCGTAACTGTTGAACCATTCGATTCCAGTACGGCGTGGAATTACTCCGGCAACGTTATCTTTGAGCACAGCACCTGGTTTGTTGTCTTTATTACGATCATCATCAAATGCCATTCTCAGCTGCTCTACCGTCGCGCCGACTCTGTTTTGCGCTTCTTGCGTAGAACCGTAGCGTTTGCGGAATTCCACTCCGGCAACACCAGGCTGATTCCAATTTTCCTGAAAACGTTCGACTTTTTTCATTGTGATGTCGCTACCGCCAGCGATATCATCGAATAGTCTTGGGTGCGTGGCTAGAAGACCTAGAGACTTCCGATTTTCAGCCTGCATTTTGTCGACTTGCTGATGACCGCGCAACTGACTTTCAAATACATTGACACCGCCGACGGTAAACATCTGTGACTTGTTCTGCCAGATGTATGGGTTCCATCCGTTTTCCGCCCGAATAGCTTGATACTTTGCTCCGAGCTGGCGATAAAGCTCTTGATACACTGGATTCGTTTCGCGGGAAGTAGCCGATCTGATCTTTTCCGGGTCCACAATTTTCTCTGTAACCCACGGCTTTTTGCTGTCTCTCAAAATTTCGTTGGGATATTGCGTTCCAAATGCGACTGACATCTCAGGCAGAATGTTCGAGGCACGTCCGTCACCCTGCAGATTCTTGAGAAGAGCGCTGTTGTATGCGGCCCTTTCTCGTTCCGGCACTGAGTTTATTTCGGATCTCATTCTCGTTACGGCTGCATCGCTGCCTTCGTCGTTGAGCGTCTTTCTGATGCTGATTGCATCAGCCAGTGCTTCTCTTTGAGGTCCCTTCGATGAGTCATATCCGGCATCTGAGCGTGTCATAGTAATCTCTCCTGTAAGAATCAATCTCGCTACCGCCGACGGTCTCTACTTTTCGGCGAGGCTTTGTCGGTTTTGGGCGAATGGTTGGCGGCCTATGGGGCGTTGCATGGCGGCTCAACTCGGCTGTATCATGGGGTGCCATTAATGTAGGGCAAGGCAACGTTAAGGGTCCGTTAAGTGACTAAACGGCGACGAAATATCTGAGAGGAAAGCCCGCTAACATGCCAAAGTTGTTGCTGGTAGAAGATGACACCGATTTGAGTACCCATCTTTGCGATCTGCTCGAGTCTCATGGCTGGCAGGTAGAGAAAGCGGATAATGGCGCAGACGGACTGATGCTGCTGCGCAATTTCAAGTATGACTTCGCCCTTCTCGATTGGAATCTTCCGGAACTAAGTGGGATAGAGATTTGCCGGAAGTTTCGAGCCGATGGAGGGGATACGCCCGTAATTTTTCTCACTAGCAAGGGCGAGATAGAGGATAAGGAATGTGGGCTGGATGCCGGCGGCGATGATTATTTGACGAAACCATTTGATGTGCGTGAACTACTTGCCAGAATGAGGTCAGTAGAGCGGCGTCGGAAGCAGGTTGTGCCCGGCAAACTCGAGATTAGAGGAGTGACTCTTGATCCTAAACTGCGTAGAGTTCAATTTAGAGAGCAGGAAGCACAACTTACTCTGAAGGAATGTACGATCTTGGAGCATCTAATCCAGCACGCCGGAAGCTACTTCACCTCGCCACAACTTTTCGAGGCGCTCTGGCCATCTGACGTCGACTCCTCGGAAGAAACTGTTAGAGTTCATATGAAGATGTTGCGTGGAAAGCTTGAGAAAATCGGATGCACGGATTTGATCAAAACTGTTCGGGGCGCTGGGTACATTATTGAGTCTGGCAAGAGTGAGTAGCTGAGATAACACATGCTGCCGAAACTCAAACTGCAAATCTTGCATAAAGGCCTTTTGTTGCTCTTGATCCCTTTTGCGTTGCAGATTGTTTTATTCGTTCAACTTTTTTCGCTTGCTTCGAAATCTGAGGCGCTTTCTGTTGAAGTCGACAAACTTGCCGTCAAGCAAGCGGTTATTAGTGCCCTTGCTGGGTCGCTTGTTAGCGTTATTCAGCGGATGCTAGGACTGACCTTAGGACATACAGGAACAGTTAAGAACACCGAAGAAGCTATTGAAAAATTGCATGCGCGTTCGGCGGAAGCTCGACAGATTTTGGAAAGCAGCGGAGTTAAGGATGTATTTGATTCCAAGCTCGTTAACCTCATTGAAGACGTTCAGAAGGATCAAGTTGAGATGCTTGCATTGCTTCGGAATTATCAAAATGAGAAAGCAAACTCAGAAGATCGTCCTCTAGAAGCTATTGCCGACCTCCGCGAATTAAAGACCCGCTGGTTCAAATTTGGCAGAAGTATGTTCTTGCTTAAACAAATGATGGATGAGCAAGTGCCTGTCATACAAAGGCAGATCAGGGAAAACCAGGCCCAAAGAGAAAAGATAAAACCAATGCTTTTGTTTGGAATTGCATCAGAGTTTGGTCTGACTATTTTGTTGATTTTGTTGTTTCTCAAAGACATTACCGGTCGGCTGCAAGTCCTGGTCGGCAACGCTTATCTCATTCCCAGTGGCAAGCCGCTGTCCGCTAGAGTTTCTGGAACTGACGAGTTGGCGTATCTCGATACGGTTTTACATTCTGCTTCTGATCAATTGATTGAAGCGTCTGAGTATAGAAAGTCTCTTATGCAGATGGTTGCTCATGATTTGAGATCTCCTCTCATTTCAATGAAATTGGCTCTGGAGCTGATTCTTACACCCCAGGATGAGTCTACTCGCGCAAGTCGAGTAATGAGTATCACCAGAAATGTTGGGAGGCTGATTTTACTTGTCGAAGATTTGCTAACTATAGAAAAACTTGAGTCCGGCAAGATGGACATAAGCCTTGATGCCGTTGATCTGGGGAAACTCGCTGACGAAGTATTTGAAACGCTTGCCTCTCACGCACAGTCGAAATCCATCACTCTCAAGAATGAAGCGCGTGGCGTTGTGATCGCAGCAGACCCGGATCGATTGATGCAAGTTATTGCCAATCTGGTTTCCAATGCAATTAAATACTCGAAGAAAAATACCACTGTTGTAGTTTCGGCTGAAGCAGAGCCTGAGTCCGTCAAGGTAGCGATAACAGATGAGGGAGAGGGTATCCCTGCTGTTAAGCAAGCAAAACTTTTCGAGAAATTCTACCGTACAGATCCTGATGCGGCTGAGCAAGGTTTTGGGCTCGGCCTTGCAATATGTAGACTAATAGTTGATGCTCATGGCGGAAGGATAGGTGTTGTTAGCCGCGAAGGGAAGGGGAGCATGTTTTGGTTCACAATTCCTGTGGAGCCTGAAGTGTAGACTCCACAGATTATCACTCTTTTCTCTTCTCCAACTGGCTGAGATTACTACTGAACCAATGGCGTTTGAGATCGTAGTAGTTGTCTGCTTTGCCGTCATTGTTTTTGTCCAGCTGAGCGCTGTGTATGTAACCAGAGAAAAACCCACGGCTAAATTTAAGTGATTGATCCGGCTTCGCATCGTCATTTGTGTCTATCTTGAGACCATGAACTTTATTTGAAAACCACGCGTAATTAGGATAGAAGGTCGCTTCTGATGTGCCGTCAGCCTTGAAGTCTAGCTTTGCATGATTGACCACGCCGAGCGTTCTGTCGAATTGAATGGAATATTGTTTGGTGCCATCGCTTCCTTTTACATCAATTTTGTCCATGTATCCGAAAAAGGAATAGGTAATTTCGCCAGTGGCATCAGGTTTACCGTCCTTATCTCTGTCGATGTCCACTGCAAGCGGCTTGCCAGAAAAGAATTTGCAGTCGGTAACTGAAATGTTGGGAGGTCCAAATGTGTTTTCGCGCGCTTCGTCCATCAAGTGCTCTGCTGCGATGAGCGAACCTGCTACAAATGGTTCTGCTTCCCTGGTGTTGTATTTCGACATTGCTTCTCACCTATACGTCCATATCGAACTTATGGGCGAGTTGTTGCAATTCTATTTCAGGCTTATGCGGAAAACACTAATGGCGGCGCGTTTTCGGACTTCCGGAAGCGAATTTCATCAGGTGTCTTTGTCCGTCTTCCCTTATTACCAGAGGATCTATGTGGCGGTGGTCAGTTTTTCGAGTTTCCGAACCTTCCCTGGGTAGAATGTAGAAGATCTATCCATGTATGGACTGAAGTACAAAAACGCAGATAGTAGAGTTGTGCCCGCCGAAATTAAACGACGAAAGGTCCAACCCCTTTGCTTTACAGGGAGATGAAGTGTGAAATTGAAGCGCATTCTGGCCCTTTTAATCTGTTGCGTTTTGGCGATTTCGACCTTTCTGAGCAAGAGTGTTTCAGCCCAAGACGGGCAGGGACAGTCGGCAATGATCGTTTTAATCTATGATACGCATTGCAAAACGGCGTGCGAACTTGTCCGCCCGATCATGAAAGAGATTAAGGGCGAGATGAAGGACTGTTTTACGTTTGTAGAGCTCGACAGCTCTCAGGAAAAACTTGTAGAGTCTCAAAAGACGGCCAAGGAATTGGGAGTTCATTCGTTTCTAGCTGACTATGCTCAATTCGTTCCGATTGTTGGTGTTTTCACCGCAAAGAAGAAATGCATCAAGGTGATTCAAGGACCTAAGAGCAAAGACATTTACATGGCTGCCCTTCAAAAGGCACTTCAATGCAAGTAGCAGAGAAAGAGCGCAAACACCTGGCTGCCAGATTCAAGAAAATATCCGGCATCGCCGGTGGTATCGTAGGCTTGCTTTCATTTTTGGTCGTGCTGGGCTGGTATGCCGACATCGAGATCTTCAAACATCCTTTTGGCACTAGCGTAGCGTTTGGTGTGGCGCTGGTTTATTTTGTGCTTGGGTGCATCATCGCTGTGGATGCGTTTGTTCCGGAGTCAAAGCCGCTAAGAATTGCGAAACTTATTGTGGTGTCGGTCTTGTCTTCAATGGCTGCCGCAAAGTGCGTGGAGGGTGTGATTGGCGCGGATTGGGAGGTGTTGAGTCTAAACCTCTCATTTAACAGCGAGAGACTGGTGCCACTTTTATATCCAGGCGTAATGACACCGGATACTGCTTTAGTGCAAGCACTGACAGGCGTTACTTACCTGCTCATGGACGTTTGGAAGAAAGCGAGAGTGCAAGTCTGGCAATGGATCGCTGTGACCGTGATTGCGCTTTGCCTGGTGCCTGTTTTTGGTTTTATCCTTGGTGATACCAACTTGTGTTCGCTCTGGGGCTGCGTGCGAATGCCTGTCGCTTTTGCGATTACTTCGATTGGTCTCGGTTTTGCCATGCTGGCCGCACGTCCGGAGCGCGGCTTTACCAGTGCTTTGATTGAGCCGGACTTGCTCGGAACTGCGATGCGACAGAGTCTGTTCTCCGCGATGATTTTGTTGCCGCTATTTGCCGAAGCGAAAGCAGTGTTCGTGCACTTTGGCATTTTCGATGAGGGTCTTGCGAAGTCCGGGCTGGGAATCGCATTCATGTTTGTTTTCCTCGGCACGGTCATGTATCAGTTTGTCTTTGCTTACAAGAGCGAGCAGAACATTCGGCGCAATACTGAACAACGCTTGCAAGACCTTTCCCACCAATTCTCGCAAAGTCAGGCGGAAAACACCTTCGGTTTCTCAGGAAAAGCTTGGCGAGTTGCAAAATGCAGCAAGTGCGAGAAGGAGTTCGACTCTCATACAAAAATCTGTCCATACGACGAGATTCCGCTAAGCATTCATGATGCGCTAATCGGGCAAATGCTGGAAGGTCGATACTTGGTCCTCGAGTTCCTGGGGCGCGGTGGCATGAGCACCGTATACAAGGTGGAGCACAAGATTCTCAGCAAGGTTCTCGCGATCAAATTTCTGCAACAACAGTTTGTTTCGAAGGGGGATAGTGTCTTACGTTTTCAGCGCGAGGGCAAGGCGATGGCGCGTTTGCAGCATCCCAATTTGTGTTCCGTCACTGAATGCAGCATCATTGAGGGCGTGCCTTATCTTGTAATGGAATTCTTGCAAGGCATGTCGCTTGATGAGATTTTGAGAGAAGAAAAGCGTTTGTCGGCTAAACGCACAGTCGAAATCATGATCCAGGTCGCGGACGGCTTGCAGCATGCGCATGACGAGAACATTGTTCACCGAGACATCAAGCCCAGCAATATCATGATGACGCCGTTGGACGATGGAAGCGAACACGCGAAGGTCGTTGACTTTGGTTTGGCGCGTATTCTGGATAGCGACGATCAGAAGTTGTCCCAAACCGGAGAGGCTTTCGGCAGCCCACTCTACATGAGCCCTGAGCAATGCCTGGGCAGCGCAATCGATGCTCGCACAGATATCTATGGTTTGGGTTGTGTTATCTACGAATGTCTCTCCGGCAATGTTCCTTTTCGCGGCAAGTCATTCATGGAGACTTTCAACCTCCACATAAGCGGCGAGCTAAAGCCTTTTGCAAAAGGGCTAGACGTTCCTCCTGCACTTGCGCAGCTCGTTGAACGTATGCTCGCGAAGGAAGCCATCGATCGCCCTGCATCAATGACGGAAGTGAAGGAAGCACTCAATGCAGTGATGCAGAAAGTTTCGTAGCTGTTCGTGGGGGCACATTGCATTCTTCTGGCGTAGGGTAGATGCCATGCATCGCCCGGTTTGCGAATTAGCTTCTTTCAAACGTATTCGGTCTCTGGTTTGGCAACAACGACGGGCGGCAAGAATACCGCCCCCTGCGAGTTTTTGTTAGGATTGCCAGCTTCGGTTCGGCAGAAATTGGAGTCGCATTGGCCAAGCGTCTAAAACGTCCGGATATACCGCATCGTGAGCGCGACGGGAGCCACCAATCCCATTTGCCTTCTGAAGTTAACGGGAGCTGGAGTCGGAATGCCGTTGACCGGCGGACCAGGAAGCCCCGGCAACAGCGACTGGCTTGGATTGATGTACTGCGCAAAAGTGATTGGCACGTCGACAAGGAAGATATCGCGTCCCTTCACCCACACAAGTCCGGGGCCGACAGACATTGTGTATCCTGACTGTCGAAATCCGCTATTGCCTCCGATCAAGTCACGTGGTGCGAGACCTTCCCAATTGTATGTGCAGCGAAGTCGCAGACCTTTCAACTTGGGTTTGTCCCAAACACCTGGAGGTCTCCAGTTGATCCCGGCTTGCAAGTTGTATGTGTCTGCGACCGAGTTCGTTAAATCATCAGCAAAGTTCGGCGTCAGCGGAACGCCAAGGCTTGCCACCATCGATGGTGTGCCGTTTTGATTGCGTGGGTTGATCAAATAGTTGCCGGAAGTAAAAACCGAAAAGTTAGTGAGAAAGCGCGGTTGCAAAAATGATTTGTAAGCTTGGTATCCAACCAGCACGCCCAAGCCTCCGTCACCCGGCATGACTGCGGGAGGATAGACTGGGCGATTTTTGAAATTCTGCCCGGTTTCGTCAGGCAACAGTCCTTTGTAATTCCAGTTGCCGGTCGGAAACTTCAGACCCACCCCGAGTGCAACGTTTTCAAATGGATGCTTCTTACTGTCGAGCAGCCATGTCTGCGAAAAGATACTCAAGTCTCCAACGCCGCGCACCGGCTGGCTCTTGTTCGTGCCCTCATTCGGACCTTTGGGCGGATAGAGCATTGAGAAATCGTTGAAAACAATCGGCAGAGAAGCCAGTATGCTTGTGCGGCGATTGAGCGAATAGCCCGCCGTCACATCCATAACGCTCAACTTCTCGTGAGGATTCCAGAGCCTTGTAAAGTCCTTGTTTACCCGCGAAGCAAAATAGGACTTGTTCGCTTCGGCGACGCGCCAGCCTACTGAAAGTTGAAATTTACCACCGTGAGTGCTCAGACCGGGCACCAAACTTCTTGATGCCGCTCAACCCTGGGCGATGGCGAAGGGTGCAGACGCCATCTGTAGCAAGAATGCGAGGGCCGACAATCGAAAGAGATGCTCCAAATGACATCTGTTTCGGCGCGCGTATATGCGTCGCCAATCGGTTACTTTTGCACTGGTTCGGTTTCTAGAAAACACGCTGGGTAAAAACCCGGGAAAACAAGCAGAATCGGACCCAAAACGCACTCAGTTGCTGCAAAGATAACACGTCAGAGCCCCTCACGCTAATTTAGACTACGCTTTTTCGGAGGGGATCTTCGCAGGCTAGTTCGGCATCGGCGAACTTTTCGTCTAGTGCTTCGAAGCCATGCTCTTTCTTGAACTCTCGTTCTGCCTCAGTAATTGGTATGAGCCAAAGAAATTGAACCTCTTCTCCGTTGATTTCCGCGGAGTCGATTTCGCTTCCAATCGCTGAGATAACACCGTGATCGCATTTGGAATCCGGCAGCCAGGGACGACCGAAATTTACCGTATGTGAAAAGTCCAGCGGTGCTCCCGTCAGATGAAAATGGGCAACTGCGTATAGAAGCTCTACGTGGTCGGCTGTTTGAATGGGCGACAGCAGGAAAAGCTCGATGGGGATCGAGTCGCCGCAGGACATGCCGCATGTGGCGTACACCCACACATTGCGTTTTTCATTTGGTTCGAACTCAAGTACGCAGAACCCATCCGGCAGTTGATGGATGGGACCTTTGAAAAAGTTTAATACGTTGACGCGCGATTTGAGATGCTTTTCCAGATGCTCTCTGATCGCTGGCAGGCGTGAGTCCGGCATAAAACCCTTCTACTTCTCGCGTTTCAGAATCATGCTCTTGCCACGGTTTTTAGCTGTTTGCAAAACCTGGCGTGTGGCGGAGAACCAGGTATTCAAATTCATGTCGGGTTGAAACTCTGCAATGCCACCACTGACGGTGGCGCTAATTGGACCAGTCGGTGTCTCAAATTGTCTGCGCTCGAATTCTTCTTTCAACAGATTTGAAATTTGCATCAGCTCGTATTCGGTCAACGAATCTACGAGAATGGCAAACTTATCCCCTGCGATTCTGCCTGTGATACCGTAGCTTCGGATTGTTTCCTTGATGACGTTGGATAGTTCGTTGACGACTCTTTCGCCGATGCCGTATCCGTAATTTTCATTGATTGCGCCGAAATTGTCGATGTCCAGCATGAGCATGTAGAGGACGCCGGCTCTTTCGTTTTCCGTCATGCGCTTGGCGGTGTTCATGAACTCCGCGTGAGTCAAAGCACCGGTCAAACCATCGCGACCAATCATGTCTTTGAGTGTTTGATAGCGTTCCAATTTTCCAGCGATCGTCGCAACAAGAAGCTGCGGCGGTGCGGGTTTGATCAAATAATCATCACCATGCTTGGCGCCTTCCACGTGGAATTGCAGCTGGTTTTCCGTGGTCAAAAAGATAATTGGAGTGGTGTTGTATTTCTCTTGTTGTCTGACGATGGTCGCCAGTTCGAAACCCGTGACCTCACCCAAGTTGACGTCCAAGATCAAGATGTCGGGCTGAGCTTCGACGAGTGCGTCTTCGAATTGCGAAGCGTCGGTAAGTGCAAATGGGATGAAACCAGCCGCATCGAGAAACGAATAAAGCCCGGATGCTTGAATTGGATCGTCTTCGACGATGAGCACGCGGTGCTGTTTTGGCTTGTTTTTCTCGAGCAACTTTTTGAGGCGATTGGCGATGTGCTTGGGATCGTCGCTCGAGTTGAATACGCCGTCGCCGCCACCACGAATGGCCTGCACTTTGTCTTTGAAATTGCTCTTTGCGCTGATGAAAATAATCGGTACAGTCGCCTGGCTTGTCCTTTGCGAGCGGATATTTCTCGCCAATTCGAAGGCCGGTTGCGGGTTATCGGGGCAGACGATTACAAACGCGTCGTACTTGATTTTGAGAAGATTTTGCGGAGTTACGTCCTGACCTTCCATCTCATCGACCAGAAAGTCCGACTTCTCCAGTGAGTCGAATAGCGGTGCAGCGAAATTGCGCCTATCTTTTCTGCTGCAACCAACGACAAGAACGCGACTTTGCAGCGGTGGAGATGCCGGTCGTGGAGCTTGTTCTGCCGGGCTTATGGCGCCTTCGCCACCCATCGTCGTGAGCATCGCCGCATTGTCGATCGTCGCTGAAAGTTTCAGGATCAGCATCTTGAGCTTGTTGATCTCTTCTGCATATCCGGGTGTTGCTTTCTTCTTTGTCAGCGCCAGAGAAACTTCCTCGGCTTCGAGAGCGTGCTGGCAGAAATCCACCAAGCGGAAAAGCCCACCAGCACCTGCCATTTGATGGAAGTGTTTGATGAGAGTGTTGACCTGGTCCATGGATGGACTCGCTTGATTCAGCGTGTCCAGAATAACTGTCGCTTCTTCCAGGCGTGATTGGGTGAGCTCGATGAATTTGGACTTCTTCCCGTCCACCATCGCTTGCTGCCTGCTCTGCATCCGCGCTCTCCTAAATCTATGTCGACGCCTTTGCTGTCGTGCCGCCTGTCAAACGGTTTACGACAGAAAGAAGTTCATCGATTTCAAAGGGCTTGGAGAGAAAAAAGTCCGCTCCCAACTGCATCGCTGCTTCTTCATTCTTCTTTGCGCCAGTCAGAAACAGGATTTTCGAGGCGCCATTTTCCTCGCGATAGCCTTTCAAAATATCCAAGCCATTCATGTCGGGCAGCATGGAATCAAGCAAAACCAAATCGTAGTTGTTTGACCGCATCATTTGGCAGGCTTCGGTTCCTGTTCCGATCCGGTCTGCTGAATGTCCTGTGAAGATCAAACAGTCTGCAATGGTTTCTGCAAGGAATTCATCATCCTCGACGACCAATATCTTACTCATTAAATAAAACGCCATAAGCTTTCAAGGGTACTTAGTCTCAATACCCGGTGATTTTGGAGATAAAACACGGCGCCCGTTACGCTTTTGCCAATTATTAAACCGCTGGGACGCGGGGACTGAAAGAAATGCTCGAAAGGTTGAACAGCTGAGCGTTAACGTATCTGGACAAGTGCCACGCGCCACCGCGCTGACTGTCTCCTAACCACGGCGCGACTGGTTGCCGTGCTGGTAAGGCACTGATTCGCCGGTGGCGTCATTGACTCTGTCTGTCTGATATCTACCGTCCGAGCCGGTGCGAGTCTGATATGTTATGCCCGGCTCGTTGCGGAAGGTCGTCCGTGCTTCCGAACTGCCGTCGGCGTGCATATTTATGACGTCAGTTCGCTGACCTGCAGTGTCGAAGCTCTTTGTGTGTGGGTTCAGCTGGTTCACTCGGGTGATTGTCGTTTGATCGGTATCCTTATTCACGAGCGTCTGCTCCTGGTAGCCGCGTTGAGTGTAGGTCGCTGTCATGATTCCGTCGCTTGTTCGCCGGGTGTACACTGAATCGACATTTCCCTTCTCGTCGAAGCTCTTGCTGTCGTAGTTAAAGCCCTGTGTAATAGCGGCTTGTCTTATGTTGCCGTCATTGTCGAGCCTAAATTGGCTAGTCCTGCCAGGCTCGCTGATCGAGACTATTCTGTCCCCTATCTCATCCAAATGAGCGTCGACACGCGTTGCTGCTGGATTAGTAATGTTTGTCGTTTCGCCTTGGGCGTTTGTGATCGTGTGTGATGTTGCCCGCCCGTCATTCCCAAACTGGATCATGCTCGAGGAACCATCATTGTTTCGGGTGGTAAATGATTGGAGCTTTCCGTCCGGCGATAACTGCATTGTGCTGCTCCCTTCCTTTGTCGATACGCTCTTCGTCAGTCCATCATCGCTGTTGAATGCAACGCCACTTTCTAAAGTGATGCGTCGGTCGCTTTGTTGAGCGGCGTCAGCAGGTGGCTCCGCATTAGGCGGTCTGTCGGTGCCGGCGGGTCTATCAACGCCGCCGGGTTTGTCGCCTGCCTGAGGTTTTGAAAAGTTCTGAGCCTGCATGTTGAGGAAATTCTGTTCTTGACCCTCGTTGAGTCCGTCGATGCGGAACTCGTTGCCGCTGGGGTCAAGCATCGCAATCGCGTCATCTTGCGTGCCCTGTGCCGCGTTTCTCGCTATGTCAGAGTCGCTTTGATTGACTAGCGAGTCGCCCAAGAGACTTTGCTGAGGGCGCTCGACTGGCGCGTCGACTGATTCTTGTATCTCTGCTGATCTTGCCATTTTTGTTTTTAGAAACTGATAGAAATTGGGCTCACCAGCAGTGAACTTGGGAGTCCGAGACGCAGATGAATACGTCCACTTTGAGTGGAGCTAACGGATTGAGAACCGATTGAGAGAGGAATTTGGGAGAGGATGCTGAGTACGCTCACCTTGGTGAGCGGTTACGAGAGATGGGTGGGGTCGAGAGAGTGGTAAGCACACCAATTCTGCTACAACCATCGTGATGAGTTTGTGAACGAACAAAGCGTGCGCTTACTGGACCTGCTTGCCCATTTCGTACACTGACTTCTTCGAGCGCTCCATCAGATAGCGTACCAGCGGTTGAATGCTGTTGGGCGCATGCTCGTAAGACCAGCTAAATTTGCGCTTTTGCTTAGACGTCTCGATTTCAATCGACGAGAATGGACCGCCTTCTGTGGATTGATAGTCGCTGTCTTTTGTAGAAAGGATGTTGCTCGAACCTACCAATTTGACGAGCTTTTCGGCGTCTTCAGCCTTCATCGAACGTGTGTCCAGCTTGCACTCCCATTTTTCGAAGTGTCGCGGATTGACGCCTGAACCATGTGCGAATTCGATCTTGATTGGCTGTTCTTCCGCTGCGCCTGCGCCGAGCGGTAGGAAACTCAGCAATGCGCCGAGTAAGATGGCGGCTCCTACAAGCCATTGCAGATTTTCTGCTTTGTTGATGTGCCTGTCCATGATTAAAAGCTTCCTTGTGAGTCCTTGCGAGTCCGTGCTCGTTGCTGCATAGGGATAACGGGTGGCTCGTCGCAATTAGGCAGGACTTGTCCCCTGACCGCCGATCAGGGTGAACCCCAGTGCGCCAGGGCGACCTAAATCGTATTCTCTTTGCATCGGGCAAACCCGTTTTTAGAGGACAAGAAATGGTGATCAAACACTGTTCTCAACTTACTAATTTTCGTCAATTTGAAGGGAGTCTCGAGCACAAGATGCCGAAGGACAATGTCGATGCTAATGACCGTCTTCTCGCGGTGGAGGCGGCCGGGCTGGTGAAAACCTATGCAGGTAGTGATATCGCCGCGCTTTCCGGTATCTCACTCTCCGTCAAGCAAGGTGAGATTTTTGGGTTGATCGGACCGAATGGCGCAGGAAAAACGACATTGATTGGCTGTCTGCTCGGGCTTCTGCGCCCTGACTCTGGCACGGTCAAGATATTCGGCAAGCCGGCGGATTCGCTGGCGGTTCGTCAGATTACCGGTTATGTGCCGGAGCGTTCTGACTTCGAGTATTGGATGACTGCGCGGCAGTTCCTTCAATATCATCACGGGCTGGCGCGCCGAGACAAGAGAGATAGAGAGAGGGAGGTTTCCGAAGCGCTTGAGGCAGTTGAGCTGGCGAAGACGGTTTGGAATCGTCGGTTGAAAACATACTCGCGCGGAATGTTGCAGCGTTTGAATATTGCTCAAATGTTGATTGGAAAACCGAAACTCGCACTCTTGGATGAACCTACATTGGGCTTGGATCCGACAGGCGTGACGCTGGTGCGAAACCTGGTGAAGAAGATGCAAGACGACGGCATGACAGCGATCGTCAATTCTCACCAACTCGATGAAGTTGAACGTGTTTGCGATCGAGTTGCATTTATTAAGCAGGGAAAAATAGCATCTGTAGAAGACTTGCATTCCGGCGTGGTCAGCAACTATTTCCTTATGGTTCGCTGGCCTGAATCACAATTGAACGGAAGTCTGCAGTCCGTTGTTTCGGATGTTGTAAAAGAGACGAGGGCTTCGATTGAAGAGTGCCACCACGATTGGGGACGCTTCTCTGTTAGAGACAACAAGATGGCAACGCAGCTCATTCGCAAGCTCATTGAGCGCGGACTCCCCGTTGAAGAAGCTGTCCCTGAGCGAGCTAAGCTCGAGGAGCTATTTGCAGACGCAAGCTCATCCGACCAAACAGGACATGGAGGCATCAACAATGAATAGCACGATTGTTCGTTTTACTGCGATGTCCGCGTGCCTCGATCCAATGAAGCTTCTTTATGTGATATTGCTTGGATTTGTAATGCCAGTAGGCATGAAAATTGCCTCAATGCTGCATGGAGCCTCCGATTCTCAAACGTTCGAAATGCTCACTGGTAAGGTCGG
>DTSE01000058.1:40278-42178 GCA_012965515.1 Candidatus Melainabacteria bacterium | reverse complement strand
CCCCTGCAAGCAAGTAGCGCGGATCGTTTGGAAGTGTGCGGCATTAAAACGCCCCATTTCCCGCGGTTTCCTGCGCTACTTGTTTTGATCGCGCTTGTACTAGGCTATGTCGTAAATATCCGTGCTTCTACTTCGCTCCCCGGTTCATAAAGATCGCGGGAACTCCGGACACTCCTTTGCGTCATCTCGATGTGCTTGCAAGGCGAGCCAACGATGGAAAAGGAGGAAACCAAATGAGGATTTTGATCAGGCTTGGCTTAATGGCTCTCGCATTTGCGTTTATTCTGCCGCAGATTCATGGAAACTTTGCGATTGCTCTTGTACTGTCACTTCTCTTTGGTTTGGTTCTCTGGCTGGTTGAGATTTCAGTAATAGCATTGTCTGCTGTTTTGACAGTAACATCGCTCGGTTTGGCGCTTCTCTGGCTCATTCCTGCTTGGATATTGGGCTTCTGGCTGCTGCCTGCATTCGCGATGATGATCACTGCGGATTTCGTTCCACAGTATTTGACGGTTAACGGATTCGTTCCTGCAGCGCTTGCGGGTCTTGTAATGCTGGCTATCAGCTTCTTGACCAGAGACGAGGCATGGACGAGAAGAGAAGCGTAGCTTCGAGCAACGCTACAAAAAGTGTCTCTGGGTGACTCCTGGACAAAGCAGAGGCGGCGCACTGCGTCGCCTCTGTCCTTAGGTGGCGAAGGTGCACCAGGGACGGTACTAGAATGAGTAACGCTTAAGCAGTCGAGAGCCTCACTCGCAGCTGGCAAAGCTGGGCCAGCGCTATTTGCAGTTTTTTCTTTTGAGCACGCCTTGTATGAGCGTTTGATAAACATTACGATTGTCGTGTAAAGAGAGGGAACGCCCAGTAGATGACGGGTTTCGCCCTGTTGAGGGTTGTGACGGTTCGCTCGGATACAAAACTTTGCTGCATTGAGAACGTCCAAAAGCGTAGTTATAAAGCACACTTTCTTCTTTCTCCGATTACTTGCATTAAAGCCCTTTAGAAAACCAACTCATGAGCTTTTGCTAACTACCTGCTGAGAGTTTTTCTCTGCGGTCGTTTGCCTGGCTCTGTTTTTGGCGGCTTGTGCGTTTTTGCGAGGCAGAAAAGTGTGAGTCCGGCGCTTCCAAGACTTCGGTTTGTATGGTTCGCGCCGCCCTGAAACACGATTGGAAACTCTGTTTCCAGGTAGGAGGCATACATGAGACAGGAACTCGACGAGGCGCTCGTCCGGGACTTTCCGAATCTCTATGCCGACCGTAAGTCAAACAAGGTTCCCCTGTGGTGGGGTTTCGAGTGCGGCGACGGTTGGGAACCTCTGATTCGAAAGCTCTCCGCGGAAATCGAGGCGATCATCGTCGCGATGCCCGAGAAGGAGCGCAAGAAGTTCAGAGTCAAGCAGGTGAAGGAGAAATTCGGCACTCTGCGGTTCTACATGGGCGTAGCCCACGACGCCATTCATGCCGCGATTTCGCGGGCTGAGCAGGAGAGCGCGGTGACGTGCGAATGCTGCGGCAAGCCCGGCTCGATGCGCAACAATGGCTGGATCAGTGTGCTCTGTGACGAGCATCAGGCGGAGCGCCAGAAGAAGCGCTAGCTCAAATTTCGTGCTGATTGTCTTGCGAACGACCATCTCACATGCAAGAGATCAACATGCGCAACCAGAAGAAATATCCGGTGAGACCACAGGATAAGGCTGGCGGTATTGCGTCTGCTCTTACGTTCCTCGCGTCCTTGATTATGGGTGGCATGATCACTCAGAGCCATGACGTGCGGGTTGTGTGCGCAATTGTTTGCGCCATCACTCTCACGTCCACGATGTATTTCGTGACCAAGGACTTCGAGAAGAACGGCGGACACGACGACGAAAACCCCGGTCCTCCGAGTGGCAAGTAGTAGC
>DTSE01000058.1:0-40268 GCA_012965515.1 Candidatus Melainabacteria bacterium | reverse complement strand
ATTCACCGGGAGGCTGCTCGGCGAGGCATGGATGCAAATCCATCGCTTCGCTGAGCTCCTCTTTTTTCAAAAATCAAAGACATACTATTGCGCGTAGTATATGGGCGAATTTTGGGATTTGCATTTATTTGAGAAACGCGTCTGCCGTCGTTTCACCGGGTACAATTGGCTGCCAATGCGAATTGACAGAGGTAATCATGAGCACGACTACCGTACAAAGCGAGATCAAAGCGCTGGAAGACCGGCTGATTGAGGCTGAGCTGGGACCTGATCCCGATTTTTTCCAAACGTATCTCGACGATCATGCCATCATGGTCACCGAAGGAAACGCGGCAATGATGAAGGAAAAGGTCGTGGCTGCGCACCAACCTGGCACTGGACCGAAGTTCATTCGTGTTCAAATGTCCGACATGCAAATCATCGACCATGGCGTGGCGGCTGTGGTTGTTTGCAATGGCGAGTACGAGATGCCAGGAAAAATTCACAAGTTGAAGTTCACCCGTACTTGGGTGAAGAAACCCGAAGGATGGCGCATTGTGTCTGGGACTGTTGCATAGCGGAGACGTCGTATCCATGAGTGAGCCGGTTTCTTCTTCCTCTCTTCCTTCGTTTCTGGAGCGCGTGTACGTAGCGTCTCCGTGCGATGCTTCGTGGGATTCCATGGAGGGGAGCGACAGACTGAGAAATTGCGGTGATTGCAGGCGGCAAGTTTTCAACTTGTCTGACATGACTCGTGTGGAAGCGGAGGCGTTTTTAAGAGAGAACGGAACGTCGCAATGCTTGCGCTTCTATCGACGCAAGGACGGCACCATAATGACAGACGACTGTCCGGTCGGTTTGCGAAAGATTAGAAACGCTGCTCGACGAATCCGACAAGTGGCAGCACTATTCTTTGGGTCATTGATTTCGACCTGTGCTGTTTTTGCACAGTCTAGTGAATGCGCAACGAGCGCCAAGTCGGAAGGTGCAGGGTCTCAGGTCAATCGCACACTCTGGCGAAAACCGCAACAAGCGCAATTGCACCAATTGGGAGTTCCCGACATAACTAACTTCAGAGTTCACACAATAGAGGTTCCATCCTTTTCTCAATTGCGTTCTGGAAAGTATGCCTTAGGAAGCGAACTTGTCGAGCAGAATGGCAGAATGTTCATTGTGAATAAGGTCGACGCCTTCTTGACGAAAGATGGACTCAACAAAGAAGTACTTGAGCCTGTTCCCTCAGTCTTGACGCATCCGTGTGATGATTTGAGTGCCAAGATCCTTGAAGCGCAAGGGCATATTGATGCTGCTGAAGCATTTCACAAGGTCTATATGAAGTCGCTTGAACAAGATGGCGCCCACATGGATTATTACCGTGAACAAATTGCCAGTGATTATAGAGACTTCCTTTTTAGGCAAAAGAGGATGGATGAAGCGCGCCAAATCGAACGCGATTTCTCTCTCGAGCCTGAAGCGATCACTGAGGATAGCGATGTGCTGAAAGCTTTACAGAAGAAGTTTCCGTTGCAGGTGCCGCCTGGGGTTTATCGGCTGAAGCTTTAGGATAGACTTGAGCATGCGGCCCAGGTTCTAATTTGTCCAGCCAATGAGACGAAATCAAAAGGTATCTCGAATTCTTGCGTTTTTGCTGTTGCCGGTTGTTCTCACCGGCTGCGTGGATTCGCGCGCGGTGACAGTGCGGCGCACAAAGTTGTTTGCGCACAAACATAACGTGAAGACTGAAACGCATCCTAAGACACCGGGAGAATTTCACTGCGCGGCGAATCAAAACACTTTCTGGGACTTCAAATTCATTCCTACTCTTGCTGTCGAAAAGACGAAGATGATTAAGGAGGATAATTGGTACTCGATCACGGTCAAGGTGAAGCATGTGACTGTGGAAACGTCGTTGCCGTTTGATATGTGGCTGCCGGAGAATGCCTCTGATTCAGTGATTGCACACGAAGATGGACACGTCAGAATCTGCAAGCGCTTTTATCGTGATGCGGCGCACCAAGCGAGGAAATGCGGATTGCATATTCTTGGTCGCGAGTTTGTCGGCGAAGCGAAGGATGAGGATACGGCGTTGAAACTGGCTATCAATGCGGCGAATGGTGAGATGCTTCAATATTACCGTGCGAAGATAGTTGAACCTGCGGACCTTGCCTCAGCCGCGTACGACAAGCTAATGGCGGACAAGTCCACGAAGTTGTCGGTGGATGATGCTATTGAGAAAGCGATTGCCGATGCTCGTTAGATGCAAGTTCTTGAAGCCTCTTCACGATTTCACGTGCTGAATTTGCATGACCCATGGCGGTGGCGGCGTCGCTCATTTCCTTGAGCTGATGCGGTGAACTGATGACCTTGTCTAATTTGTAAGTCAAAGTCCTGATGTTGCCCGATGCGGCTGCGCCGTGCTCCAGCAGGTGATTTGCATTGCGCTCTTCCTGCCCTGGAATAGGATTGACGATCAACATCGGCAGACCGGAAGCGAGGCATTCAGAGGATGTTAACCCTCCCGACTTGCCAATCATCAGATCGGCAGCTGCCATATAAACCTGCATGGAATCAGTGTGTCCAACCGCATGGAAGTCACGGAAGTACGAAGGTGTTATCACCTGCATGCCTTGTAATTGTGCTCGCAGTTTTTCGTTCTTTCCGCATAATACGACCGTCTGAAAGCGGGTTCTGCAAAGCATCGCGGATTCAACAGTTTCTATCACCGGCCCTACTCCGAATCCACCTGCTGAAATTAGAACGACAGGCAAATCTTCACGCAAACCAAGCTGCTTTCGTGCTTCAGACTTTGAAGGAGCACCGGCGAATTTTATTGATATGGGAATGCCTGTAACGCTGATGTCATCGCTATTCACACCAAGGTGTTGAAGTTGGCGGGCGGTGTCCTCCATCGCTGCAAAATAATGATCGACTGGGTCGGAAAGCCAGAAAGCATGCGCGTCGAAGTCGGTGATAACGGTTGCCAGATATGCATTCAACCGGCGCCGCCGTGTCGCGAATGCTGCTAGTTCGGACGCAAGAAAGTGTGTGCTGACGACGACATCCGGCCTCTCGTTCGTAAGATATCGCAGCATGGGAAGCGCGTTTGCGACGTCAAAGGTCATGCGCCTGCCATCGAATTTCTTGGCGTGATCGGTTGCATCGTAAATTGCTCCCAGCAAGTGCGGTGCGCGATTGACGAGATTGATGTATTGCTTCGAATACATGGAACGCATGAAAGGGCTGACTTTCTTCAGAACATCTAAATTGACGACTTCATGCGCGATGCCGCTCTCGCGCAACGCGCCTTCCAGTGCGTTAGCCGCGGTGACGTGACCGGCGCCTGCAGATGCTGATAAAACCATTACTTTTCTGAACATTTTTGCTTTTGCAACCTCTATTAGATTCCCGATTGATTTGGATTGCCGGTCGCTCGCCGACACCGGGCGATGCATGGCATCGCCCCTACGGCTGACGATGCATGGCATCGCTTACGCTGTTTAACTGGTTGTTCGTAGCCGGTGAATCTGCATTTATTCAAACTCAAAGAGGACGGCGAGTTTCATTTGAGCAAACAGAATCGCAACTGTTTCTGGGCACGTGGCTGATAAGCAAAGTCTGAAGCCCAGACGATTGAAGTTTGGGCGGTTTCACTCCCCTGTGCGGCGTGGAAAAGGTTTAGTAGTGGGTGAAAGAACACCCGCAGGCGTTGAGAGTTTTCGTGTCGTGGGGTTATGCGATGCCGCTTGTCTTCATTCATGGCGTAAACGTTCGCGAGGGCGACGAGTACGAGCAGGATATGGAGTTGCGAAATCGGCTTTTCGCTGACGTCTTCTTCAAAATTCTTGGTCGTAATGTGCCGGATTCCGCGATTTTTAGCCCGTACTGGGGAGAGCTGGCACCAACCGGTTCCACCGACAACCCTTACCTTCCGAAGCTTAATCTAAAGGGTTTGCAGGAAAGACGCAGGCGCATTCGAGCGATGCTCCCCGAAGCGACGAAAAAGGTTCTCGGACTATCCTCCAACCCGCTCTTGGCGCTGGCGAAGTCAGGCTCGATGGAAGAGATGTTTGACTTGATGGTGACCGTTGCCCATGATGATCTGAAAAGTGCTGAGGACGGCGGTAAGCGAATGAGATCATTGAGCCGTTTTGCGTATGAGAGTACAAAGTGGCGGCAAAAGTTCAAGGGGCGAAAGCAGCAACTTGATTGGCTTAACGAAATTGGCAGCGATGAAGAGCTGCTGGATCGCTTGCAGAAGGAAATCAAGCTTTCCCCGGCAGAGCTCAATTTGCGAGCATCAGTAAACACAAACGAATGGATTAAGAACCGTTTGGCATTGTCGAAAGAGCGTATTAAGGACCGTTTGGAAGTTTCCAAAGAGCGCCTAAAAGAGAGAATTGAAACTTCCCGCGAGCGTATGAAAGGACGTATTCAACAACTTCGTACTCTTCGTGAAGGCTCTCGTGAACGCATTCGGGCACGTTTGGAACTGTCCCGCTCACGAATCAACAAGGCTCGAAAGGTTGCGCGAGGCGGCGCAAAAGCCGCGCTTGCATCGACGCGCAAACTGACTACCAATGTGGCTGCACTGGCGATTAGTAATCCTGCCCGACGAATTTTTCACGCGCAAATGTCGGCTTTCATCGGGGATTCGTTCTTCTATTTCGGCAGTCGCGGAGAGCGTTTTGACCCCGGCTCAGTACCTTCGATTTGCATCCAAGCAATTGAGACTGCTGCAAATATGCGTACTGAGGAAGACCCTGATTTGATCGTTGTAGCTCACAGCATGGGTAGCAACATTATCTGCGATATACTTTCCTACTTTTCTCCGCACCTCGAGATTGATCTGGTTTTAACGGTTGGAGCGCAATTTCCTCTCTTTGCCGATCTCGATATGTTTCCTGGGTTTTCCGCCGATGAGCGCCCAATTCCCAAGCCGGAAGCGGCTCTCAATTGGATCAATTTCTACGATCCCAATGACTTTTTAGGCTACGCTGCTTCCGGAGTTTTTGATGGCATCATAGACGTACCCTTTTCCAGCGGACGTTTCGGCGTCACAACGCACGCTGACTATTTCAAATTCGTCTCGTTCTTTGAACTCATGGGTCGCACCGTTTGCGATGTCTTAGAGATTGAAGCGAATTACTGAGACATACTGGGGCGAAGCGCCTCCGAATCGTATATGATGCCTCTTTCGGAGGTGGTATATGTCAGGAAAGAAGTTGACGATCTTTTTGGCCCTAACTTGTTCAAGCTTTAGTTTGCCCGCGATTTCTCAACCCCAATTCGCACAAACACAAGTTGCGCAGGCGCACACCAGTCAGGTGCCGAGTATAGATGTACAAACTCCGCAGAAAACCCCCGCGCGCAAGGAGGGAGCCGCAATGCAGAAGCCTGACAGCCCCGCTCCCAATCCTACTGCTGTTACTTATCCTGGCATGACTAGATACGTCGATCTAAAAGGTTTCTTCTCCGTCTTAATGCGCGGAACTCCTGATATGAGTGGTCAGTTCGAGCTGGCAAGTGGTGTTAAGTACACGTGCGTTTCCGAGAAGGATAAGGAAGGCACTCGATCTGTATGCTTTGCAGATGTGCAGGAAATCGGCTCACCGCCTTACGACTCGAAAAAGCAGTCTGCTGTGATTCAGCAGCAGACGAATGCGTACATCGAAAAAATACACGGCAAAATGAACTCACTAAAAGCGCATGCTAAGTTTGGTTATCAGTTTCGCGACATCTCTGGAAGAATTGAAGGCGCGGATCCGAAGGTCAAATTCCGCCTCAACGCCTATTTGTCAGGCAAGCGTATGTTTATTGTCGCTGTAGAAGGAAAAGACGAGTGGGTGAAATCACCGCAGGCAGAAGCTTTTCTGACTTCGTTTGAAATACCTGGTGCCACATCAGTTCCGAAACTTAAGGTCGAATGATATCGTTCGAATTGAGCCTCCAGTCACTGTCTCGTTTTCAGCTGTCTGCTCTTTGCGGCGTGCTTAGTGCGTTTTGGTGCGCGCAAGGCGCCTTCGCATATGATGTGCAGAAATATCAGAGCTTGCTGGAATCAGCAAGGGAGCATTTGCGCATGATGGAAGTGGACTCAACGATCAAGGATCTTTCGGCTGCAATCAAGCTCAATCCGAATGACCCCCACACCTATCAGTTGCGTTCTGAAGCCTATAAGGAGCTCAATCTCCTTCCCGAAGCGCTGAAGGATATGTCACGTGCGATTGAATTGGCGCCCGGCGAGGCTACATATTGGCGCGACAGAGGTTGGTTGTACTTCAAGGACGCGCAGTACAAGCTTGCCGTATCCGACTATTCAAAGGCGCTCGCGATAGATCCGCACGATGGTAATGCTTATCGTTCGCGTGCACGTAGTTATGCTTGTTTGCATGATTGGAAGAATGCGGCAGCGGATTACCGGAAATGTTTGCAGTTCAAAACCAAGTCAATTCTACGCTCCGAAATCGAAACCAGGTGGGCTCTCGGTGATGTTTGCTTGAAAGACAACAAGTTCGATGAAGCGCTTGTCGAGTTCAATTACCTCATTCGGCATTACCCGCACGTTAGCAAAGGCTATTACGGACGCGCTGATGTTTACAAACGGCAAGGCAAGGGAGATCTTGCTAAGAAGGACCTGGAAAAGGCGCATGAGCTTGATTATGAGATGGATCCGGCTTTGAGAAAGCTATGAGCTGCGTTGTATGATTCTTGCTTGTCTAGGAGACCGGAGGTTCGTGAGTAGTCAATGCCGCGCGGAGCAAAACTGACAGGTTGCGTCCCCATGTTGTGGGTTCCGGACTTGACCGATGCCGTGGAATTTTATGTTGAGACGCTTGGTTTCAAATGCGATGCGCTAGAGCCGGATGGGCACTGGGCGCAAGTAACTCGCGATGGCTTTTCAATTATGTTTGCGCTGCCGTATGAAGGGTGGGATTTCGAAGAGCCTGAATTTACGGGCTCTATCTACTTCCGAACCGACAAGGTCGACTCCTTGTGGAAGAAAATTAGCAAAAGCGAAGAAATCAATGTGTGCTATCCCATCGATGACATGGAGTACGGCATGCGCGAGTTCGGCATTTACGATTTGAACGGCTATCTCCTTCAATTCGGCCAGCCTATTTCTGAATGAACTGAAATTTTCTTTCGTTGATGTTGCCGCGAAGCAGGCGCCCGTCCCAAAGAACGAAATATGGTTTGAAACTTCAAAAATTCAGGCAGGTATTCCATAGTGTTTTACCTAACCGGAGTTTTCAAAGTGGATCAGAAGGACAAACGCGACTTGATGGCTGCGATGATTGTTCAGAAAGTAGTCAATGACAAGGTCGTCTGGCTTGGCGAAGCCAAGGTGAGGAATGAGACGAGTAAGGTTGATGAAATTTACACGAGAGACGGTTTTCAAACGATAGTCGAAGGCGCATACGTGCTTGTCGACAAGATGTTGGCTAAAGACGGCAAGTAAGCTCTGGCCTGCCCCTGGGATTGACATCGGGGATTGCGTCGCAGACGTAATCTCTTGAAAAATCGTTTTTGCTTGCAACTTGTTTGCATGCATTTCTTCGCTTTATCCTGCTGCGCATACCGCGTTAGTCGGTCAACATTACTTTGCACAAATGATCAGAAAAGTGGAAGGTTCTCCCAAAGCCGCTAATGCGCTGGTAGATTGAGCGCAGGCGAGATTCAATAGGAGAATCAAATGAAACGCAAAGCATCTGCTGAATGGCAAAAAGGTCTCAAAGACGGTAAAGGCACCATTACGACCGAATCGGGCGTTTTGGAAAAAACTCAATACAGCTTCAGCACCAGATTTGAAGAAGGCAAAGGCACCAACCCAGAAGAGTTGATCGCCGCTGCACACTCCGGCTGCTTCTCGATGGCATTGTCTGCTCAGCTCGGCGAACTCGGTTTGACCGCTGACAAGATCAACACCACCGCAACCGTTAAGCTCGAAAAGCTGGAAACTGGCTTCACCGTGACCGAAATTCACCTCGAAGTCGTTGCCGCTATTCCGAATGCAACTGAAGATCAATTCAAGACCGCAACCGAAAATGCTAAGACCGGCTGCCCGATCTCGAAGCTCTTCAACGCGAAGATCACCATGGATGCCAAATTGGAAACCGCTGTCAAAGCGTAGTTTTCAGTTCGAAAGTCCAAAAGCAATCGAAAACTCAAACGGGCTCGGATTTTCCGGGCTCGTTTTACTTCGCTGTATATTGGAAGAACAGTCTGATGTGAGTGGTTTGTGAAACCGGACGACGATGACAAAAGATTGAAACGAAGGAAATCGCTGAGAGAGCGGTGGGAAGGCTTTTGCTCTCGGCTGATTGGCGACTACTATCATGTGACCAGAAATTTTGATCAACTTTCAACTGCTGAGCAAGACCGTTATGTGGAGCGTTTTTCAATTACCATTTGTGTTGGTTTCGCCTGCGTTCTTTCCAGCTTCTTCTACTGGTTCTTGCCGCCCCTGTTCCGCGTTTTAGTCGTTCCTATCCTCATCGGTGCAGCGTGGTGGGCAGGAGCGAAGTTGCCGAAAGCTTTGAACAGGTTCTATCTAGGCTCCCCAAGCGAGCGGGAAACTTTTATTCAACAGCTCCATGTCGTCGAGTTTTTCCAACTGATTGAAGCCGTGAAGTTCAGCGTACTGTCTTTCTGCTTCGCGTTGATCCCGTTTGCGATGAATCGCGAGCTTCTTGAACATTGTATGGAGAGCCCGGAGATTCGAACGTTGTTTCTTTGCATGTTGATTTGGAATCTTGTCGGCGCGCCACTATTTGCACAGGCTAAGAACGGCAAAGCGCGCCTGATCATATCGCTAGTGTTTGGTGTCCCGGCCGCAACCGTTACTGTTTGGGGGCCTTTACTGATGTAGTGGCGATGCCATGCGTCGACTGTTGCGGTATGCGGTCGACGCATGGTGTTGCCCTTACGATAGATGCCAGTGGCAAGCCAGGTTGAGAGGTAGCGACACGATTTGCTGCGATCATACAGATTACACAGCTGCTGTGCTGAAGGGTATAGTGGAGCAGAGGCTTATTTCGGAACTTTCAATGGCGCAAGACAAAGAAAGGCAAAAAGCAAAAGAGAAGTCATCTGACCTGCCGTTGCCAAACGATAAACACACTCCGCGTGAAATCAATTCGGCATCGCCAGTTGCAGCAGCGACACCGACGTTGGCACCGCAGGCGGTGCTAGGGGACAAACTCTGGCTGATGGCACGATTCACGGTTATAACCTTGTTGATAGGCTACATTCCGTACCTGCTTTCTCCCGGTTTATTGCTGCCGTCGTTCCACACTACGATGTATCTCGAATCACTCGGTCTGCCCGTTCACTTCTATTGAGGAAAACACTCGTATGGCGCGAGAAAAACAGAAAGAGAAGAAACCGGACAAAATTGTTGAAGTAAGTGCAGAAGTCGTCGAGGATGACGCGCCTGCAGTTGTTTCGGAACCGCCCTCCACAAATGGGACTCAGCCGACCGAGGTTATTGATCAACCGACCGCAGTACGAGCCGAAACATTCGGTCTCGAGGCTGAAGAGATGCCTGTTTCAGAGGATGCACGCGAGTCTGTACCGAAAGCGCTAGCTCCGTCGGCTGCGTTAAAGACTACGTTTATGCGAGCGCTACCTTTTGTTGTCATTTCAGTCTTGCTCTTTGGACTGCCGTTTCTACTCACCGGCACGACCGTGTTTTGGCTTTCCTTTTCTCAGGTTCGCACATACATGCTAGGTGCACTGATTTGGAACTTGATTGGCGCCTGCCTCTACGCTCAAGTGGACAAGCGCAGCCAAAAAATCATTCTCATAATTATCTTTGCACTTCCGCTAATCACCTCGCACTACTGGGCGAGATTCATGTATATGGTCGAAATGTTTTTGCGCTCAACCTTTAACGCGCCCTTGTGACAGGTAGCCGATTGTGCACATTGCGCCGAGACCGCAGACTGCTTTTCTTGTTTAAGTGGCGCGGGCTGAGGGCATGTGAATATCGCGGTCTCTTGCTAATTAACCCCCAACCTTTCATGCACAGCCAAGGTCCACCGAGCAGCGGTAAAAACGGTCAGCCGCGCTTTCCGAGAATTCCTCCGGATCGATATACGGTTTTGGGCGAATTAGGCAGCGGTGGCATGGGAACAGTTCTCAAAGCTACGCATGTGCAGCTGAATAAGCCCGTTGCGATTAAGGTTTTGAATATGGAGCTGGTGAAGGACCGCACGAGCTTATCGCGTTTTGAATCAGAGGCTAGAGCGGGCGGACAACTTGCTCACCCGAACTTAGTTGCCGTTTTCGATTTTGGTTATACGCTCGATGGAGAGCCGTATTTCGTCATGGAATACGTTGAAGGGTTCAGCCTTTCGGAACTCGTCAAACGGTGCGGTAAATGCCCGAGTGCTGATTTCATATTCGTTTTTATCCAGGCACTCAAAGCGCTCAACTATATCCACAAGAAAAATGTCATTCACCGCGACATCAAAAGCAGCAATATCATGTTGCAATTTATCGAAGGCGATCGGTACGTGAAGCTAATCGACTTCGGAATTGCAAAAGTGCTTGCTGATACTGGAGTGACTATGCAGCAGCTCACATCAACCGGTGAAGCCGTCGGAAGTCCGCTTTATATGAGCCCTGAGCAATGCAAGGGCAGTCATGTTGATGTGCGTGCCGATATCTATTCACTTGGTTGTGTGATGCACGAATGTTTTGCTGGATATCCGCCTTTCCGCGGTGGCAATGCTATGCAAACTATTCACATGCATATCAATGATCCACCGGCACCATTAGCAAGTCTGTGTAAAAATGAGCAAGAGCTATTGATTGCAAGCATGATTCACAAATGCATTCTGAAGCGTCCGGATGACCGCTACCAGACTGCTGCTGAGTTGGGTATGCATTTAGAGGAAATTGGCAATGTTGGCTTGCAAGTGCAGACAATTCAGAGGCCCACAAGCACTGTCGATGCGGCAAATAGATGGAAGAAGAGCGGAAAGACCACCGAGCATACTGCCGCTGCCATGCAAGGTCAGACAGGTTCAAACATCCCGCAGATTGTGCGGACAGAGTTTCAAGACGCGACTCGTACAGCAATGCAAGATAAGTTTGCCAGTGGGCAAGCGCAAGCATCCGGTTTAAGCCAGACGTTGCGACGCCCGACTAGTCCCATGAATTCCCCTGGTTTGGCGCAATCGGGGCTGGTGCAAGGCGGTGCTCCGCAGCCGGAGCCTGCGCCCGTAGATGAGCGCCTTGCCGAGCGGTGGAATCTGCATAACGTCAGTGGTCAGCAATCGATGTCGAACGGCAATTTTTATGAGGCTGAGCGTCATTTTCAGCAGGCTGTAGAGATTGCAGAACAGTTTGGCCGCAGTGATGACCGCCTGCCAAACTCCCTCAATCGGCTTGCTCTGAGCTACAAGTCGCAGGGTCGCTTAGATGAGGCTGAAAAAATCTATGTGAGAGCCATCGAAATGCGCGAGGCGATCGTGGGTTCACTTTCCAAAGACTTACTACCGCTACTTGAGCAGTATGCCGGGCTTCTACGTATTCTGAAGCGTGATCAAGAAGCAGAGAAGATCGAGAAACGAATTCATTTCATAATGAAGTCGAAGTGATGTGTCACGCGGTAGTGGTTTTGGCGCGGCGTTTGCCTGATTGGCGCTGTAAAACAAGCCTGCAGTGGGCATCTTTCTGCAACAATAATTAGCACGATCCTTGGGAACATGGAACGGATGCGGCTTGCCGTTGTCTATTAATCCAGACAGACGGAACTTGAGGAATATAACGATGAGAATAACTTCGATATTTCTCGCTGCTGTCATGGTAATCGCGATGGCTGGACAAGCTGCTGAAGCGCGCGACCATGATGGTTGGCGAAAGCATCAGCAAAGATCTTGGCGTAACTACAATAAGCAAATGCGCCAGCAGCAGAAATGGCAATACAACCAGTGGAGAAAGAGCCAGAATTGGAACCGCGGCTTCCGACCCGGACGTCCGTGGGATAACGCACACGACAACGCAATGCGTGCAGAGGCTGCTATCCGAGCAGAACAGGCGCGACAAGCGATGCAACGCGGATACTGGTGGTATTAACGACGATTGCTTGGTCTGTGTAACTACAGACTAAGTATGGACTGCGGCTGATTTTGATTCGAACGAATCGAGGTCAGCCGCTTTGTCATATCATTTGAAATCAGTTCCTTTTCGGAGGAAAGAACAGATCAGCTGTATTACCGCCTTCGAGCTGTTTAATCCATTTCTTCACCAACTTGATTTCGGTGTTCTCGATTTCTGGTGAAAGGTTCTTTATTGCAATCTTCAAGTATTCGGAAACGCACTCAAGCTCTCCAGCATTTTGAAGTTGCCTTGCGAGTTCCAACGAGCGATTATGAGGGCTCTCGCCTAATTTTGCTGCTTTCAACAATTGAGTTTTTGCGCGTTTCAGTCGACCTTCTTTTATAGCCAAAAGTCCAGCGAAGTGATGTTTGTACGAGGGATTCACTACGTCAAAATCGCAATGTTTGATTTCTTTGACAAGTTTCGCCGCCATTCGTAGATCATCAAGCTCCAACGCAAGAGTGACGAGGGTTGTTAGAACATCGATTATTTGATGGGGGTGATGCGGAACACTTTCAAACTTCCGCACAAATTTAAGTCCTCGTTTGAAAGCCACCGCTGCTACTTTCTTGTCTTTACTGGAGTGAGCTTCTTTCGCATGAATATGGCAAAGTGCACGACTCCATCGTTCATCATGTGGAGCAAGTTTCTTTGCTTTCTTGTACAACTTTTCCCCCAGCTCTAAATCTCTTTCTCTGCAGAACATCGCTCCATGTCCGGCAATGTTTGAGTTCTTTGAGTTGCGATCGATCTTCCAGAGAAAATTCTCCTTGAGTGCTTCAAACTGCTCTTTCGAAACACTCTCGGGAATACGCATGACGTAACACATGAGCTTTTCATCGGCGCAGTTCAGTATCAGCCAGTCGGCATGCCTGCTCCAATATTCACCAGCGTTTTTATCGGTGGACTTTGAATAGTAACCAAGTAACTCGCACCTCGTTACATAATCGTTCGGTTTCTGCCGAAGCGTATCTTCTAATAGACGAGCCTTGTGCAAATCAATTTCTTTGCCTGCCCGGTACGCACAATGAGCGGCGTCTGCCAACTTTTCTGACTTTTTTGAGTAAATTCGTTTGCTCATTTTCTTATATTGTCGAGGGCTAGATATTAGTACGAAGCGGGATATTCTCATCTTTGACAAGACGCTGTTCACCCTGTTGTACTTGTGGCTCGAATTTGTTACGCACGTTAAACGCTAAGCCTAGCGCCACTGAAGCGCTGCGTCGATTGCTTGTCAACTGATGGATACAGGTTAAAAACCACGGTCATTACCTACAAGGCTCGTATAATTGTCGATTCCGGCGCCGAGGCGTTAGAGAAGCGCGGTAATTTCTGGCGGAGCGCTGGATTAATAAAGGAGAGACGCACTGTGACAGTGGAAACATCTAAGAGCCTCATGCAGGCAGCCCAAATTCCCGAGCCCAATAAAGGTTTCAAAATCGGTGCTGTCGAGCGCAAAAGCCCGACGGGCAATGAAGTTTTGATCAAACTCCAGGCCTGCGGCATTTGCCACAGTGATAGTTTTACTGTGCTCGGACATTGGCCTGGCATAGTTTATCCGATGACTCCGGGGCACGAGATTGTAGGCATTGTCGAAGCGACGGGGCCGGCTGTTGAGCGTCTGAAGAAGGGCGATAGAGTTGGTGTCGGCTGGCATGGCGGGCATTGTCAGGTTTGCTCAAGCTGCCGAAGTGGTGACTTTGTATCCTGCGAGAAGCTGCAGATTCCTGGTATTTCGGTGCATGGCGGTTACGCTGAATACGCGACCTTTTCCGAATCGGTTTGCGCTGTTGTACCTGAAAAACTTTCCTCGGTGGAGGCCGCGCCTCTGATGTGTGCGGGCGTCACGACGTTTAATGCTTTGCGTCATGCTGGTGCCCAAGCTGGCGATGTTGTTGCGATTTTGGGTGTCGGTGGTCTCGGGCACCTGGGCGTTCAGTTCGCCAACAAAATGGGATTTCACACGGTGGCGATAGCTCGTGGACAGGACAAGAAAAAGCTTTCGCTCGAACTTGGTGCACACGTGTATATTGATTCCGAGAGTCAAGATGTAGCTGCGGAGCTGAAAAAGCTTGGCGGTGCGAAAGTTGTTCTTGCCACCGTAACTAGTACCAAAGCAATGTCTCCAACAGTTGAAGGACTTGCAACCAATGGGAAACTTGTTATTGTTGGCGCAGGCGTTGAGCCATTAAACGTTACTCCTATTCAATTGCTGGGCGCACGCAAATCGATTATGGGTTGGCCGAGCGGAACAGCAAAGGATTCTGAGGAGTGCATGAACTTC
The DNA here is from genome assembly GCA_012965515.1 of Candidatus Melainabacteria bacterium. GTDB lineage: Bacteria > Cyanobacteriota > Vampirovibrionia > Obscuribacterales > Obscuribacteraceae > QKMZ01. Next base: position 25,897 of record DTSE01000058.1, on the reverse strand, counting down.
TGCGCTTTGACTGGAATTCGGCCGATGCTTGAGCGTTTCTCGTTCAAAGACGTTGAGAAAGCGTATGAGCTGATGATGAGTGGAAAGGCTCGTTTTCGCGCTGTTATTGAGTATTAGTTTGCTGCGCAACTGATACCGCGCAGCAGTTGGCCGAGTTTGGAGAAAGTGGAAACAATGCCGAGTTATGTAATTGTCTGGGAATTTCAAGTAAAGCCGGGACAAGAGGAAAACTTCGAAGAACAGTATGGTGACCATGGTATTTGGGCGGAGCTGTTCAAAACCAGCGACAAATACCAAGGCACGAAAGTGATTAAGGACGTCGGGCAAATGTCGCGATATGTCACTCTCGACTATTGGTCTTCGGAGTTCGACTACGAGCGTTTTCGCAAGGACAATAAAGTCGCATACGAGTCAATCGACAAGAGATGCGAAGCACTTACCGATGGTGAACTGCTTATCGGAAAGTTTCATACGCTTGAGCAGGAGTAGATCTGGAGCAGAGAATACAGTGGGAGCTGGGGATGCTCTGTCTGAATCCTTCAAATCTGCCAATTCGCATGAATAGTATCCAAATGGATATTAACGGCAAGAAATAACGTGATTTTTTGGGGAAGTTGCGGCAAGATAGATAAGTAAACTGGGTGGGCTAAGAAAATATACTGCTGTAGGCCGTATGAGAGTACTAGCCGTTGACGATGATGCTGTCGCGCCCATCCTGTTTGGCGCAATTGCAAAGAAAATGGATATCGAGATAGTCACGGCCGTTGACTGCTCGACGGCTTTGAGTTTGCTCAAGTCATCTCAGTTCGATGTCATACTAATGGACCTGAACCTCAAAGGAGTGGATGGTTTCGAGTGCACGCGTCAGGTCCGTGCGTGGCAAGAAGAAGTCGGTTGCCGCCAGCCCATTATCGCGGTCACTGGATATGCGATGAGCGAAGACCGTACAATGTGCCTGCAATCAGGTATGGATGATTATCTTAGTAAGCCATACCAAATCAAGGATCTTTCGGAGCTTTTGATTAAATGGTCTCAGTCAAGCATTACTCCGGTTGTTTGACTATAGGGTAGGCGGTTCGCCCCTGCCGTTGATTGAGACTTTTTGAACGCTTTCGTGGCGTGTGCCTCCAGGACGGCGGAGTTCCGTCCATTGCCGGCTGAACTAGTACAACCCGGGAATCAAGCGGTATTTGACTTTGTTGCAGTATTCCTGATATCCATTCAAATGAGTGAGGAGGAATTTTTCCTCGTCAATGATTCGCCAGTTGAGAATGGCTACCGCTACTACTATCAGCAATGCCGACCACAGCGATCCGAGTGCCAGTGGAATACCGAGCATAAGTAATAGCGCGCCTGAATACATTGGGTGTCGCACCACACCGTACATACCAGTCGATACCACGCTTTGATTTTCTGCTAATTCGATCGTCGCTGATGCGAATGTGTTTTCCAAACAAACTTTGGTGAAAACATAGAAGCTGAGTGCGATTAGGAAGTTGCCGAAGATGACTGCGACAAGTGGAACGCGCGACCATCCAAATCTGTGATCGAGCCCGCAAAGGACAAGAAAGAGAATAAAGGAGACGGTGATACCAGTCATGATAATGCGTTGCACTGGGCGCTTTTCAGCGGTTGGTCCGGCCTTCATTCGCCGCATCAAAACATCAGGCGCATACTTCCACAAAATCAATCCGTGGATCACTGTTGCGGTCGAAAATACAGTTAAAAACACCCATGCCTGCCAGTAATCAAATGTCCAGGCCGCCAGGAATGTCGGCGCACCCAGTATAAAAAACAGGGATGGAAATGCCGTTATCATTCTGATTTTCATTCTCTTGTCCATGGTACTAAGCTAGCACTTTTGCGTAGATTGTCACGGACGAATTGACGATCTCGTCCGTTAAACGTTCCGCAAATGCGTTACGCCCACGACATGTTTTGATATTTTCAAAAGCGGATTAATTGACCGCAGCAGTCAGGCGATCCAGCGTTTTCTTCCGCTTTTCCAGCCAGAAAGCAGATTGCACGGGCCACTCTTCGTAAGGATTTCCTTCCGGCGCTTGACCGAGTTCTTGCTCTGCATGGAAGAACCACTGCGGATCGTTCAAAGCCTCACGTGCAAGAGCTATGAAATCGGCGCTCTCTTCCTCAACAATTTTGTTTGCTTGATGTGCGTCGATAATAAATCCGACCGCCATGGTTTTGATGTCTGCGCCATGTTTAATTTCTCGCGAAAAAGGCACCTGATAGCCCAAAGCAGAGCGCAGGTTCATCTTGCCGGGCTGACCGCCCGAGGAGCAATCGATAACGTCGACTCCGAGTTTTTTCAACTCCTTCGCATACGTCACTGCTTCCTCAATTGTGAATCCACCCTCGATTCCGTCTACTGAAGAGATGCGAACAAACATTGGCTTTTCCTTCGGCCAAAAATCGCGCAAAACCTTTGCCACCGAAAGTGGGAATCTCATGCGATTTTCCAACGATCCGCCATACTGATCATTTCTTTGATTTGCAATTGGTGAGAGATATGATTGCAATAGATAGCCGTGTGCATTGTGCATCTCTACGACTTCAAAACCACATGCCAGAGCACGTTTTGCAGCAGCGAGAAAATCGTTGCGCACTTTTTCCATGTCCTTTTCGTCCATCGCTTTCGGCGTATGCCAGCCGTCAGCCCAGGGAATGGCGCTTGAAGAGTATGTTTGCCACGGATCTTCGCCGGGTTTCTTATCTGATTCGAGGATTGGTCCGTCGCCTTCCCATGGTCGGTGGCAGCTTGCTTTTCTGCCGGCATGAGCAAGTTGAATGCCCGGCGTGGCGCCCATCGATTTCAAAAGCGCGACTATGCGCTTGAGCGGCTCCATTTGCTCGTCGTTCCACAAGCCTGAATCGCCATGAGTGATTCTTCCTTCCTCAGAAACGCCTGTTGCTTCGACGAAAATCAGTCCAGCTCCGCCCATTGCGAAACGCCCGAGATGAGCAAGGTGGAAATCGGTTAGTTTGCCATCCACTGCCGAGTACATACACATCGGCGAAACCACCGTGCGATTGCGCATCTCTACGTCGCGGACTTTGACCCGCTCGAATAATCTGCTCATGTGGGCCCCCTTTTGCGGTTTTTGCAAGCAGCAAGAATGGTAGCAGACAGACCTGCGCGCTGGTCCGGTATTCTACAGGTAACCAGGGAACCGCACGGTACCTCTGCAATACGGAAGGCTGCCAAGCTCTCATCGATTTGTCGCAGGTTTGGAGAGCAATGGCGACCATGGTCGTCAAGGATGCTTGCGCGCGACAAGGTACATCGCCTTGTCACAGTGCCAACCTATGTTGCTGTTGAGGCACTTGCTAGCATGGAAGAGAAGTTTGGTTCTAAAAGGTCGTTCTACATGAACGTCGTCAACTCCGAATTCAAGTAAGTCGAAACCATTCTTCTTCAGGTAATTCTTAAGTACTCCCGGCAAGAAATGTGTAACGTGAATCTCCTGTCCGTACTCTAACTTTCCCAGGGGCATTTCTTGCCAGGCGTTGAAAATCAAACTGTGTTGCTCGTTTGGTACTGCCAATGCCAGAATTCCATTTGTCTTAAGCACTTTGTGGATTTTTCTCAGCAGTCTGCCCGGTTGCAAAACGTGCTCCAGAACGTGCCAGAGGGTGATTACATCGAATGACTCATCGGTATAGTCGAGCTCCAAAAAGTCCCCGATGCGAGGGCTGAACCCTCTCTGGTTGGCATACAATGCACCGGCTGTGCTGATCTCGGTGGAGCTGATATCGTATCTGGTGCCGAGCAGGCTGAGGAAGAAACCGTCGCCTGTTCCTATGTCCAGTAGCTTTCCACTGCTCATGTGTCGTGAAACTATACCCACCCGCTCTCTCCATAGAATTTCACGGATGTTCGTTTCCTTCTGCCACTGCGCATATGTCAAACCGGTTTCATATGATCGAATAATTTCCTGCTGAGTGGGTCTGGGATTGCGAAACATGACCCGGCATTGGTGACAGCGCCAGATATCAGGTTTCAAACAAAACTTGAACGAAAGAGAGTTGCACAGTGGGCAGCTGTCCACGTTTTCGAATGCGTGAAATTGCCGCTCATTTATGGGAGCGATACTTTCGACGGCCGTGCCCACCATTTCGCTAGTACCTTTGAAGCGTGGATGCTCGCTTATTTTGGCGCACAGTCTTCGAATCGGAGGAGTTTCTTCTATCTTGATCAGATCGAGAAAATTCTTCTTGAGAGGAAGCTTTTTCCAGGACAGATAGCTTTCATATGCGTCTTTGTCTTGAGCAAGCGCCAGCAGATGTTTGGCCAGATCCGCAGCCGTCGGAAAGTCTTCTGCTTTGATGATGCAATTCTCGCCGGGCAGATACTGATCGATGTTCGGGGCACCAAGATAGACAGGAACTGTGCCGGCGATCAAGCCGTCATACATTTTCTCGCTCACATAGTCGATGCTTGAGGAATTCTCGAAGGCAAAGTAAAACAGATAGCTGCCAATCGTATCCAGTTTGGACTGGCGTCCTGTGTCCAGGCTTTCCAGGTTGCAGTTGTTTTGCGACTTGCCGTAAGAGTCGACGGGCATGTGCTTCATCAGCTCGCCGACCAGCTCGTAGCGATTGTTTCTTGCCAGGTTGTTGGAGGCAAAATAGACGGCCGGTGCCGATCTGGTTTTTGGTTTGGGCGCACTCGCCAATTGAGCTATCTGGTGTGGATGGAAGTAGAGCATCGGCACGTCTGAACTGAGGCGGTAATTCATCGTAATATCGAAATTACGCATGAATTCCGGATCCACTTGAAGCGGATAATTCACATCCGACTCCATCGACATGGCCACCCAAAGCTGACCTGGTCGTTTTTCTTGCGGAAACTCTTTGAAGTTTGGAATGTGAAAGACAACTGCGTCAGCGTCTTTGAGCCGGTCGTGGTCCTGCGTGATAACACACAAATCCTCCGCTAATTTCGGAGCAAAACCGATTGCCTCGCAAATTGTTTCTCGAAAATACGGTGTGTAATAGAGAATTTCCAGCTTTCGCGTCGATGACATGGCGACTATCCTACCCGATTCATTATTGTCAACAGGTTTTTGTCTCGAAACTGGCTAATGGACATGGTTAAATACAGATTATTGATGAGCGCTCGCTTGGAGGTGTCGTGCTCGTTGTTTGTGGCGCCGGTGGATTTATCGGTGGATACTTAGTCAAAAGCTTGATCGCCCTTGGCGAGCGTGTCCGTGCTATTGATATCAAGCCGTTGAGCGACTGGTATCAGCTGAGCGACGAAGCCGATAATGTGCAAGCAGACCTGCGTTTGCGCGAATCATGCCACGAAGTACTGAGCCAGGCAAGCGCAGTATACAACTTGGCATGCGATATGGGCGGCATCGGATTTATCGAGAACAACAAAGCCGAGTGCATGCTCAATGTTCTCATCAATACGCATCTTCTGATGGCCGCTAAGGACCACAGAGTTAGCAAGTATTTTTTTGCCTCTTCCGCCTGTGTCTATGCAGCATCGAAGCAGGACAACACAAAAGGCACGGCGCTGTGTGAAGAAGACGCATATCCGGCCATGCCTGAAGATGGCTATGGTTGGGAGAAACTCTTTGGCGAGAGAATGTGCAGGCATTTCAGCGAGGACTTCGGAATTGCAACGAGAGTGGGACGCTTTCACAATGTCTATGGCCCTTATGGAGCTTATGACGGCGGACGAGAAAAGGCGCCGGCCGCCATTTGCAGAAAAGTCATAGAGGCGAAATTTTCTGGTCGAGAATATTTGGACATCTGGGGCGATGGCAATCAAACTCGCAGCTTCACTTATATCGACGATTGCATTAAGGGTATCGAACTGCTCATGAAGAGCGATGTTGTCGAGCCGCTCAACGTGGGAAGCAGCGAGGCGGTTACGATCAATGAGTTGGTTGACCTGGTTGAAGCGATTGCTGGAACGAAGTTAGAACGGCGCTATCAGCCCTCGGCACCATTGGGAGTGGCAGGCAGAAACAGCGATAATTCTCTCATTCGCCGCCATTTAGGATGGGAGCCGAGCATTCGATTGCGTGATGGGTTGGAGAAAACCTACAGCTGGATCTATCAGGAGATGTCTAATGCGCAGGGGCAAACAGCTCACGATGGCAAGGAAAGGACATCCAACCAAAACCAGACTATCCCAACTCGCTCTTCGAGATAACCAGCCCCTTGCGGCTGGCGAAGCGCAAGACGGCGCGTCGCAGGTTCAAGAACTCTTTGTGAAAACCGCCGGCCACCATTTCTTCGTAGGCAAGGTCAAACGTGTGCCCGTGCGCTTCCATGCGATATATGCAAACCATAGCTCCGGTTCGATCTTGTCCGTGCAGGCAATGAATAAAAATCGGATGGCTATCGGCGTGCAGGGCAACTTCGAGAAACTGTTTGATTGATGCTTCGCTGGGCTCCTGAAAAGGAGTCATTGGTACGCTCAAGAACTTCATTCCGAGCTGCTCGACAAGTTCTTTCTCGCGTGCAATCTGCCCGGGCTCCTCGCGCAGATTGATGATGGTCTTGATCCCCTTTTCTTTGAGGATTTTGAAGCCTTCGTCATTTGGCTGGCCACCGCAGTATATCTCTGCGGCTATCTGCCGAAAATTGGGTGTCGATTCGGTAGGGTCGTAAGCAAACATGGGCCGGCTGGGCGGGCTGGTGGGGCGAAAACAGATTCAGTCAATTCTTTTATACCCTGATGATCAGTCTGATTAATAGCCTGCTGTGTAAGTATTCAGCCTCCGCAGTTGTTGTATCGAGAAACCTGTAGGAGCGACGCCATGTGCCGCCCGGGCGATGCATGGCATCGCCCCTTCAACTTTGAAGAAGCAGTTGCAGGCTATATTTCCTAAACTGGGGCTGGCCGAATCGTCAGCCTGCGGATGTTTCAGTTTTCAGGTGTCCGATAAAGTTTCGATACGAGTGCAACAAGAAAGCCCCGTATTAAGGGCTGTAGGGCGAAAAGGCGGCATAATATAGCCAGCCTTTTAAGGAGACTTCAAAGTGACCGGAACTCAAACATCGCATGGTGCTCTCAGTCATCTAGCCGACAACGCACTCACAGACGGCATTGCAATTCTTGATTTCGGGTCGCAGTTTTCCCAGCTAATTGCCCGGCGGGTCAGAGAGGTCAATACCTATTCTGAGCTTCTGCCGTACAGCACCTCGGCTGAAGAACTCAAGCGGTTGAATCCGAAGGGCATTATTTTGAGCGGCGGACCAAGCAGTTGCTATGAAGCTCATGCTCCTCAGCTGGATGAGAATGTGTGGAAGCTTGGTATTCCAGTGCTCGGCGTTTGCTATGGCATGCAGCTAATGGCGCGCGACCTGGGCGGTGTTGTCGAGCCGTCGGAGGTCAAAGAGTATGGACGCGCCATGCTGACAATCGCTCACCACGGCAACCTTTTCGATGGGCTGGATCCGGAGATGGAAAGCTGGATGAGCCACGGCGACAGCGTAACTGTGCTTCCCACAGGATTTGCAGTTGTCGCCAGAACGCTCGCTACACCGGTAGCGGCGATTGCTGATGAAGAGAGAAATTATTACGGTGTGCAGTTCCACCCGGAAGTGGTGCACACGCGCGGTGGACAACAGGTAATTGAAAATTTCGTGACGCGCATTTGTCGGTGCACCCAAAGTTGGACGATGAAAGCATTCATCGATCATGCCATTGCCGAGGTAAGAGAGAAGGTCGGCGACAAGCGTGTTTTGCTCGCTCTCTCCGGTGGCGTAGACAGCTCCACCCTTGCATTCTTGCTGCATAAAGCGATTGGCGATCAACTAGTGTGCATGTTTATCGATCAAGGTTTCATGCGCAAGAACGAGCCTGAGTGGTTGGTTGATGCTTTTGAGAACGAGTTCAAAATTCACGTGCACTTTATTAAAGCTCGCGACAGATTTATCGGAAAACTCGAAGGCGTCACTGATCCAGAAGAGAAACGGAAGAAGATTGGCGCGGAATTTATCAGAGTATTTGAAGAAGAGTCGAAGAAACTTGGAAAATTCGATTTCCTGGCGCAAGGCACACTCTATCCGGATGTGATTGAATCCTCCGGCACGCAAATTGATCCGAAAACCGGTGAGCGCGTCGCCGTGAAAATCAAGTCGCACCACAATGTGGGAGGTTTGCCGAAGGACCTTCAATTCAAGCTTGTTGAACCTTTTGCAAAACTTTTCAAGGATGAAGTCAGGCGCGTCGCGGCGGAGTTGGACGTGCCTGAAGGCATTCGAGTGCGGCACCCATTCCCGGGCCCCGGACTTGCAATTCGCGTACTTGGTGAAGTCACCAAAGAGAGACTGAAAACACTTCGTGAAGCCGATTGGATTATTCGTGAGGAGATCAAAGCTCACGGCATGTACCGTCAGATATGGCAAGTGTTCGGTGTTCTGTTGCCGACTCTCTCCGTGGGAGTGATGGGCGATCAGCGGACTTATCAAAACCAGATTGTTATTCGTGCGGTCACCAGCGAAGACGGCATGACTGCAGACTGGGCGCGTCTGCCGTACGACCTTCTGGCGACAATTTCGTCGCGCATCGTCAATGAAGTGCCTGGTATCAATAGGGTTGTTTATGACATTACGTCGAAGCCGCCCGCGACTATCGAGTGGGAATAAAGCAAAGCTGATCGACCGGTTAAACTGATCGACAGGATTGAACTGATCGGGTTGGAATGAAACAGAGCTTTGTAGCTGATTCTACTGCGCGTGTTCTTTTGATAGTTCTTTTCCTCGTCGCGGTCGTTGCCGCGATATTTATTGCTGGAGCCAGCCTCCACGATCCTGACACATGTTGGTTGTTGGCTCTCGGCATGAAAATTGTCGAAAGCGGTGCCCTGCCGCAATCAGATCCTTACTCATATACGATGGAGCTGTTTCCGGACCGGAGATTCATTCTCTATCAGTGGTTGACCGAAGTTTTCTTTGCCCTGTCATACAAAGCGCTTGATTTGACAGGTCTTCTCCTGCTAGCAGCAATTGTTCTCACTGCTTCCTTTGTGTCTATTCCTCTTGCGCTTGCGAGAAAGATTGGCATGCCTGGTTGTTTTGCAATCGGTGGAACGATTCTCACTTTGATAACCGCATTTTTCCACTTCTTATGCAGACCCGAGATTTTCAGCTATCTATTGCTTGGCACTTACATCAGTCTGACGCATTTCTTTCTCAGAAATAGGAACCTGGAGAAAGTCGACTGGATTGCCGTCACCATATTTGGTGCCGTAATGGCGCTATGGTGCAATTTGCACAGTGCCTTTGTACTCGGGTTGCTCTATCTGTTTGTCTTCACTCTCGTGACGACGATCTCTGATTTCGTTGCGGAGAAGAGAATCAAGCCTATCAACCTCACTATTATTCTTTCCTTTGTTGCCGGACTGCTAGGAACATTCGTAAATCCCTATGGCGCAGGGCTCTGGCAGTATCTGCCTACTTTGTTTTTCACGCCGCTCAACAAGCACATTATCGAGCTCAGACCCATATCAGGAAAGGATTTTCTCGAGTGGACGTTCTATCCATTCATAATTCTGCTGGTCGTAACCGGCGTGATTACTGTGCGTGCATTGATAAAGAAGATCGATTCGTCTGTGGTAAACACCCCGAGAGGTCAGGTGGTTTTTGCTGCTATCGCTGTCTTTAGCTGGATTATTGCGGGTTTTTGCTGTCGTCGTTTGATTCCGTTTGCCGCCATTCATCTGTTCGCTGAAGGTGGTTACATGCTTGCTCTGTTGCGGAAACAGAGCAAAGAAGCCGAGAAGGAACATCTGTCGTTCTGGGAGCAGGTCGATCGAAAGCTGCAAAATTCATATGATCCGCGCGGCTTTATGTGGTTTGTCACAATAGCCGTGTTCGCCTGCTTGGGGGTATATTTCGTTACTCTACGCGTGACTGCGCCTGTCTTGCCGCAGTCAAGTAAAGTCATGCAGGCGCCTTTTGACGGTGTGAAATTTATCGGTGATAAACCACCAAAGGGGCGTGTTTTTAACGATCCTCAGTTTGGCGACGTCATGATTTGGCAGTTGAAGGAGCCGCCCAAGCTGTTTATTGATACGCGTTTTGACATGTATGGAGCTCAGTTGGTGGACGACTACCAAACAATTTATGCGACCAAGGATGGCTGGGAAGAGCTGCTGAAGAAATATCAAATAGCGTGGGTTTTTGTTCGACCGGAAGCGCCAATCGGCAAGAAGTTGCGCGAGGAGAAAGGCTGGGCAACAATCTATGAGGATAAGGCTTCGGTGATCGTGCAAGCTCCTGATCCTCGGTAATGTCTCATTCGTGTCAGATTGGTGGATTATGGTGAAGGCACGGCTGAACCGAGATGGTTCTGTCCTTTCTAAAGAACTTCACTCATCCCTTAATCACTTCACTCGCTGATCTTCCCCTGAATCGCGCATCAGTAAAGGTTTTTCTCTGCGACGAACTAATATTCGCTTGCATGGTTGCCTTGCGCGTTCGATTTTCAATTGGAGCTTACTATGGCCGACAACACCAACGTTGCTAATGATAGACCCCGCCGTTCCGAAGCCGCGCAAGCAGAGGCTTCCTCGAGGATGGCGCAGGAGGTGTATAACAGTAGACCGACAACAGATCTTTCCGGCGAACAGTGCAGAAGTCAGCCTGATCAAAATCAATTCAATACGCTGACGAGGGGGGTGCCCACCGCTGGATGTGACTTTCGCACCAGCGAGCAGCTTTCGCAACAGACCGGAACGCTCGACTTTGGAAACATCTGGCGCGATGTGAGTCGCTCTACTGTGCAAATACATGTTGGCTCCCCTAGTGATCGCGGAGGTGGAACAGGTGTCGTAATTGGTTCGCACAACGATATGTGTATCGTCGCAACAGCGGCTCATGTTACTCATCCCCATCGCTTTGGAGTCGCACCCGAGGCGCCCACCAGTCGCTCCGTCGTGATGCCGGACGGGCGCGCATATCCTGCGGAGACAAGGATTTTCAACAGGAGAAACGATCAGGCGATTTTGGCTGTGCGGACTGGTTTGAACACAGACAACGTTTGCTATCCTGCGCAAGCTGCTGATGGTTATGCTGCTCCACACAGGGGCTTTGCTGCGGGTTTCCCTGATAGAACGAACACCCCTTACATTTCTCCAGCTCAAGTGAGCGGTATTCGCCGGGACTTGGGTCAACCTGGTGATCCCCGTAATGATGCGCCTCAACACCTGATGCGAACGAACATCACCGGAGGTAATTCCGGCGGTCCTGTGTTCAACAGAGAGGGACGCATCACAGGGCTGGTCAGCAGTGGCGATGATCACGACCATGGGCGTGGCATCAGTGGTAATGCAATTGGAGTGGCGAGTCCTTTTACATCACGTATGCAGCGCAACTACATGGATAGAATTCGCAGTCAGCGTTAATTCGAAAGAGCGCTAGCTTATCATCGGCGAGCTAAGACGAGCTAAATCCAGGTGCGGAAATGGTTTTGCGAGAGAGACGGGCAAATGGGTGTGCTAAAAACACACCCATTTGGCGTATTTTTTTACGGTCTATGTATGGTGTCGACTTTGACTAGTCGGCTGGATAGAACTGGCGGAATTTCATTGCGGATTTAAGACGTCCGAGTGCTTCTTCGTAACTGATTTCTCTCTGCCGCAGTTGTTTTTGTACGGTGAGAGCAGCGACGACGAGATCGGGTCTGATAATCTGCATTTTGACCAGGGAATGTCCGAGCGGGCTGGACAGTTCGGCGCTGGCAATAAGAGCTTCGGCGAGATTCTCTTCTGAAAGCAACTCCGATGCTACGAGCAATTCGCCGAGCCTGTCTTGACTTTGTGTTACTTCCGGACCAACACCGGCAGTGGCCAGCGCCGCCTGCAAGCTGGAACCTTCGTCAACAATGTCTCTAATAATCTTTATTGCAGCGTCCTGAGTGATCTTGCCGCTGAGCAAAAGTGATTGCGCTTGAATGGCGGCAAGCATCTCTTGCTTGGTTAGAAAACCCGAAGCAACAAGCACCTGACCAACGGGCATACCAAGCGACTGTGCATAGCCTAGCTGCTCTGCCAGGTCATCTTTGCTCATCACTTCGGCTGTCGCCAGTAGTTCACCAATTTTGATGGCTCAATCTCCTAAATTTGATTTGGAAATGAACTGGAAGTGGTTTTGGTTCCCATTTGAGATTAGCACAACCTAGTTTCGCATAAGCTTTCTTTTTTGGCTAATTAGGTATTATGGTGAAGAGCGGAAAGTGACACTGGGACTATGAAAACGGTTGTCACTTCGGTAAATGAAAAGGGGTGGTTGAACACTGATTTGACTTCAATTTGGTAGCAGATTGGAAGTTGATCTACCCCTTGTAAAACAGCGATCCGCTTAAGGCAACCTCGAATCAATTGAAAAGGATCCTCTTGCAAAGTTACGGAAATCTCTCATCGACACTGGCAAACTGGAGAGGTTTGTCAATTATTTATGCCCTTGGTGTTTTGATAGCGGCAGCATTTATTTGTGTGACGCTTCCCTTTTCCGTTTATGCACACGAAGGTGAGAATGAGGCGTTTGCCGGGGGCGATAAAGACAAGCCGCAGACAGTGACAGCCAATGAGCAAGGACAACGTGCGCTTGGTTTGCAAGTTGGTCCGCCTAGATTTTCCTTCTTGAAGGATACTCTTTCCGCCACCGGAGAAGTTCAAGCAGCGGAGACACAGTCATTTGATGTGAATCCTCCGGTGTCGGGAGTAGTGCAGAGCGTTTATGCAAAACAGGGTGATGCGGTCAAGAAGGGGCAAGTGTTGGCGCTCGTTCACAGTATTGAAGTGGCAACGACTCTGACGCAACTTCTCAACGATCGAACTCGCATTCAAGGCGAAATAACGCGATCTAAAACTGAGATTGGCAGCGACATAACACTGCAGACCAATGAAGTGCAACTGGCGAAAACGAGTTATGACAGAGAGTCAGAGCTGTTCAAAGAGGGTATCAGTGCCCGTAAATCATTGCAAGAAGCGAAGAACGCATACGAATCGGCGCAAGTGAAGTTGGCGACCTTGCAGCAGCGCTTGAAACAGGAAGTCGCACTGCTGCAGAGTCAATTGAAGATGACTATTGAATCCGCTGAAGATCAGCTCGAAATCATGGGTATCGGAAAGCCTGAAATCGAGAAGAGCTTGCAGACAAATCATGTGACCGCGGACTTGCCTATCGTTGCTCCTGTCAGTGGTGCTATTACCCAGCGCGACATCACCCTCGGTGAGCGCGTCGACCCGGCGAAGAATGTTTTTAGCATTGTTAATTTGAACCCAATCTGGGTGATGGTGGACATTTTTCAAGAACAAATTCCGAACGTAAAGCAAGGTCAGGAAGTAGTGATTACGACCCCTTCTCAACAGACTTTGCGCGGAAAGATTTCGTCAGTCGGAACTGTTGTCGATGATGCGACAAAGACTCTCCATGTGCGGATTGTGACGGAGAACCCTGAAGGCATATTGCGCCCGGGAATGTTTGTCCAGGCTCAGATCGTAGTTGGCTCAAAGGACAAGCAAACCCTGATCTTGCCAGCCTCGGCAGTGGTAAAGGATGATGGCAAACGTTTCGTCTATACAAAATCGGACAATTCTTTCAAACCTGTGGAAGTAAAAACCGGTCTTGAAGTTGCTTAGCGACCAGGTTGTCCTCAGAGGGGCGCAGCAACTGAAGGCAGAGTCCGCACTAAGACCTGGAGAAGGTCATGACGACGATGCCGATAACCCGGATCATGCCGCACATGGCGCCGATGCCGCACCAAAGGTCAATACTAAGGCCCAGCTGGCGATCTTCTTCGCTCTCGGCGTAGCGGCTGCTTTTATCGTGTTGGCAATCTGGAGTTACATTGGCAAGCGCATGCAGGCTTCACCCAATGTGGTCGGTTCACCAGCCGCGCCCACAGGCGCTCTTGACACCCCAAGCGAATCCCAATCGCAGTCAGAGTCGAAGCAATGATTGGGCTGCGCAAATGATCAATCGTTTTATCCAATGGTCGATCAACAATCGCTGGATCGTAGCAATCCTTGCCGTAGTTTGGTTGATTGGCGGTTTGTATGCGACTGAGACCATGCCTGTCGATGTCTTTCCCGACTTCGCTCCCATTCGTGTAGTGGTTCTTACCGAAGCTCCCGGCTTCGCGCCGGAGGAAGTTGAAAGTCTTGTGACGCGCCCGCTGGAAGCCAATCTCAATGGCACGGCGAACGTAAAAGTAGTGCGTTCAGTCTCGACAATAGGATTGTCGGTGATCACCATCATTTTTCAAGACTCAACCAACGTACTTGTAGCCAGGCAGTTGGTTTCTGAAAAACTGCAGTCGGCACGAGGGCAGCTGCCTGAGAATGTGAATGAGCCTGTGTTGGCTCCGATGACTACTGCTGCCGGAGATATTCTGAAAATCGGTTTGTATTCCACTGGCGAAACATCGGCAATGGATTTGCGAACCATTGCCGATTGGACTCTGCGAATGCGTCTCATGGCTGTTCCAGGCGTGTCGAACGTGGTGGTTATCGGCGGGGACGTGAAGCAGTATCAGGTACTTGTCGATCCGGAGAAACTGAAACAGTATGATGTGACGCTTGCGCAGGTTGTAGCGGCTGCACGCGGAAGCAACCTCAACACCGCGGGCGGTATCGTTCGCTCGAACGAAAAGGAAGAGCTGGTGCGCGGGCTTGGGCGTGTTTCGTCCCCTGCCGAGATTGCGGAAACTGTCATTGTCGAACGCGGCAATCAGCCGGTTTTACTTGGTAATGTCGCTGATGTGAAATTAGGCGCGCAGTTCAAAATAGGCGATGCGATTGTAGATGGTCATCCCGGTGTCGTGCTCACAGTTTTCAAACAGCCTGAAGCCAACACTCTCGAGACAACGCGTTCGCTGGAGAAGGCTCTCGGCGAGTTGCGCCAAACATTTCCCAAAGATGTTCAAGTCATCACGACTTTTCGCCAGGCTGATTTTATCGAAATCGCCGTCAAGAATGTCTCAGAGGCTGTTATTCTCGGCGGAGTTTTGGTGATTATCATTTTGTTCGCGTTCTTGCAAAACTGGCGGACCGCAATCATTTCGCTTACAGCAATTCCGCTTTCTTTGCTGGCGGCGATTATCGCGTTGAAACTGCACGGATATACGATTAACACGATGACACTGGGCGGACTGGCTATTGCCATCGGTGAAGTCGTTGACGATGCGATTATCGATGTGGAGAACATTTACAGGCGCCTCAGAGAAAACGGTACGTTGGCGCAACCCAAGCCGGCGTTGACCGTGATGTTCGAAGCGTCTGCTGAAGTGCGTGGTGCTGTTGTGTATGCCACCATGATTGTTGCTTTGATGTTCTTGCCGGTGTTGTCTCTTAAGGGACTGGAAGGCAAGATTTTTACGCCGCTTGCCTATGCTTATCTTGTTTCGCTTGTCGCGTCGCTCGGTGTTGCGCTTACAGTCACGCCGGCAATGTGCAGTATTTTGCTGAAGAACACGAAAGGAGGCGAGGAGGGCGACGGGCGTGTCGTCAAGTTTTTGAAGAACTTGTACATGCCTGTTCTGAATTTCTCCGTTCGACGCCCCCGTTCCATCCTCGCAGGGGCGTTGCTGCTTTTCGCTTTCTCAATTGCGAACCTGTTTGTTCTTGGGACAGAATTTCTGCCGCCTTTCGACGAGAACAATTTGATCGTCGTGACCACATTTATGCCGGGCACCAGCCTCGAAACGACAACACAAATGGGGGCGGAGTTGACCTCGCACTTCATCGCCAAGCACGAAATCATGGCTGCCAGTCAGCGGGCCGGGCGTGCGGAGGGCGGTGAAGACTATGGTGCAAGCAATGTCAGCGAGTTCGACATTCGATTGAAGCCGGATACGCCTGATAAGCAGAAATTGCTAAATCACATCAGGCATGAGTTTTCCCATGTGCCCGGTCTTGTCGCTGACAGCGGCTCTTACCTCCAGCATCGCATGGACCACGCGCTCTCCGGCGTGAATGCTGCCATTGCTGTGAAACTATTTGGTCCTGACCTTGATGTTTTGCACGAATATGCACTCAAGGTAGAGAAGGTCATGAAAGAAATTCGTGGTGCTGTTGATGTGCACGTTGAGCAAATTGTCGATGTCCCGCAAATTTCCATCAAGGTCAATCGTGAAGCCGCGGCGCGTTACGGCGTCAGAGTGAAGGATTTATCCGACTCGATTGAAGCGGCTTTTCGCGGTGTGACCGTTTCGCAAGTGCTCGAAGGGCAGAAAGCATTCGACATGTATGTTTGGCTCAAACCTGAGTTTCGCAATAATCTAAGCGTCATCAAATCGACCCTGGTCGATACTCCTTCGGACGTGAAGGTGCCACTGGGAGCGCTCGCCACGGTAACAGAAGGGCAGAGCCCTAACACAATCAGCCACGAGAACATTTCCCGGCGCGTCGTTGTCCAAGCCAATGTATCCGGTCGCGACCTCGGCAGCCTCATCAGCGAAGCGAAGAAGCGAATCGCGCAAGACGTGCAATTGCCGACCGGCTATTACATCGTTTATGGTGGACAGTTCGAGGCACAGGAAGAGGCTTCGCGGCAGTTGGGTGTCTTGCTCGCCGCCGCACTGGTCGGCATGTTCTTGCTTCTGTCGCTTGCTTTCAAGTCGCCAAAAGCAGCCATTATCATTATGGCGAATTTGCCGCTCGCGCTTGTCGGCGGGATTTGGGCGGTGCTTTTCTCCGGCGCGGTTCTTAGCGTGGGCTCGATGGTCGGTTTTATGACGCTATTTGGAATATCCACGCGAAACGGAATAATGCTCGTCGCGCACTTCAATCAATTGAGCGAGGAGGGCGGAACCCTCGAGGATGTCGTGCGACACAGCGCTCTCGACCGCCTCAGCCCCGTTTTGATGACCGCTCTGGCTGCTTCACTGGGTGTGCTTCCAATCGCCGTTCTAGGGGGCGCTGGGCGCGAATTGGAACAACCGCTCGCGATAGTAATTCTTGGCGGCATGGTCACATCCACCGCGCTCACTTTGGTCGTGATTCCAGCTTTATTGAAACTCTTCGGCGCCGGTCTGAATCGAAAGGAAGAGGTTTAGGTTCAGGTTCAGGCGCAGGCGTAGTCGCAGTCGCAGTCGTAGTCGCAGTCGCAGTCGCAGTGGTTACTTCGCTTCGGATTCCGGCGGTTTTTCTGCCACGGACTCACTCTTTTTCGGTTTCGTTAGATTATCGAGAATCTCTGTAGCCTTCTTGTTTGCCCGCGCCTGGTTTATCGGGTTGATCGCATGCTGCTTCTGCTTCAAATCAGTGCCGATCACATCCAATACGTCGGCTTTCTTTCCGGTTTTCAAACCTTTCAACACGCCTTGTTGACGCATCATCTCGCCATTCATGGCGAGCAACAGAGAGGCACCGAAGTTCGTGAGATTGTTTTGGCTAAGCGACCAAATCGCTAGACCAATTCCACCCATGATTGTCGTTACACCTGCAATCTTCAAGACCTTATGTTCGAGCAGATGCTTTGACAGTGTGCCGACAAAAATTCTGCCACCGTCGAGTGGAAAGATGGGAAGCAAGAGGTTCAACAGAATCATCACGTAATTCATGTTGAAGATGTCTCGCATGAGCGAATCACCGTACGGCGGCGTCAATTCGAGCAAGCTGAGGTCAATCTTTTGCCCGGTCGAAACCAGACCGATAAAGAGCAGCACCGCGATAATCAGGTTAACCGCTGGTCCGCCGAATGCGATCATGACGTTGTCGTCGTGAGAGCGGCTTTGGCCAACCATGGCTAGTCCGCCCAGGGGCCACAGAAGGATTTCCTTCACAGGCTGCTTTCTCTTTCGGGCCATATAGCAGTGACCTAGTTCGTGCAGCAGAATGATGAACCATAGCGCGACCATCAGCTCGAAGCCGTATAACAGCTGCCCAGCACGTCCCCAATCTACAAGTTGGAAAATCATATAACCAAGCAACATCCAGTGGATGCGAATATCGATGCCCCACAGTTTGCCAATATTGAAATTCCAGTTCAGGAGGTTTTGCAAACTTCACCGCAACGATTAAGCTGGCACAGATGAACGCCACTTACTTAGTTCTACCCAGAGTTTGCGGTAGAGGTTTAAGTCGGAGTCTTGAACTCTTTGAGCGAGTTTCTCGTCTGTATATCTGGGAGCTGATGGAAGCAAATAGCAAAACTGCTGAGGGGCGGCATTCGACGAGGGGCTCGTTATGGTCGGTACCAGAGTTCCTCGTTGCGGTCCGACTCCGCCGGGCTACACACCCCTCGTCATACCTTGGCAGCGAAAGGTCGTTGTGGGCAGTGAATAGGCGGATTAAGGAGAAGTGATTTCCGGATTGAAACTGAGAAAACCTGTGGTGACGAAAGGAAGTTTTGAACTGGAATCGGAGTCGCTGAAAGCTTCGGACTGAGAAAAAAACATGCTAGAGTTTGGCAATGAAAATTGCTCTGGCGTGCTCGGCTTTTCCACCGGATGGGGCTAACGGTGGCACAGCGACGTTCTATCTGGAACTGTCGCGCGCTTTGGCGTCACTTGGACATGACGTACTGGTCGTAACTCTCACGCAGGGTGAAGAGCGGAGTGAAACAGTTGACGGCGTTCGCGTAGAACGAATTCATTTCGATGAATCTCAGTATGTGAACCTTCAAACTCTCGGCTTTGTTCCTTTCACTGCTTGGTACATGAGTCGCGCCGTGCATGTGCAGCGACACGCGTCGGCTTTGCTGGAAGCTTTCGAGCCTGACGTACTGGAATGTCACGAACATGGTTTTTTCGGCATGTTGTTGCATTCGCAAAACTACCCGATGATTGTTCGTTGCCTGTGTCCGGCATTTCAATCGATGGCACTGAATGGAGACGAAAAGCGATTTCCAGTCGACACTCATCTTGTTTCTGCTCTGGAAATTGCTTTTCTTCAACGTGCTGATGCTCTGACTGCCCCTAGTTCCAATCTTGCAGGGATAATCAGTGCACATACCGGAATTCCAATCGAACGTTTTGAAATCATCAAGAATCCTCTTGCCCCGGGCGAGGAAGTGAAACCGTCTCTTGCCGAATCTCAGTTTCCTCGACTGGCTTTTGTCGGAAGAGTTGAAAGACTTAAGGGCTGTGATTTGCTCATCGAGATGCTCCCTGCTGTCTTGAAGCGTTTTCCAGATGCCAGTCTCACATTGTTCGGGCAGGACGGATTGTCACCTGGCTTTGAAATGAGTTTTCGCGAGCAACTTCGCATTCGCGCAAATGAGTTGGGCTGCTCAGAGCGCGTGACCTTTGCGGGATTGATTCCTCATGACCAGCTTTCCTCACGCGTTACTGAAGCTGATATCGCCATTTTCCCTTCACGCTATGACAGTTCTCCATACGCTTGTCTCGAAGCCATGTCGTTTGGTGTACCTATTGTCGCCAGCGATGTCGGCGGCATTCCTGAGTACGTGGAGCACGGGGTGACAGGCTTGCTTTTTCAATCGGAGAATGCGGAGAATCTTGCCGCTGCGGTCATTGCCCTGTGCTCGGATTCTAACCTGCGCAGCAGAATCGCTGCTGCGGGAAAGGAAAGTGTGCTGACCATGTGTAGTCCTCGGTCCGTTGGGACAAGAACGCTCGAACTCTACGAACGCACACTGCACAATTTTAGACACGATGGTGCAGGTCGGTCCCCTGGGCATGCTGCAGACGCCAGAGTGATTGTCGATTTATTGGCGGCGTTTGATGATCTTGTCGAAAAACCTTATTACCGGCAGCGAGTCGATCAGGAATTGCAGACTCACATGGAAGAGGTTTATCAAGAAGGTGTGACTGCCGGATTCCGAGCTGGTCGCCGTTCTGTCGCGTCCGATCCGGCAGGCGCCATGCTTGACGGGCTCAAGTTTTTGGCGCGTTTCTATACGAAGAAATAGCGGCGGGTTCTTCTTCTTCTTCTTCTTCTTCTTCTTCCAGCTCGCGTAGTTTCTCGTTGTTTTGTCCACGTTCTTCGTTCATTTTGCTGTTTCTCCTCATGACTAGAGATCTCCTGTGGCAGAACGCGTAAGATATACAGTCCTGAACATGAATGGCGTGACTGCAGTCACGCCGAATAGCACAAGCCAGTCATAGGTGAGTATGGACATAAACTCTGCCGTTGCTCCTGTCGACACGACTATTCACTATTTCATGAAAGACAGCCCGCCGGCGAAAGTGGCGCTGGCGAGCGTCGGCGGCAAGGCTCACTCGCTGATTCGCATGATTGAGCTGAATTTACCCGTTCCGCCTGGATTCGTTTTGCCAGTGGAATTTTTCAGCGACTGGTTTGAAACCATCAAGAAGAGCAGTGCTTGGAATGCCTTTCTCGAAGCCGATGTAAACTCTAAGCTACGCTCATCGTGCGATGCTCTCAAATCAGAAGCGATGAAACTGAGTTTCTCCAAAGAGCAGAAAGAAGCTGTCGCTGCCGCTCTCAAAAAGTTCAACCACACGGGCGGTTTGTTCGCAGTGCGTTCTTCCTCGCCCGAGGAAGATTTGGAGGGCTCCTCTTTTGCGGGTGGGTATGAAACCATTCTCGGTGTCACGCAGGACGGCATTGAAGAAGCAGTGAAGCGCGCTTTTGCTTCCTGCCTCGATCAGCGTGTGGCTGTTTACAAAAAACAGCACAATTTTGATTTCCGTAATCCGAAAATCGCTGTAGCCGTGCAGACTCAGATTGCCTCGGATGTGGCGGGCGTTGGTTTTTCCGTCAACCCGATCAGTAATTCTTACGACGAGGCGGTCATCAATGCCAACTGGGGATTAGGAGAAACAGTCGTTGCAGGAATCTCCACACCTGACACTTTTATTGTTGATAAGAACAAAGAGCAAATCGCGCAGAAGCAGCTTGGCGGAAAAGAAACGTCGATTTGGCTTTTGCCGGACGGGGGGACAGAGGAGCGAACAGATGATCGCAAGGGAGAGTTCTCGCTCAGTGACGGACAAATCATTGACCTGACCAAACTGATCGTGAAGGTGGAAGAAAGTTACGGGCGCCCAATGGACATTGAGTGGGCTTTCTCGGCTGACGAAATGTTTCTTCTGCAAGCGCGTCCGATTACCACTTATATTCCGCTGTCGAAAGAACTGATTACAGAGCCTGGCGCCCAGAAGCGTCTTTACCTAGATGTCACTATCTGTGTGCAGGGGCTTTTCAAGCCAATCTCTGTGTTAGGCACGTCTTTCTTGCGCGGGGCCGCGTCATTGATAACGACGAAGCTTTTTGGCAAAGATTTGACCAAAAATGTGGATGATGCATTCAGCTACATGTCCGATGGTCGCATCTATTGCAATGTGTCGAACATTTTTGAATTCGCTGGAAAAGAGAAGACTGCGAAGTTTTTCAACAATATGGACCCGACCGCAGCCAAGATTTTGTCGTCGGTGAACGAAGAAGAGTATCGTTCGCACAACAAAGGAATAAAACATATCCCGCTGCATCTCTTCTTCCAGCTGCCGTCCATCGGTCTGCACGTGCTTGAAGCGCGCTTATTGCCGGAGCATGCGCAGCGGCATGTGGTTCAGGAAGTGAAAGAGTTTAAACGCGAAGTACGACACTTTCTGGAAGAGGATTTGCCGTTTGATGAACTTGCCGAGGCTCTCTTCGAGCGCCTGAGAAAAGCTGTGTTCAGCGCAGTGATGCCCGCATTTGTGACTTCCAGAATTGCTCTTGAGCGCATGAAAGCAATTGCAGGCGAAGGGAAATACGAGAGTGAGTTCAAAGATATAGAGCGCGCGGTACCTAATAATCCGACCGTCGAGATGGGGCTTTCGCTCTATCACATGTCACAGCTGCTGCCTGAAGATCTGGATGTTTCCAAAATCGAGGAGCTGCTGGAAGCGCGCCAGCTGCCCAAGCCGTTCCTTGCCGCCTGGGCTGAATTCATGGACCTCTACGGGCATCGTGGTCCTACGGAATTGGACATCGCTGCGCCGCGATTTCGCGACGAACCAGGAACATTACTGGCTCAAGTTGCGACTTTGCGCAAGTCCACATCTGCTGAGGACAATCCGCAGGAGCGCTTCGATCGCGGTCAGGTGGCTCGTCATCGGGCGTTTGAAAAACTCTGCGAGGAGCTGCACGGCAAAGGCTGGCTGACAATGAAAGATTTTTCGTCGCTTTATCGCGTGTACGAAACATTGGCTGGTTATCGCGAGATGCCGAAATACATGATGATCTTCTGTATCGATACGCTCAGGCAGCGCGCCTTGCGGTATGGCAAAGAATTTTTTGAAGCTGGTCGAATTGATAGCATTCAGCAGATTTTTGACTTGAAGATAGAACAAATTGCACACGCTCAAACCGATAAGAGTTTGGACCTGCGCGAATTGGCTGCCGAAAACAAAGTCGTGATCAATCAGTTGAATGCAGTAGCAAATTTGCCACTGGTTATGGATTCGCGCGGCAAGATCATCAATCCTCCGCCGATCGAAGCTAAGGAAGGCGAAATTTGCGGCACTGCAGTATCCTCCGGTATCGTGACCGGTCCTATCAAAGTGCTGCATTCCCCTGATGAAAAGCCATTGGAGCGAGGCGATATTCTCGTGGCTCGCGCCACAGACCCGGGTTGGACCCCGCTTTTCGTGAACGCGTCTGCTGTGATTTTAGAAGTAGGCGGTATGTTGCAACACGGCGCACTTGTCGCCCGGGAGTATGGCTTGCCATGCGTCACTGGAGTTAAAGACGCCACCAAGTTATGGCAAGACGGGACGATGGTAGAAGTCGATGGAACCAACGGAATTGTTCGGCTGATTCATTAATCCCTGCCGCAATCGTGGCGGCTCCTGTCCGGACGATTTAATTGCCCTCGGCATCGACAGATGGGGCTTTCTTCCAAACTTGAATAAAGAGGGCTGAAGCAAGTAATACAAGCAGGAAAAACCACGGGTTTAACTGGCCGCCCTTGAGCAGATAATTGTGCTGGATTTCAATTGATACCGGCAGCACAAAAACAATCGTGCCGAGCATAACTGCCAACTTCCATATCTGGCTGAATGGAATCAGTGAATCATTGAAAATCATAATGATGGTTGGAACAAGCAGCAACAAATCATACGTGTGACAGTGCATGGAAGCTACGAGCGCCAGAGGAATGAAGCCGAGCGCTCCCAGCCTGAGTGCGTTTTTCCTGTTGCGGAATTTCCAGCCGACGAACACCCCGAGCGCAATCGTGATCAAATAGAGTGCTGAAGTAACAGTGAAAATAATCGGTGCTGCGTCAGGGAAAAGCCTCAGCAACTGACCGCGCACCGTTGGGTTTAGCTCCGGCTGCATGTACGGGACACTGCTTGGCGCACTGACTAGCGACATGTAATTTTGTATGCCGGTTGGTCCCATTTGAATGAAGGCAACTATGCTGAGCGCTGAAAAGACTATCGCGCAGACGATCAAAGACTTGAAGCGTTTGGCGCCGGCTAAGTATGCGAGAAACGGCAAGAGTTGTTGCGGTTTTAATACAAACAGTGCAAGAAAAAGACCTGCTGAGATGTCTTGCTTTTTCTCGAGGCAATAGATTGCGCCGATGTATGAAAGTAAAAGGAGCGGGGCGAGTTGGTCTATGCGCAGTGAATTGTAAGCAGCATCTGAAAGCCCGATTGCAGCGAGCAAATAGCATGTTTGTTTGTAGTTGAGTTTGAAGGTCTTTTTCAGAAGAAAGACTGCTGCGGCTAGACAGCCGGCAAGCAAAAATTTCCATACGTAGCGCATAACGTCTGGCGGTACAAATGCGATAGGCGTGAGCAATGCCAGACCCTGCGGCGGAACGAAAAGCGGAACGATGCGCTGCCCCATTGATGGATAAAGGCGGTGCTGCGCTTCTTCAAGCCCTCCAAGCGTGTAGCCGTCCGGTCCATGTCCTTCCAAAATCAATTTCGCCGGCGCGTAATACTCAGGCAAATCGCTAATGCCGCCAAACGCGGGTAGCGATAGATAAACAAGTGTGCACAGTGCGCCGACTCCAATCACAGCAAAAAGAGTCGCGATGATGTTTTCAATCAACGCTGTTCGCTTCGCCTTAGCTGAATTGTCGTCGTTGGTTGTCAATTGCTTTCCGCGCTGCCAATCTTGTATTTCAGAGCTTAGCGCAGAAACGCCTGCCGGACGGTCGCGGTGGGGCGGTTATCCAAGAAAATGGGAGACCAGTTTTACTCCGAAAAATTTCAAATTTTTCGGAGTAAAACTCCGAGATCACTTGCCAGGTCTACTCACCAGCCCGTTGTCAATTGGTGTCTGTACTTGCATGATCGGCGGGTCTGTAGTTTTTCCTAGTACGCGACTGTTTGCTTCATGAAGAGCTGGCAAGAGGAAGAAAAAACAGCCGGGATGCTAAGCTGATTGGGTTTTGGCGGCGCAAACGCAAACCACTTTGCGACCGTAAGCACTGGTGACCAGGAAAAGTTTTTAGCTGTGAAAAAGCTCTCGATTCTCATACCTGTCTACAACGAACTGAGCACGCTTGTTCAGGTCTTGGATAAGGTAATAAAGGCAGAATCGCAGGGGTTAGAGAAAGAGCTAGTAATTGTCGATGATGGTTCAACCGATGGCACGCGCGACATTCTTTCGACGCTTGATGCGCGTGAATATAATGCCAAAATCTATTTTCATAACAAGAACCAGGGCAAAGGTGCGGCGTTAAGAACCGCGCTGCAAAACGCTACTGGCGATATTATTCTGATACAAGACGCGGACCTGGAGTACGATCCGCGTGAATACAACGAGCTGCTCAAGCCAATTTTGGAAGATCATGCTGATGTTGTGTACGGGTCAAGGCTTTCAGGTGGAAAGCCCACTCGCGCCTTCAAAATCTCGCATTTGTTGGGCAATAAGTTTCTGAGCTTTTTGACGAATGTTTTGTACGACTGCACGCTTACCGACATGGAGACTTGCTACAAAGTCTTCAAAGCTGAGTACATCAAGAACATACAGATTCGCTCGAATCGTTTTGATTTCGAGCCGGAGATCACCGCCAAGGTTTTGAAACAGAAGGTGCGTCTCATCGAGCTTCCAATATCGTACTTCGGCAGAGACTACGCTGAAGGCAAAAAAATCACATGGAAAGACGGCTTCGCGGCCATTTATGCGCTAGTGAAATTTCGCTTTAGTGATTGAAGCTAATTCAATTCCGGACTCAAATGAAGACGCAACACTACGCTGATTCGTCTTTCTTCTCTAACTTATTTACTCTTCGTTCAATCCGAGCTATGCGATTCTCTAAGGCCGCATGTGCTTCTTCGCTGCGTAGAAGGAAAGAGGTTATGCCGTTTAGTTTTAACGAGACCTCTTTTGCGGACTTTTCAACGCTTCGGGATAGTGAATCTACCTTGATATTAGTCTCGTCGAGCCTAGAGACCGTATCGTCGAGTCTAGAGACCGTATCGTCGAGCCTAGAGACCGTATCGTCGAGCCTAGAGATCGTATCGTCGAGTCTAGCGTTAGTTCCGTCGAGCTTTTCTCCAAGCATGGAGAATCCGCTGCGCATCTCACTTCTCAGCATTTCGATTAGTTTTGAATCGTTAGCCATTGCTGATCCTCCAGTACCTACATTATTTGAGACGGAAGAATCGTGTCAAGAGTTCAATTCATTCGGAACAAACTATCGGGTTTAATCTTTGTTCCGCTGGCGCTACAGTTCAGGACTTTTTCAGGAGTTCGGGGCGAAACTGTATTCATTACGACCCGCCCCTTCGTAGAAAAATTACTATGCCAAAGATTCTTCTCGTCGACGACGATGTTCGTTTAGCTGAGCAAATCCGTGAATTTCTGCTTCTGGAAGATTACGTCGTGGAAGTTGCCCATGACGGTGCCGATGCGATGCAATTGGTCAATTCATTTCAGTTTGATCTTATTCTCCTTGATTGGGAGCTGCCTGACACGAGCGGTCTAGCTCTGTGCAAGAACTTTCGCAGCAAAGGCGTTACGACACCCATCGTTTT
>DTSE01000057.1 GCA_012965515.1 Candidatus Melainabacteria bacterium | reverse complement strand
CGGTTAGGTTTTGCGTGAACACCCTCGAAACAAAAAGGTGCATTTTAGTTACGTCGATTGATAGCGTTTGTTGTTACCTTTTTCTCTTTTTCATTCGGAGTCAGCTTACTAAGAACTGCATTTAAGTTCTGTTGATGCGCTTTTCAACAAATCCATCCGGATTTGTTGGTTTCGCCGCGCGCGACAACGCCGCAGGCTTCTCTCTCGTTTTCTGAATGCCCTCGGGCAAAGCTGGAGACCTACAACATGGAAAACATCATGAGTAATGCCCGCATTGCAACAATCGTGGGCGAGATTCGTATGCTTGCACCGGCTGAGGAGCAGAAGATTTTTGTTCTTAAGCCGATGCTTCAACTGGGCGCAAAGTACGGCAGAGGGTTTTTCTCTTCGCTGGAACTGGTCTGGTATGCCTACGCGGGAAAGCGTCACTGGAAGCTCTTTGTTCGCGCCACCGGCGCGAGCAGATGGAGAGCGATTACGGTCGACAAAGTCGACAGCATCGAGGTTGCCGATCATGAGCTGCACCGTCTGAATGCTCGCATCAAACAGTCTGCATCGTCGCGGGAATTCGAATACAAGCTGCTCCTGGATGACGAACTAGTTTTCACGGGACAGGGGAAATTCCCGCAGCATTCGGGTGAGAGGCAGCGCACAGTGGTTTTTGGGGACTTTGCGGATGGCGCTCGCGGCGCATACGAAGTGGCGAAAGCTGCACTCTCCCTGGCGCCGGACCTTGTCGTCATGCCCGGTGATATTGTCTACAAGAGCGGCTTGTTCAGTGAGTACCGCAAGCACTTAGATCCAGTCCTCAACGGTTCATCGCCGGACGGTGTTGCCCTGTGCAGCTCCACTGTCGTGGTCGCCGCTGCCGGCAACCATGACGTTCGCATTCCGGATCACGAAGACGAGCTGCAGCACTCGTCCAAGTCAGATCTTTTCGCGTATTTCAGAACCTGGCGTCACCCAGAAAGTGGACCGAAGCTGCACGCGAAGGACGTCGAAGAAATGGTGTCCAAGCGCAAGGAGGGGCGCAAGCTGCTGGAGCAGTTTGGTCCAGCATTCATCAAGCGCTCCAACTTCTCTTTCTTCCAGGGCGATGTTCAGTGGGTCGTGCTCGACGCCAATAAGTACATGGACTGGCGGAATGCAGACCTGCAGAGCTGGCTGCGCAAGACGCTTCGCGCCGGACGCAGAAAGACGTGGCAGTTGGTTTGCTTCCATCAGCCGGGCTTCAACAGCGATGCGAAGTATCGCGGCGACTGGCGGATGCGAGTGCTGAATCCCATCTTCGAGGAATACGGCGTAGATGTCGTTTTCCACGGGCACTGCCACTTTTATGAACGTCACCGGCCGCTCAAGTTTCACCCCAACCCTGATGAGTCCGGCAAAAAGCGCAATCCGCGCGGTGTTACCACAGTGGACCTCGGCTTCGACGGCAAGGAGAATCGCAAGCCGGACGGCGTAATTCACATCGTCACAGGTGCAGGTGGAACTCTTCTCAGTCCGGAACTCAGGCCGAGTGTGCATGGGCTGTCCGATACGACAGCCTTTCTCTGCGAGGACAGAAATTCTCTTTCGGTGCTCGAATTCGGTCAGCGCACACTGACCATCCGGCAGGTTGATACCAAGCTGGAGGAAATCGATCGCATCGTCATCGAGAAGGACTGATTCTAGCTTCGTCGCCTTAGGACACAAATAAAATCTCAAGCTAGCCGACTGGTGGCGGGATGCGGAGACTCTCCAATTCCCGCCACCTCTTTGGGTTTTTACACAAAAATTTTTTGACTGATTGCATACTGGGTGGTGTAGTAAGATGCTTTGGCGCCTTGGGGTGGGGTTCTTCTAAAGCAGGTGAAAGTCCAGAAAATCGCGCTCTGACTGGCTGCCACGTAATTGCCACGTTAAGGGCGGTATTGTTGCATCGTTGCACCCGCTAACTTCGCCTTATGGCACCAGCCGGGCAACCTTACTAACAAAATCTAGCATTGCTGTTTCTAGGGGGTAGTTCCGATGACCACCGAGCGCGAATCCTTTGACGTGGTAGAACGCGGCTCTTCAGGCGCAACTCAAGAAGTCGCCATACAAGCATGGGACAGTTCAAATTGGCGCGGAAACAACCCTAGAACAGACGAAAGCAAGCTCACGTTCGTTGATATGGGAAGCAATGATATCTACAACACGAGACGTGGAAATCGCGACATCAACAATGGCAATAGCGATTTGCAGAGCGCTGAAAACCGTATAAGCAGAGTGGTTGATCAACTGCTCGACGGAAATTATGACAGCAACAAATTGGTGAAAGAGTTGCAGCGCAGCGACAATTCGTTGGACGGCGCCACCAGCGACTTCAAGAACGGCATCAAACGTTTGGGTGCATCATCGACTGTCGAAAACCTGGACGACATGGTTGATGGACGCCGCGACGTAATAGACGCCGACAAGAAAGTCGAGAATGCGATCAAACAACTGAGAAACGGTGACGAAAACGGCGCTATCAAGTCACTCTTGCAAAGTCTCGGTGAAATCGATTCCGCTCAACAAAACTTCCGTGATTCGAAAACCGACCAGGATGAACGCCCACGCAGCGGACCACGCGACAACGGACATGGTAACGGAAACGGTCATGGACACGGCGATGGACAGGGTCTTAACCATGGACACGGAGATGATTGCAAAGACGGTGATTTCCAACGCGGTGGCAAGGAAAACACCAACGATTACAGACCTGGTAACAGAAGCAATGATGGACTCGTTTACGACCACATGTACCGCGACGAAGACAGAATGTGGGCAGGCGGCACACCGAACTTCGATGAAACCGGCGGCGGAGGCTTTGACATTCCGTTCGACGATCCGCGCGGCGTACAGCTTGATCCAGTCGAATACATTTGGGGCACCGGCGCCGGCTACCGTGCACGCGATCGATACAACAATGACAATGATTACGGCAGAACCCACCGCGACATGTGGGGTTCCGGCGATCTGAACCCGCCCTCCTTGGACGACATTCTGAGAACCGGCGATCAAGTCTCGCAAATCGCTGATCCACTCGGACTCTTCCCGAGACCATCTGATGTTACCGATCCCAAGAAAGTCGTCAGACGCGCTATTGATCCGCTCGGCATCTTCAGCTAACGCGTACCATGCACAGTTTTGATTCGAAGGACCGCAACAGCGCCAATCCTCAGGGTTGGCGCTTTGCACTTTGGGGGTTGGTTACTTCAAAAGCGTGTTGTAAGTCTTTCTGTGCCTTTGCAGTTTTTCTAGTTGTTCTGGGCGTTTTTGCGGATCTTTGTCATAGGCTGACTGCGCAGTATCGAGAAGTGTTTGAAGGTTTTTCTTGTCTTTTAACATGAAACATAAATCGCCAATCGTGAGGCAGAGAGAAATGTCGGCGTGAGTTACGTTGCGCAGGTATTTCTTGTAGGTCGGCACGAGCTGGGCTCTATAGTTCTCCGCCAACTTCGTGTCTTTGCGATAAACGATTGCGATTTCGCCAAGCGCCGCTAGACACTGCAGCTGTACTTGTTTGTAAGCAATGTCGTTTTCTTTTGCACCGATTGCAATCGCTTCTTTGTATAGCTTCTCAGCTTGTTCGAACTTTTCTCGTTGTTGAAGGCGTGCTGCCGTTTGAAACAGAGTGCTTGCAAGTGGATCAGGCTGTGGAGGACTGAATCTGCGACAGATATCTAAAGATCTGAGGCGACACTTCTCTTCCTCGTCGTACTTTCCCAGCGCATGCAGCGCTGCAGCTTTGAGATTTAGCATACCAGCGGTGAATGCGGAAAGTTCCTTGCCATGCGCTAATTGCCACTCTACTCCTTCGTCGAGCGTTTTGACTGCATCTTTGTATTTACCCATACGCATTTCAATATCGGCTACGCCAACGCAGTTTTGAGCAATCATGAAATCTTGGTTGAAGGTCCCGTACCTGCGCATTTCTTCGAGCGATTTCTTGCCGTACATCACGGCTTCTGTCGGATTGATGTCACGGCATGCGGAAATGAGTAGAGTGTAGTTGTAGATTTGCTGAGACTTGCCGTCCTTCTGGCTGTAAGGCAGTGATTCGATAAGGATTTTTCTTGCTTCAGCGTACTTACCTGCTTTGATAAGTGTGTCGGCGTACGCGTGAAGGGTGTGAGACAGGTTTTCCGGATTCTTTTGTTTTCGCTTCAATTTCACCGCTTCTTTGAACGCTGCCTCAGACTCGACGATGAGATTGTTTGCGAACAAGTCCGTTCCAATTGAACTCATTTGGTTGGCGTACGAATTCATATCTTTGTCGTAGAGATTGTAAATCTCCAAAACATGCCGTCGGTAGGGAAGTGCATCCGCATGTCTGTTATTGTGTTCGAGCGCAATCGCTGTCTCCAAGGTTAGTTCGAAGTCGAGTCTCGACTTGGCAGGTATCACTTGCTTAGCAAGCTTCTGAGCTCGTTGGCAGTAGTCGAGCGACTCCGCAAAACGGTTTTGGTGTTTGCGGATCATTGCCAGCATGACCAGATCTTGAACGTAGCTCGTGGCGTTTTCTACTGCTTGCGGAACCGCATTGTCTAATTCTGCTTGTGAGAAGCTTTCGTGCAATTTCAAATCCGCCTCAACGAAAGGCGCGATTGGGTCAGGGTTGTTGTGTAACAGGAAAGTTCTTGCACCGAAGCTCAACGCGCTGCGGTACTCTGGCTCTTTGGCACCATATGTAGTGCGAATTGTTTCCAGTTCCTTAAGAAATGCTCTTGCGCTTTCTTCTCTACCATCTGCTCGATATGTGTTCATGGCGACATTCATCTTATCCAAGACTTTGCGCCTGTCCAACGAGCGCTCAGCAAACTGCGGTCCACGCAACATCGCAGAGGCTTGGTTCTTAGACATCCCCTTTTTTACTAGCTCGTTCCTAGAGGACAAAATCATGAACACGTTTGCAAGCCTTATTCCCACGATCATCGTTGTGCTGGTTGTGGCGTTCACGTCTGGAATGGTTCAGCAGCTCGTGCTGAACCTGTTCAACGTGAACAGCATCGCCAACCCCGGTACTCAGAAGTTCGTCCGCGCCGCTCTCAACGGACTCGTCTTCACGGCGATGTTCGCGATCGGCTTCGCCCTCATCGGGCATCTCATAGAGGCAGCCCAAGTCATATTGTGCCTCCACATCGCCGGCGGCCGCTTTTTCTTCCAGCTTATCCGCTTCCGACGAGCAGCCCACGGTGAACAG
>DTSE01000056.1 GCA_012965515.1 Candidatus Melainabacteria bacterium | reverse complement strand
GCCTCCATGGAGCCACCTGAATCAGTCACTTCGAAGCGCCCTGAAACGCTTTACGAATCGAGCGAAGATCAGCAAGAAGGGCGTCATGCCATGGAGCCGACCAATACCTCGTCTCACGGAAATACACCGCCACCAGCATCAACATCCTCAACCTCGGGCTCTCAAGACGTGTCGAATTCAGCCAATAGTAGTGAATCGTCAGGATCTCCCGTAGTTTCGGTAGTTAAAGAGATTGTCGAACTCGTTGTTGTCACGCTTGTGCTTCTCATCGTGATTCGATTTGCGCTTGCTGAGGCTCGTTATATACCGTCCAGCTCCATGGAGCCGACGCTTCAGATCAACGATCGCCTGCTTGTAGAGAAGGTTTCGCATCATATTGGAAAACCAATTCAGCGCGGCGATATTCTGGTTTTCTATCCGCCACCGATTGAAATGGGCGGCCAGGACTTGAAAAACGATCCGCTGACAATACTGGGTCGGTTGACCGGATTGCCATTCCTGCCTTACGAACCGGCGTTCATTAAGCGTGTAGTTGGACTTCCTGGTGATCACATTCGCATTCAAAAGGGCGAAGGCGTCTACATCAACGGTCAGTTGCTCGATGAAGGCAGCTATGCCAAAGAAGCTCCGAACTATGACAGAAACGTCTTAGGGGACATCGGCGGACCATCTTCCACCGGCAAAATGATCAGACCTTTCGGCGATGAAGCGAGAGCCAATGACCCGATCATTGTTCCTGCCGGACACCTCTTCATGATGGGCGACAATCGCAATAATTCTGAAGACAGTCACGTCTGGGGCTTCTTGCCGCAAGACAGAGTAATCGGCAGAGCCTGCTTGCTTTTCTGGCGCTGGATTGCTCCACCAAGATTCCCGCACATTCCCGAAGAATAAGCTAGAGCGTGAGCTGCGTTTGAATTTGCCGTTTTTTGTCACTTAAACTCGACGAAAGCTGCAGCCTCACGAACTCAATATTTAGCCAATAACCGTCTTTTAAATATGCAAGTGGGTATATTGGTCTAGGCTCTGGCCCACCCTACCTTTGTAAGACCGCTGAGGCGTTGAAATTCCAGTGCTCAAGGCTGAGTTGAAACCGAAGGAAACGGGCTCAAAAAGTAAGGTAATTATGGCTGAGGTAGCGTGACAAATGGCGAAGGACCCAAAAGGGAAAGCATCGAAACCGGCAAAAGCGCAAGCAGCGGATAAATCGAAAAAGAGCGCCAAAGCCCCAGTGGTTCACGAGCATGTCGCTACCGATTGCGCGTTGGCATCAGGCGTTCCGGGACACGATGATGTTGAGTCACGTGCCGAGTCGCTGAATAAGTTTGAAGCTGAGCTCAACAAGCGCGAAGTCGACCTTATCGAGCGCGAAATCAAATCGCTCAGACAGCAAGAAGAATTGGATCGCCTGCGCCCTCTATCCGGTCTTTATCGGGTTGTACGGGCTATGGCAAGCGAGCGTCGCCTTGATTCATTGCTCGACGTCATCACTCGAGAAACACAAGTGATGCTCAAGTGCGATCGTTGTTCCGTATTTGTTCTGGACGCTCAAGCCGCTGAGTTATGGACACAAGTCGCACAGGGGCTCGTTGGCCACCGCATGATCCGCATCCCTGTCGGCGGCAACAGCATCGTCGCCGAGTGCGCCCGTACCGGACGAATGATCAATATTCCGGATGCATACCAAGATCCTCGTTTCGACCCTGCTGTCGATCGCAATACCGGCTACCAAACCTCCAGCGTTCTTTGCGTTCCTATGCTCGCTCGCGGCGGAGAAGTAATCGGTGTATTCCAGGTTTTGAACAAGTTTGACGGTCCCTTCACGAATGAAGATGAAGACTGGCTCGAAGGCTTGACTGCTGTTGCTGCAGGTTTGATCGAGCAAGCGCAGGCATACGGCGAGATTGAAAGATTCGTCGACAAGACGCTTGAAACTCTTGCGCAAACCATCGACCAACGCGATCCGCTCACCGCCGGTCATTCTATTCGCGTAACCAATTACAGCTTGCTTGTCGGCCAGGCGATGAATGTACCTGACGACGATATCGATGTGTTGCGTTATTCAGCCATGATGCACGATTACGGCAAAATCGGCGTGCCTGAGAAAATCCTCTGGAAAGACGGTCGTCTCACTCCTGATGAGTACGCAACCGTACAAAAACACGCGAGCATCACTTATGACTTGCTTTCCAATTTGCCGTTTACTCGTCGCCTCCAAGACGTTCCATTTGTTGCTTCCTGCCACCATGAAAAGGTCGATGGCTCAGGGTACTACAGGGGATTGAAAGGTGACGATATTCCCTTCCTTTCCAGAATCATCGCAGTTGCAGACGTATTCGACGCATTGACTTCGAAACGCCACTACCGCAATCGCATGCCGATCGAGAAAGTTTCTGAAATCATGTATAACGGCAGGGACAATCACTTCGATTCGACCTGCGTTGATGCATTTTTCCAATTGCCATCACATCGCGTAATTTCTGTTCTCGAATCCGAGCGCGAACGCGCTGCGAATTTTGATGCTGAACTGTTTAAGAACTTGAGTTGGCAACGGCTTGTAGAGCTTGTTTCCGGTGGGCATCCGAAACGCGGCGAGGAAGGCATTGCCGAGGTGTTCGATCGCATTTACAACGCCGGCCTGCCCGCAGACTATCAATCACTCGACTAAGCTCTGCACAAAATCAATAAACGAACGCTTGCCCGCGTCCCAGATCCGGCCAGGAAAGCTGTCTTATAGTTAACTCCGCATCTTCCAGCTTTATCTCTTTACCTTCCGGCAACGGCATCAGCTCTATCGTTAAGTGATCGGCTCTGCCACTCACAACATCGAGCGGATACACGGCCTTTATATTTATGTTTGAAGGTTCTTTTCCGTTGAGTGCGATCAACTGCGTGGCATGTGGGAAGCACACTGACTGTGGTTTTGGTTGTCCCTTGCTATCGAAGTACAAATCCTTTTCTGCGTTTGCATTCATGTCGCTGGCACCATCTGGACCATTGAGAGAAACTCGCGCTACAAGTTGGGCGCCTTGCGCATCTTTGTAATCGGCTTTTCCTTTCAGCTCAATGACCGCATGGGTAGCGCTTTTCTGCGCATTTATCTGAACATCCAGGAAGGAATTGCTGTGGAACTTTAAATAGCCTGTTTCGCGAGATTTGTCGATGATTTGACCCTGCTGGGCTTGACCTGTTGCGACTCTCAGATTGAAGGAGCGCAGCGGCATTGAAACTTCTTGCGAATTGAAAGCTGGGCTGTTTTGATCCTTTGAGAAGCCCAGGGCAATCATCATTCGCAACCGTCCCTTTTGAACTCCGGGAGCGGAGCTTAAATCATAGTTTGGTGGAAACGGATATTTCGGTTCGTTGGACTCGATGAACGACCGTGACGGAACCTGTGTTACGAAATTCACCCTGGGCCGCCAATCTAACGTTGATGCATCGGTAAACATACGGCTGTGACTGATGTACTCGAAGGTTGGTGCAATGCCGCTGAGCGTTTCCTCATAGTCACCATATATGGTTAATGGGTGAGCTGGTGAGCCAGAAATCGTCACTTTGTTCTTCCCGGAAGGATTGACATACTCGATGGGAATAGGCACTGCACGCCATTGTCTTACTTCGTCGACCGGTACTCTTATGTCCAGAGAAAGTTCTTCCAGAAAGGCTAGCAAGTCGAATTTTTTTTGATAGAAGTGATAGACGATTTTGGGAGACTCATGAATTTTGTGACCGTTGAAAGTGATGTGGGACTGTGCGATCTCTTTTTCGCAATCAACCAGAAGAAGCGCCCAGCTGGGTTTCTGCGTCCCGGAAGCTTGATTGCTCGATAGATCGATTTCCCGTGTTGCCATCACTTCGCTGGAAAGTTTTGTGATCAAATCGACATTTTTTGACTCTTTCACGAGACAAAGTGTTGTCGTCAATCCAAACAAAAGCAAGGTGAGTGAACATACTGTTCTCATTACATTGCGATTGATGTGTTGGAAACAAGCCGCTTTGCTGAGCGAATACATCAGCCAGGCAGCAAGCATAATGTGGAAAACACTGAGCAGAACGCAGACAGCAATTGGATTTCCCACTACTTGTAGAACCGATTGCAGTCGAGCAAAATTGGCCAGTAAGGCAAGAAGCAATGTTGGCAAAAGTAAGTTCATTGCTGTCCAACCGTAAAGCCGTGCTTTGATGAGCTTAGAAGCAGTCCAAAAAACAGCAATCAAATACAGTGGGACAGCGGTAAAGCCGTATCTCGGAATTCCTTCAAATGCGGCGTAAATCAAATGTCCTAACAGTGCAAAAAAGACCATTACCGCCAGATGGTCGCCGCTATCAACAAATGTTTCGGTTGAGTCTCTCTGGCTACTTCGTTTTGAATTTGCCTTTTGAAACAAGCAACTCACGGCGCAAACAGTTGCTGCAAAAGATGCAGCAATTGCCGCCAGCGCGAGGGCTCCCAGGGCTTGATGGGCGAACCTGATACAAAGCGCATTCGGCAAAACCGCTGCACGTCGAAAGTCATTCCAGGGCTCGGCAAAAATCCGCGCGACTTTTCGGATATACAGGTCAGTGTGAGCGACTGGATCTTCCATGAAAAGTGCCATTTGCACTGCAGCAACGCTCTTCATACCGGTAATTGTTTCTGACACGGGCGCTGGCGGCAAACAACCCAAACCGTCATTGATGAGGTTGTTGGAGACGATGGCATTTAGAACCGGCATGCGTTTGGGGAGAAGACATGCTTCTCCAGTAGTCTGTTTTGTGAAGACCCAAAATGGAATCATTGTAAGGACTGTTGCACAAGCAAAGGCGAGAATGGCTAAAAATGCCGGTTTCCATTTGAAAGACAAAAAAACAAATCCAAAAGGAAGCAGAACGCAAAACATCAATACTGGTTTGGTCAACAAAAGAAAGGCGAAGAATACTCCTGCGTATGCCATTGGAACGAGGTACCAGAGCCGCTTTTTGTCGCAACTAAGCGCGAAAGAAAAACAAAGAAGAATAGTCAGCAAAAACAGAGCCGAGATTGTTTCGGTGCCCAGCCTTTGAACTCCGATTAGTGCTGGAGGGTAAAGCGACCAGATTAGACCGGCGGTAAAAGCGAGACTCTTGCTTCTTGTGGCTCGCCAACAAAGGACAAACGTCAGTCCGCAAACCAGCGCTTGCAAAAAGCTCATGAGCATCGCCAGCGCATTCAGTTCGGCAAGCTTACGTGTGGAGCGCCTTAAGGAAGTTCGGTCTGGTCCGAATTCT
>DTSE01000055.1:971-42444 GCA_012965515.1 Candidatus Melainabacteria bacterium | reverse complement strand
CCGCCCAAACGACCATGGAAAAGCACATGATCATCACGAAGGGAGCTGCCAATCCTTCAACCTTTTTGAGCAAGTCCATTCCCCTATAGATTATGAGAATGTTCAAGCCCCAAAAGAGTGCAAACCCAATCCACTCACCGGGGACGTGCCCTCCGATTGGTCCGCCCAAGGCTGTTTCCCAGCCTGGAAAAACCGATTTAAAAAAGACATGCAGTGCTTGCCCGCCAATCCAAGCTTGAATTCCAAACCAACCGCAAGCGACAACAGCGCGCATGAGAGCAGGCAAGTTAGAACCATAAGTTCCATATGCGGCGCGCGCAAAAACCGGAAAGGGGATACCGTATTTGGTGCCTGGATGCGAATTCAATAGAATCGGCGCAAGAACAATAATATTGCCGAGCAATATAGTGATGACGGCTTGCCACCAATTCATTCCATTGGCAATGAGGCTGGATGAAAGCATGTATGTCGGAATGCACGCCGACATACTCACCCAGAGCGCCGCGTAGTTGTATGTAGACCAGTTGCGCATTGAGACTGGAATCGGAGCAAGGTCGTGATTATAAATGGGGCTTGAAGCAATCAGAGACTCATCTGTCAGCTCTACCCGTCCATCGGCATGTGCGACCTGCGTACCCGACTGATGGGAAACGCCTGTTTGCTCGACGCGTGGTTCAGATTTGCTGCTTTCTCCACCTTCAGTTTGCATTGACAATACCGTCCCGTATTGGTTTCTCGACTTGCCGTCACGAAAGACTACTGCGACATGCACATACACAGTAGCAGCTTCAAGCACCTCCGATTTGGGCTTGAAACTCGCCGATAAATCTCAGCGCGTTCAAATACTTAAATGACAGCAATCAAAATGCAGATGGTTGCTTGATGAATAAGGCATCATTTCTTGCAGACAATTTTCGCGAGAAGAATGGCCCACTATTTGAACGTGCTTTTGGTGCCGAATGCAAGAAACGATCACCAAGAAAGATAAAATTTTCGCGCTGGCGCGGAACTCGAAAACACAGAATCAGTCTAACTTTCGGGGGATTTCAAAGGCACGAAAATCACTTTGATTTTCAATCAAATTAAAGTGAGGTGCGCGCCAAATCTGCATTTGGTGGTATACCAAATATAGACTCAGAAGGAGAGCGGCATGAAAAAACCGAGCACAAAGACGGCTCCGAAGCGCACTAAAGCACGCAGGGCAAAAGTGTCCAGTGCAGCGCTTGCAACATGTCCTGTAAATGGAGCTGGCTGGTGTCCTTATCCGTTTTCGGTTGCCCAACTCGAAAAGAGAATGAAGGCAAAAGCCCAACAAACAGAAACAGAAACGCCCGTTTCGACTAAGCGGAAACGAGCGGTTGTTGAGGCATAAATAGCGCGACTAATGCGCTTTGAATTTTTCTCTTAGGCGGCTTGCGGTTTCGTAGGCTTCCAGGTGACCATGCAAACTCCATTCTTGCAAACGGGAGTGGCGTTTTGGCTTGCGTTCGAACTGACTGATGACTGAACCTGGCAGGCTTCGCTCTGGGTTCTGGACTCAGCGCCGTCGGCTTTGTTATTAATCGTGGTCGGATTCATGGTCGAATCTCCGTTCTGCACTGGGGTTTCCGTTCAATGTCAGAATATTAGACCGATCCAATGAAAGAATCGATTGGTGGAAATACGGTCGAACGCCGGTTTTTCCCACAGAAAGACAGAAAATTCTGCGGAAACTACGCAAATTCATCCCCAAAAGGGAAGCCGGCGCTACTTCTGCGGCGCTTTATAGGGCATGAAACTCAGGAACGGTTTTCCTTGCCAGATGCCTGCTGACACTGTAATTGTTCCTTGAGGCGCAAGCATCAACTTAAACTGGTCGATTCCAGGTTTGATTTCGAGCAGTTCACCGCCCGAAATCCAACTCCAGTCGACTTTACAGACAGCGTCGCCATCGTTTGGAAAACGTGCAGCTTCCGTCAGAGACGGTTCAATGGAAGCCTCCCCGGAAGCGGTTTTCACGTCAAGGAAGAGACACTGGTCTCCTGAAAACTCAATTGCGAACTGATTCAACGTGCTATTTGCCCGCAAAACCTTGCTGCCAATAATCCCGGAAAGCTTATCCTGACAATCTTTCATTGATTTACGCCTCTTAACCCTCCCCCTAGAGGGGGAGATCGTTCTTTATCTTACAGGGAATAATGTAAGTGGGTTTCCTTGCCCAGTTTTTGACCGGGGGGTTTGAGTGGCTATGAGTCACCGTGTTGCAACACGCAAAGTTAGAAACGTTAGGCGTCCCACGGGTAGTGGTGCTATTGCTGAATTCGCACCTGTCCTTTTCATCTTCTTCCTAGTTATCTTGTTTCCTTTGATCAATTTGATCGGCTTCGCCACGAGCTCGGCGACCGTTCTCATGATTACACGCCAGGCAGCAAGCATCGCAGGTTCCTCTACAACCTGGCAAGATGCATTGAACGGCATGGATCAAGAGATAAAAAAATGGAAGAATTCCGGCTTCGGAAAATTCGCCAATATCACGCCATTAGGAGGATACAACGGCTCCGGCGCTGACATGTACATCGCCAGCACAAACCTGTCGTCAGGCGGCACAACCTATGGAACTAAAAACTCCGGGTTGGGCGGACCAGCCGACACGCAAAACAACATCTACGAGTATCAAATCAGGACACAGTTCACGATAAACCCATGGCTCAATATGTCGGGCATGCCTTTCATCGGCTCCGTTCCAATAGTTGGAAAACCGGCAAATTGCGCTTACGTAGCCAATTCCAACGCCGAGCATCCGGAAGGACTGCAGTAACTTTTACAACAACGCATGATGCAATGCGGGCGGCTTATTTGCCGTCCGCATTGGTTTTTGAAGCATTTGACTCCATTTCCCTGTCGTAAACGAACACGCCGTCTAGCATTGTCTGCATGACTTTTACTTTGTGGATGTCTGTATTCGGCACCTCAAAGAGATTTTTGTCTAGCACTATCAAATCGGCTGCTTTGCCTGGCTCGAGCGAACCGGATACCTTGTCGGAATGATCTGAATAGGCGCCGCCAATCGTGTAAGCTGCCAGAAAATCCATCAAATTAACTCGTTCATCGAGATTGAGGGGCTCATCCTTGTTGTCCTCAGGCTTGTCTGCAAGTCCTTTTCTCGTCACTGCGACTTCAATCGCATCGAGCGGATTCAGAGAACTGACAGTCCAATCGCTGCCAGCAGAGAGAACAGTTCCATGACGAAGCAAACTATTGATCGGGTACATGCTATTCGTGCGTTCTTCTCCCAAAACAGGAACAGTGAGGTCCTTGACGAACACATCGCGATACGCCCAGAGAGCCTGAAATGTCGCCGTCACACCGAGTTGGCGGAATCTAGGAATATCGGCTTTATCAATTAGCTGCAAGTGCGCGATGTGCGGACGAAGATCAAGGTCTCCATGCACCTTGCGCGCAGCTTCTATCGAGTTCAAAGCTTGTCGCACCGCGCGATCGCCTATAGCGTGGATATGAATTTGAAAACCGGCCTTTTCAAATGCAGTAGCCAGTTTTGCAAACTTCTCGTCTGTCCAATTGCTGATGCCAGTTTCTTCTTTCTTGTCGAGATAGGGCGTCAAGAGTGACGCCGTGTGTGTTTCCACAACTCCATCAGCAAAGAACTTCGCCTCACCAACTCGAAGGCGGCCACCCTCATATTTTTTCCTGAGCCACAGAGCTCGATTCACCTGTTTCTCATTTCCTTGCGGGTCTGTTTCCACAGCCGCTCTCACTTTCAGATTGAGCGCACCCTTGTCCACGAGAGTTTTGTACGCCTTGAGAATGTCCTCTCCAGCATTCGCTTCGGTGACATGTGTTATGCCAAATGAATGGGCATACTTGATTGCATTCTTGGTTCCTTCAAGCATCTGAGCTTCAGACACTCTAGGAGATTTGCGCCTGATCAAATCAATCGCCGCTTCGCGAAATGCGCCGCTTGGTTCTCCAGTCATCGCGTCACGCTCAATTCTTCCGAGGGGAGGATCGGCAGT
This sequence comes from Candidatus Melainabacteria bacterium, assembly GCA_012965515.1. Classification (GTDB taxonomy): domain Bacteria; phylum Cyanobacteriota; class Vampirovibrionia; order Obscuribacterales; family Obscuribacteraceae; genus QKMZ01. The sequence continues at coordinate 38,431 of DTSE01000055.1, read as the reverse complement.
TTTCGCGGTAACGCCAGACAACTGAATCGCCTTTGAATTAGCCCACGCGGAATGTCCGTCGTTTGAAATTAGGAACACTGGTCTGTCTTTGACGATCTCATCCAACGTTTCTTTCTTGGGATTTGCATTCGGAAATAGAGTCAACGACCAGTTGCCGCCGAGAATCCATTTCAAATCTGGATTTCTTTCGGAATAGTCCTTCAGTCGTTTCATCGCGTCGGCAAGGTTCGCACAACCTTCCAGACTCAACTGACCGAGTTCGACACCCCCTTCTGCCAGGTGAACATGCGTATCGTGAAAGCTGGGCAAAACCATGCGCCCGTGGAGGTCTATAACTTTCGTCGTGGCGCCTACCCAGTCACTGCTCTGCTTGTGGCTTCCAACAGATAAAATGCGACCTTCTTTAATCGCAATCGCCTCACACCAGCGTCCTGTCGCGTCCATTGTGCAAATCGCACCGTTTTTTAGTACCAAGTCAGCTTGTTTGTTTGCGGCGGCATCTTTCGACCCCGAGTGGGCAGAAAGAGCATTGTTCGAGTTCGAAGAGGAAGAGGAAGAGGAAGAAGAAGAAAAGTCATCAGCTGTTACGCTTGCTTCTGAGGAACCGGTATGAACGAACGGAACTGCGATAGCGGCGGGCAACATAGACAAACTCGCCAAAGCAAAAAGCGAAGCGCTAAAAGCCCTAAACCTGGAAGCAGTAGAAACGAACATGCAAATATTCCTCTTGGGATTTGCCGATGGCATTTGCAATTGATCACAGCCAATTGGAACTGAAGAGTATAATCGCTCGGGATCAAGAAGAGATTTGGGATGCTTAAGTTCGATGTGGTTGTAATAGGCGCCGGCGGGGCAGGCATGATGTGCGCTATTCACGCGGGGCGGCGCGGGCGCAAGGTTGCGCTTATCGATCACGCGACAGTTATAGGCAGAAAGATTCTCATATCGGGCGGCGGTCGCTGCAATTTCACCAACATCAACGCCGGACCGGACAATTACGTTTCCAACAACCCGCACTTTCATAAGTCAGCGCTCTCGCGCTACTCGCCGGGCGACTTCATAGAGATGGTGGAGAAACATCGAATCGCATATCACGAGAAAAAACTTGGGCAGCTGTTTTGCGACGGTTCCGCAAGTCAGATTGTAGACATGCTGATGAATGAGTGCGATAAAGCAGGCGCGACTTTTCTCAAAGGCCGTATCGTCAGAGAAGTCAAAAGAGAGGCAGAAGACAGCAATTTTCTCATTCATACACACAATGAAACTATCACCTGCGAGTCACTCGTTATTGCGACCGGTGGTTTATCAATTCCTCAAATTGGAGCCACAGGATTCGGATATCAAATCGCTCAGCAATTCGGCTTAAAAGTTGTGGAAACAAATCCGGCACTGGATGGTTTCAATTTCAGCTCCGCGGATCTTTCCAAATTCAAAGAGTTGACAGGCGTTTCCGTTGACTCTGTCGTTTCGGTCAACAAAGTTGCATTTCGCGAAAACATTCTTTTCACCCATAACGGTTTATCCGGTCCAGCTAGCTTGCAAGCATCGCTCTACTGGAAAAAGGGAAACCCGATTTCTATCAACATCGCACCGGACATAGACCCAATCGGGTATTTCAATGAACGCTTTGCAGATGGTTCAAACAAAGAAGTGAAAAACATTCTTGCGGAAATCATCCCGCGCAGATTGGCGGAAATTTTGTGCCAGATGGAAAACATCAAAGGAAACGTCTCCGAACTTTCTGAAGTGAAGATGCGAGCTTTAGCGGCTCGGCTGGAAAACTGGCAGATTACACCGCAAGGAACAGTCGGTTACAAGAAAGCGGAAGTCACCAGAGGCGGCGTCGATACCAACGCGCTTTCGTCCACAACAATGGAAGCGAAGAAGGTTCCTGGGCTTTACTTTATCGGTGAAGTAGTTGATGTCACCGGTCAACTCGGCGGCTATAACTTCCAATGGGCTTGGGCTTCAGGGTCTGCGGCCGGGCACGCAGTTTAACCTCAAAGTGCGTTTTACACTGGTTCGAGCCCAGTAAATCTTTCGAACCAATGTGTTGTTCTAGCGTTGCATGCTGTGAATGCCCGGGCTAGGCACATAAGGTTCGCTAGGCGGAAACGGATTGTCAAAGCGCAATAGCACATACAATCCTTCTTCCTTAATGACCGTGAAACCTGGCATTTCGAGCAATGGAGGTTTGTTTCTCGACCGCGTGATCACATAGGCACGTTTGATGCGACTGAGTTCTGAAGTCAAAGCCGCCCATGTCCAGGCCTGGGACATTTGCCTGTCCGCGTAGAACGGAACTCCAGGCTTGCGCATATCAAAAACGAAAGCCGGCTCTGAGACTTTACCGACGAAGCGAGACATCTCGGGAAGCGGACCTTCCCAGTGTTGTGACAGTTTCAGCGTAAGCGGAATGGCGAGGAACACGCAAAGCAAAACTTGCGCGGTCAAAACAATGCCGACTGCAATTTGTCTCCTGTTGACCCAAGCCATAACCGCTGCAACGCTCATAGCCACAGCCATTGTCGCCCATGCTGATTGGGCGAGCGGCAACACGCCATCAGGAAGACTTCTCACTTTGGAAAGTGCAAAAGGCATGACGAAATAACCGACTGCACAAGTAACCGCAATCAGCGAGACTGGCACCAAAAGCCTCCAGCGAGCAGGCTTTGAAATGGCGCGTTCGATCTCCAGTGCAAACAATATTGCAGCAGCAGGAAATGCAGGAAGAGTATAGGGCAAAAGTTTCGAGACGCTGACGCTGAAAAAGGCAACAGTAATAAACAGCCAGAGCACTGCAAAATACTGCAATGACTGGATGGGGTCGAGGTTCTGCAATGCTTGAGGAACTGCAATAACCTGCTGCAGTATGCCTTTACCACTCGCGATCGGCTGCTTTAACTTTTCCTTCAGTGCACAAACGGTTTCTGCAATCGATTGCGGCAGAAAGAGCGAAAACGGCAAGAAGCCGCCCATTACAGCGGCTACGTGATACCAGATTGGGGCTTTATGCGAATCCACTTCCGACGTAAATCTCTGAAAATTCTCGCGCACAAAAAATTCCTGGAAGTATTCCCCCTTCGTCGCAGCAATCTCGAGTACAAACCAGGGCAGGGCCAATACAGCAACAATTAATGCACCCACAATTGGGAAGAAGCGCTGCCAGGCTTGCTTCAAACCACCAGTCGTTAAGTAATAGAAGCCCAAAATCGCAACGGGAAGAACAACTGCAACAGGTCCTTTGGTCATCACCGCAAGGGCAATCAGGACATAACCGATAGTTGCGAGAAGTTTGTTTCTACTCTCACGAAAAGCCGCATAGAAAGCCATAATGGCACCGCTCAAGAAAAGCGAGAGGGGCACATCAGTAATGCACTCGCGTGCTGTTCCGAAAAACAAAGGAGCGGTCATTAGCGAAAAACCAGCGGCAATACCAGCTCGCAAATTGACGTAGCGAGTGACAAACGCCTGCGTCAGGACAACCAGCAATACACCGCAAGCAGCGCCGAAAGAACGCGCGGCAAACTCGCTGACGCCAAAAACGCTAAAGAGCAACGCCTGCGCCCAAATGACCAGAGGCGGTTTTGTGTAGCGAACAATGTAATTGAGATGAGTAGTCAGCCAATCGCCGTTTTTCAGCATCTCTCGCGCGGGTTCCGCATAAAGAGCTTCATCTGGGTTGAATAAAGGAAAGCTGCCGAGCGCATTGAAATAGACGAAGACGCCAACGACGAAGGTGAAGGCGAGCGCCAGATTGTTTTTCGCGTTCCAAGCTTGAACAGGAATTTCCTGAGGCGTCTGCTGGACCTTTCCTTCCGTCAAGTTTGTCGTGGACATGTTCATTGCAAATCAGGCTAGATAGAAGGACAAATAGGTCAGGTGGGCAGGTTATGGAAATGGATTGGGCGGAACAGATGAGAAGACTGCGCGGCTCAGAAACCAGAAGTTCAAAACCACGATTTCCAGAATCGGCGGTTTCTCGTCAAAGATATCGAGTTCTTGAGGTGTAAATGACAACGCCGAGCCAATCTTAATGTAATTCTACTTAACCAGAGATACATACAAATCCCCAGGAAGCTCGTCAGGAAAGGTTCTTGAGCCTCTGGTTCAAATTGACGGTAAAACCCTGCTTCAAAGACGCAAAACCACGACCAAATCGCGTTCTCCATCACTTAGAATAGTGAGCTTGTGATGGACGCGCCCGCACGACGCTCTGAGCCCCTCTATGAGGTGGTCGGACCGGCGGTCGGTGTTCCAGCCAGTGAACAAACTATCGGGGTTCTTGCCATGGAAGTATCAAAGAGAATGAAGTCGATCCCTCCGTATATCTTTGCGGAAATCGATAAGAAACGCCAGGCTGCTGTTGCTCGCGGGGTTGACGTGATCAACCTGGGCATCGGCGATCCCGACCAACCGACACCGAAGCACATCGTCGATGCAATGCACAAAGCCATCGACAATCCAGCCAATCACAAGTACCCACCTTTCGGCGGCACTCCAGAGTTCAAAGCGGCCGCAGCCAAGTACATCAAAAACCGTTTTGGCGTGACAGTGGATCCTGCCACCGAAGTAACCTCACTGATCGGTTCGAAAGAAGGTCTGCATAACACGATCATGGCTTTCATCGATAGCGGTGACGTCAACATCATTCCTGACCCAGCTTATCCTGTATACAAAACATCGACCATCCTGGCTGGCGGAGAGCCTTATTTCATGCCGCTCAAAGCGGAGAATGGTTTCTTGCCTGATCTCGATGCGATTCCTGCTGATGTATGCAAACGCGCCAAGCTGATCATGCTCAACTACCCGAACAACCCGACTGCCGGTATCGCCGATCTAGAGTTCTTCAAAAAGCTGGTTGCCTTCGCCAAGAAGCACGACCTGCTGGTTTGCCACGATTTGTCTTATCCGGAGATGACCTATGAAGGTTATGTCGCTCCGTCGATTTTCCAAGTTGAAGGCGCCAAGGATGTTGCCATCGAGCTGCATACGTTGTCCAAGTCATTCAACATGACCGGCTGGAGAATAGGTTTTGCAATCGGCAACCCGGTTGCAGTAAAGGCGCTTGGTTCGATCAAATCGAACTGCGACACTGATATTTTCCGCGCCATTCAGATTGCCGGTATCGCCGCGTTGGAAGGACCGATGGATCACATCGAAGCCTGCAATAAGCTCTACATTGAACGCCGTGACCTGGCTGTCAAAGAATTGACCAAGCTGGGATGGAACGTAAAGCCAATCAAAGCGACCTTCTACATGTGGCTGCCGACCCCCGAAGGCATGACTTCAGCAGAGTTTGCCGAAATCATGCTGGACAAAGCAGGCATCGTTGTACCGCCAGGTACTGCCTACGGTCCGCAAGGTGAAGGCTGGTTCCGTATGGGACTTTGCGCAGACAAAGATCGAATGAAAGAAGCATTCGATCGAATGGCTAAGCACGAAATCACTTTCGACATGAAGAAGAAAGCGAAAGTCTAAGCCGTTAGAAGCGAATTCGAAGGAAATACGAAGCTATCATTTTGAGGGAGGTCCGTTTCGATGAATCGCAGCCTCCCTCAAACTTTGATGTGGATATTTTTCGCCATATTCACGACCTAAGTGCAAGTGCTGCCTCCGTTGTCGCAGAAACACAAAAGGCGCCTTCAGCGATACAAAAACCTGCCGAAGAGCAAGAGTACAACGAATCCAAACTCTTTCCGAAGAAGGGTAAATACCTGGACTGGATCGAAGCGAATAAGCTGAATAATCAAGGAGTCAAACTCGCCCGCGCCGGTAAATACAAAGAGGCGATCTCGATGTTTCAGAAGGCGATTCAGCGCTACAGCCATGATTATTCCTATTACGAAAACCTCGGCGGAGCGCTGCACAATAACGGCAATCTAGAACGCGCTGCAAGTTCAACGGAGATGGCGGCACAGCTTGCGCCTCGCCGTTGGGGCCCCTGGTACAACCTCGGAATCATTCTCACCAAAGAGCACGAATATGTACGCGCGCTAAAAGCACTAAAGAGAGCGAAGGCATTGCATGCACCTGCATCAAAGACAGCGGGAATAGAAAAACTGATCGTGGCGCTCGAGAAAAAAATCGGCCGCTCCATTCCGGCGCCAGTTGAAACAGGCGACGAAACCTCGACGGCATCCGATGAGCCAGCGACCACAGAAAGTAAGAAGGACGGCACTTCCGCCAGTGCAGGCTCAAGCAACGGCGATGCGGACCCAGGTATTACCGCAAGTCCTGCACAAAATTCGGGCACAAACCCTTATACTACGATCCCTGCAGTAAGTCCGTTACCTATGGCTCCCGCTAATTCGATTGAAAAAGGAAATTGAGATGTCAGACAAGCCTCTTGGAGTTGCGCTGGTTGGTTACGGTTTAGCCGGAGAGATTTTCCATGCCCCTTTGCTGAAAACGACTCCAGGACTTGCAGTTACTGTCATAACCACAAGCAACGACGAGCGCAAAAGAAAAGCAGCTGGCAGTTTCCCGGATGCAAAAATTGTCAGCTCCCTTGAAGCGGCCCTGAAGTCGCATTCTGATTTGATTGACATAGTCATCATCGCTTCGCCCAACAAATGGCACGCGTCTCAAGCGAAAGCAGCCTTGGAAGCAGGTAAAGCGGTAGTTGTGGATAAGCCGTTTGCAATTAGCAGTCGTGAATGCAGAGAAGTTATTGACGTCGCCAACAAGCAGAAAAAGCTGCTTACCGTTTTCCAAAATCGTCGCTGGGACAATGACTTTCTCACCATTCAGAAGCTACTGAAGGAAGGTAAGCTGTCTGATGTTGTGAGATTCGAGTCTCGCTTTGAGCGCTTTCGCCCGACTTTGGATACGAAACGCTGGAAGGACAATACTGGACCGGATGAGGGTGGAGGGCTGCTCTTCGATCTAGGCAGTCACCTAATTGACCAAGCTTGCGTCTTGTTCGGAACCCCCAATACAGTGTATTGCGAATTGGACAAACGCCGTGCCGGGGTGCGTGCGGACGACGATGCTTTCGTTGCCCTGGAGTTTGCAGGTGGGGTGCGCGCGCATCTGTATGCAAACATCGTATCGGCAATTCCGGGACCGCGTTTTCGCGTGTTGGCCATGAACGGAAGCTATGAAAAATACGGGCTGGACCCCCAAGAAGATGCTCTTCGAAAAGGCATGAAACCCGGCGACCGCAAGTGGGGACTGGAAGATGTAAGTCTTTCCGGAAAGCTTGCACTGGAAAAGCACGGCAAAGTTGTAAGCGAAATTTTAGTCAGTGAAAAAGGTTGCTACGAGAACTTCTACGCAGGAGTGCGCGATGCAATTCTCAATGACACGGCTCCTCCGGTAAGCCCGGAGCATGCGGTGAGAACAATCAGCATCATCGAACACGCAAGACAAAGTGCGCAGCTTGAGCGCAAACTGGATTTCCAGTCTCTGGTCACCGCGCGCTAGCTCAAAACCTGACCGAAATTAGTTAATGAGCGGTTGGTGAAACGCGCCAACCAGTAAGGAACCCTGTAAGCAGCCAGTCTAAGCTGTCTAATTTCATCTCGATTGAGATTCATCGTAGCCTTCTGAAGGACATTGAGGTCGAGCGCTTCTTCACCGATATGCCATAAGCCTCTGAGCACCTTTCCAACGCGCGTATTTTTCTCGTATACCTTTCTTGCTGCCGTTGACTTGAGATAGACTCTTCGACCATGCACGAGACTACGGAAAGAACTGCATGCAGAGCCGGTCACATAGTAAGTCGGCACCTTGTTTGGCTGATCTGCAATTCCAACCTCAAATGCAGCATCCTGCCCATGCACGAAGATCTCTTTACTGAATGCTTTTGCTTTTGCAATCGCTATTTCTTCAATACTCGGCATCTTCATCCCCGGTTGAAGCTTGACGAATAGACCATAAGCGAGTCGCACAATTTTGCAATCACCCACCAACCGGTAGAAAGTCTGATCCACCGATGCTCGCGAGCCAAAATGCAAACACTCGCGAGTTGAAAAGATCTGCCCATATGGCACTCCTTTCACAAACCTGCGAATGTTGCTAGCAGTCGACACTTGATTAGCCTCTGAGTTCCGGTACATTTGAATACGTATCCTGAGCCCAAAAAGTTCAATTGCCCGCAAGAAACAGACAGGCCGTTGGGAGTGAAATTTTCAAAAAAACTGCTTGTTAGATTTTCTCGAGGTGATCTCTCAAACCATTTGTTAGACAAAATCGAGAAAATCTAACAAGCAGTCAAAACTTGATTTCGAGACTCGCCAATTCCCCGAACATCAATATCTACGGGACTTCCCAGCCTTCTCCGCCAGTTTGTCAGTTAATTCGGACACAGAGCAAATCCGATAGAATGTGCGTTTCCAACCTCTCTGCATAATTTTCCAATTTCATGAAAATCGAACTCAGCACAGTCACAGAATGGATAACAGTCCAAGGTCCAGCGCACGAGATTCCAGTTTTTGTCGCACAGCCTGGCAAACAAGAAGACATGCCAGCGCTCATTTTGATACACGAAATTTTTGCTGTTAATGACCACATCAAAGACGTAGCAATGCGCTTTGCAAAGAAGGGCTTCCGAGTATTTGCTCCAGATCTTTTTACTTGCTCGCCTCAGTTTCCCAAAGAGCTAGAAGCACGCAACGACCTTGCTACAATGCGCGAAGTCTGGGGTGGAATTTCCGACTCCACATTGATAGACAATTTGAAATCTGTTTTGAATGAAGCAAAAAGAACTCCCAATGTACTTCCTGACGCAATTGGCACAATGGGATTTTGCATGGGTGGCGCTATCGCTTTCATGTTTGCATCATCAACAAATGAACTAGCTTGGGCAGTCGATTTTTATGGGCGCGTCAAATATCCATCACTCAATGAGCAAAAGCCGAAACATCCGATTGACTATGCCAATGTTCAAACACCGCCCATCCTAGGCGTTTTTGCAGGGCAAGACGAACTCATTACGCCAGAGCATTTAGAGATATTCAGACAAAAGCTCGAAGAGCTAAAAGTGCCATTTGAATTGAAAGTATTTGAGAATTGCCCACATGCTTTTTTCAATGACACCCGAGAGCATTACAAGAAAGAAGAAGCAGAGCAAGCATGGCAAATGGCGCTCAAATTCATGCAAGAACACAGCCGAATTTCTCCAAAGAAAAATTGAAATCGAAAGAGCACAACCAGTTGTTGGAGCTGAAACGTCTTATCAAGGCGGTCAGCGGCAATCGGCAGGAAGGCGCGGCAGAGGAGCTAGCTCCCGAGCTTCTTTCAACAATCGTCTCTGTCATTGCCTTGAATGTTCTCGAACGCAACGAATGTCTCAAAAACCTGTCTTCGAAAACTGAAAGCCTAAGTCATCAAAGCGCCGAAGAGATTTCAAAACTCAACGCAAGACTTTATAGAAGAGCTAAAGAACTAGCGCCAGAAGCTGTTCGCGAAGTGATGCCTGAGCCTATTGCGATAACTCCTCATCAATTGACTGCATTCAAACAATTCTTTAAAGCCACAAAGGATTTTCCACTCTTCGCTAAAGAAACCGCAATCGGGCATACGTATCAGCTTTGCTCGCACATGCGCCGCCAGGATGCTTTGAAGCAAGTTCAATCTTCCAACAAAGAGATGAGCAGTCAGGCATTGATTGCATTCACCCAGCTATACACACCGGACTGGGTAGTGGATGCATTGATTGACCACGCGCTAAAAAGAGACATTGTCCCTCCTTGCGAACTTTCAGTAATTGACCCGGCGTGCGGCGGTGGCAATTTTCTTCTCCCTGCCTTCGACGCCATGCTCTCGATTCTCGAATCGAATGGTTTTTCTCAGACAGACGCTGCAAAGTATCTAGCCAATGGAGCGCTCAGCGGAGTAGACATCGACCCGCACGGTATCTGGATAACGAGCATGGCATTTAGTGTCAGATGTTTACGCTTGGACGAGCCGCAAGCACTGACCTTTGATGGTCTTCAGCTCCTCGATACAAAAATCAATCGAGAAAGTATACTCGGAACTCTAGATCGCAGCTATGACTCAGTTGATGGGCACCCGCTATCTCGGCGCTATTCAACGGTTTTGACCAATCCGCCGTACATCGGCAGAAAACTGCTCAGTCGAGAACTGAAACAATTATTGCGCCAGCACTATCCAGACGACAGTCACGACATATCAGTGGCATTTACACGAAGATGTTTGGAGCTGCTCAAAGACGAAGGCAAGCTGGGACTAATTACGCAATCTTCAATCATGTATCTGCCGAGTTCGAAAGCGTTTCGAAATCATCTTATAGATGGCTATGCACCGACGTTAGCAATTGAGGCTGGTACTGGTGTTTTTCCACTTCAATCCGGAGAAAAAATTGACAGCGTAATTTTGGTGGTTGGAAAAGCACGGCCTTTGCAGAAGACTATTTTCGTCAACTTGCGAAAAGAAAAGGACAAAGCCACAGCCCTTGCCGAAGCGCTGCAGAACCCGAACTCCAGCCCTTTGACTTTCACTCGCGACATCAAGTCTTTTCGAAGATTTCCGAACTCACAGTTCAATTATTCCTGCCCCGAAGCAGCCGTGACGTTGATGGAGAAACTGCCACCGTTAGACGAATTCGCCGAAGTACGGCAAGGACTCGCAACGACAGATAACGAACGCTTCGTCAAATTTGTTTGGGAAGTAGACCAGGAAGAAATAAACAAAGTCTGGTTTCCCTACGTCAAAGGCGCCGGTTCGCAGCGCTGGTTCAGCCCTGTGGTCAATGTCGTCAAATGGGAAAACGAAGGTCAGGAAATCAAAGACGCAGTGAAGAAAGCGTATCCATATCTAAATGGCAAAGTGCACTGGGTCGTCAAAAACGAGAAATACTATTTCAGAGAAGGACTGTCGTTTTCCTTCGTCAACAACTCCAACTTCGCAGTGCGGCTGTTGCCTGCCGGCTGTATCTTCGACGTTGCAGCTTCAGCACTCTTTCCAACTAAGATCGACCGCTATGCGCTGCTTGCTTATTTGAATTCGAGCTTTGCAGGAAAGATGGCGCATCTAATTAATCCGACTATAAATTTCCAGGTCGGTGATGTGAAACGCTTACCCGTCATACCGTTTACGGAAGAGGAATCAGCAGCACTTTCGAAATTAGCAAATGAATGCGTCGAAGCGACAAGGTTGATTGCACAGGAAAACTCAACCTGTTCATCCGCGCTGCAAGCAAGCGAATCCAGAATTGATGACTTCGTTCTTTCAGCATTGAAACAAAGAGACATTCTCAGCACTCAAGAATTTGCCGAATTAGAAGCCTGGATTTCCAGAAGTCCTCTTGCCGTGTAAGGCTACAAAGGCGAAGTCTCGACACTTGTGACGATTAGATTAGTAGTGCTCCCGGACTTTCTCGAAGTCGTTTTTGACCCAGCTGTAACCGGATTTGACGTCGGTGGCAGCGACATAATCAGTCTCGAATTCAACTTTGTCTCGTTGAGATTTGCGAGGGAAATTCAGACCAGGATTACCGTTGAGACTGTTGATTGCCTCGAGAAGGCCTCTGTCGAATCGCCCATTGCCAGAAGAAGAAACGATCACGGGAAGGACCTGAAGGTTCTTCGTTACCGTCAAGCGTATAGTCGCGCGCCCTGGCGTATCCGCCATTTCGCTCCAGCGAGTGTAAATCGCTTCTGAAAGTTGTTTGTGCCAACGCTCCCAGGCAAGCACCATTTCTTTCGAGCCGCGTTCTGCCCCCAAGTCGAACTTGCTGGGAAGGTTGGCGAAATCGTTTGGCTTAAGCAAACCCAAACGGACGCCGTCATCCTGGGCGCGCCCAGCAAGCGGTTTGCGGAAGGTGTTCGTATCCACCAAGCCACCTCTAAAAGATGGCGCTTCCATTGGTTCGGCACGCTGCAAACGAGTGGATTCCACTTTGCCCGGCAGTCGCTCACCAAAATTGCCCGGGCGCTGTACGCGAGTGTTTTCATCAGCGTGCTCAACACGTCCTTGCAGAACATCTGCGCACGCAGGCTGACTTGGAAACCCGATATTGGCAATCAGTAGCAGTGCTGGAAGTAGTTTCAAAATCGAATTCATCGCCAAATTCCCTGTTTCAAAATTGAGCTTAGAGTCCACCTGTCAAAATTCCCATCATTCCGCCCATTAGCGCCCCTTTCAGCATGTTGGATTTCATGCCGCCGCCGGAGTTGCGGCTCCACATTGCGCCCATCGCTGCTCCGGTGATGGAGCCCAGTGCCGCCCGTTTCACCAAGCTGCTGGTGCCACCGCCGCCGCCGAGAATTCCGCCGATTCCACCTCTGTTGTATCGTCTCGATGAGCTGGCGCTGCCCGAGTAAGAAGGAGATGGAGTGAAGGGTTGAACGCCGTCTCCACCGTCATCGACCGAAGATGCAGAACTGATGTAGTCACTTTGCGGCTGGTTTTTGCGCGGTGCCGGAGCGTACGATGGTCCACCATCGGCTTGCTGAGAATTGTCATAAGCACGGGCGCTGTCATAGTTGCGATTGCCGTTGAAACCGCTACCGCCAATATTTCCGTTGTCGCGACCGACAGAACTGCCGCTTCCACCGTTTGCAAGTTTGTGATCCAGATCGCTCAAAGCATCACGATAGAGCTTGTTGTTCGGCTGCGCAGCGAGTGCTTGGTTGAGATTCATACGCGCTCTCGACAGGTCGCCTTTAGCCTTGTAGGCTTGCGCCAGGGCAAAGCGAACATCCGAGTCGTGCGGGGCTTGCTTTACGACTTGCTCCAGTTGCCTGACGGCGCTGTCGTACTGACCGTTTTTATAAGCAGTTGACGCTTGAGCAACCATATTCTTCAAACTATCGCGGCGAGAAGCCTCTCTTTGCTGCTCCTCTCTTTGTCTTTGTTGCTCAGCTTGCGCCAATCTGTCCGAATGTTGCTTACGCTCCAATTGAACTAGTGCCTCTTTCAACTCCTGGTCATTAGGATTAATCTGGCTGGCAATTCTGTATTCATTGAGCGCTTGTGCAGTATCGCCGCGAGATTCAGCGATCGCCCCCAAATTGTAATGCGCATCGGCATTGCGAGAATCAAGAGTCAAAACTTTCTTGAACATCCGCTCGGCTTCAGCTGTTTCGCCTCTGGAATACATGTCGGTGGCGCGCTTCAACATCGCGGTTGCAGCGTCGTTGGAGGTAGCAGTATCCGGGTCGTCGTAGTTCGACAGGGCTTGGGGTTTGGCTTCTTCGACCTTGCTCCACGGACTGGTGTCCAATCTCGGCGCCATAGGCGGCGCTAGCAAACTGGAAGCAGTACGAGCGGTAGCCATGGCGCTGTCGAGCCCAGCAAGGCGGTCACTTACAGAACCAGTCTTCTCAGTGCCGAACACGCGTTTTTCCAGAATCGAAAGGCGCTCAGCATCAGACATTCCTTTCTGCGTTCTCTGCAAAAGGGTGTTCTCAATCTTTTCGAGTCGAGCTTCATTACCCAGGCTGGGAGAGGCTGCAGCGATGGCAGGAGCAAAATTTCCGAGTACTAAAACCAAAGACAGCGCTACACTCAAGGCTCTCTGTCCGCCAACATCCTTTCTCAGCATAAACGTGCTCCCACACAGGTGATAGCTGCATCACTGCATGCATCCCAACGACGCTAAGCCGAAATTTATGTTCCGCCACCGGCATCCCCCGAAATTGGGATTTCCAGGACTTTTAATAGCTCTTATCGGGCCTTTACGTATTTGCTGTTTTAAGAAGAGCGCTAATGAAGAAAGTCGCCCGAGATCAGGCTACTTCTTCCACCACTGGCGGTCGCCCGCAGCATATGGAACCGTAAGCGGACCCCATTCAGCCTTTCCGCTTACCGCCATCTCGAGAGCCGTGGGTGTGTTAAACACCTCCTCGAGTGTCAAATTACGTTCAAGCCGCGAGCCAACAGCCTCATAGACCGCCCATTCCCCGCTTCTCTCAATCAGTTTCAAATTGATTCCCGGTCGAGAGATCAATCTGTCGACGACCTTGTCGCTCACAATCACCAGTTGGGGACGCGCATCATCGCCCGGTTTTGCCTGCTTCAACTGGTGCGGATGGAAGAACGAATCGATGGGACCGCGAGTGTAAAACATCGCAGCCGGCTTGAAAGTATTGAAAATGGCGATGTCAGCTTCTTTATCTTTCAAGTGAGTGGCAATCAGTTTCAAATCATCCCAGCGTTTTTTAGAACCGATCTGAAAACCAATCGGCTGACACAAACCGGCAGCCAAGGCAAATCCTGCCGCGAACGAAGCGACTGCCTGTTCCACTTTCCCTTCTTTGTAAAACCGCGCACAAAAGAGCAGTCCAAGCGCAAGAAGGGCAGACGCCAGTGCTATTGATACTTTGCCTACGGTATCGGTCTTAACAAGAATGAATGACGCTATCGGTCCACCGACCAGAAACAGAAATCCTAAGATGCCAGCAAAAGCAAAAACTGCTTTGGAGACTGGCGCCGCTTTAGATTGAGCATCCGCATCGCTTAGAATCTTGAGCCATTGCTGGGTTTTTATTCCTATGCAAACAGCAAAAGGTGCAAAGCACGGCAAAATATACGTATCCATCTTGGTCTTCGAACAACTGAAGAAAAGAAACTCAGTCAAAGACCAGACAAACAGATATAGAAGAAAAAGATTTCTGGTGTCGCTGACTTCTGAGAAACCTTCATCGCTCGCCTGCTTTCGCTTCAATCCGGACTTGAGAATGGAAACTCCGGCAAAGGGTAAGGCAAGAATCCACGGCGCAAAACCGTAGCCGATAACAGGCAAATAGTACCACCAGGCGGCTTTTCCAAGGTTTGTACGCCCGGCGAAACGACCGAGGTTCTCGTAGATGAAAAAGACCTTCAAGAAGAGTCCTTTTGTGGCGAAATGAATAGCAACGTACCAGGGCAAAACAACCGCAGAAAAGATCAAAGTTCCCCAGCCCAGCCTCAGGCGCTTCAACCAAGTTTTGAAGAGAGTCATACCAGGACGAGAGACGAGTAGAAAAATAAGTGTGCCGGCAGAAAACAAGATCAGACCAGCTGGTCCCTTCGTTAAAACAGCCAAGCCAAGCGCAACATACAACACCCACCACCAGCGCTTACGGTCCAGAATTGTGCTCATCGCAAAAGCAAAAACTGCAAGATCGACAAACAATGTGAATGCAATGTCGATAGGAGAGAGTCTGGTAACGGCGATGATAAGCGGTGACGAGGCAATGACGAGACCAGCCAGAAGCCCTGCGAATTCGGAGCCGAATGCGCGAGCGACCCGATAAGTCGAAAATACCAATAAGCTGGCGATGAATGAAAATGCGATACGCGCGGAGAACTCACTGACCCCGAAGATCTTGTAAGGAATTGCCATCAACCAGAAAGTGAGGATCGGTTTCGAAAAATAGATTTGGTAGTTAAGATGCGGAGTGATGAAGTCTCCACTCTCGACCATCTCGCGCGCCGCTTCAACGTAATAGCCTTCCCCCGGATCGGTGACGCCAAAGCTGGACATGCCGAGGAAAAACAAGCCCAGGCAAGCTACCGCCAAAATGATCATCGATCGCATGGGAGTTAGCTGCATGTTTCAAACTCAGTGAAGGCGCTGAGATTCACGAGATAGTTGTCCTCTTGCCCCAAACATAGCGCTTCAGCAAAGGCGCAGGACGAAAACGTTCGCCATACGCTTCGAAGTGTGCTTCGATTTGTTGCAAACAATTATCCAATCCCATTTGAGTGGCCATCGCCAGAGGTCCAGTGCGCATCCCAAGTCCGGCACAAAGAGCGGGGTCCAGATCTTCCGGCGCACAAATTCGTTCTTGCAGGCATAAAAAAGCTTCATTGATCATCGGCAAGAAAAGTCGCTCAGCTTTGAATTCGATCGCCTTTCCATCCTTGCTTTTGTGAGAACCATTGCGCACCGTATTTAGTATCTCCGCCATGGCCGGATTAGCACCGGCGCGTTTACGGGTTTCTTTATCATAAGCATAGAAGCCGCCCATAGTCTTCTGTCCTAGCATCTGCTTCTCGACCATTGCTTCGAGAACAGGACAGGGGGCAAAGCGTTCGCCATATTCTTGAAAGTTGAACTTCGCCACGGCAAGACCAATGTCCGCGCCGTTCATGTCGCGCAGTGCCAGCGGTCCGATCGGCATGGCAAAATCGCATGCGGCTTTATCGATTGTTTCGATGTCGGCGACACCTTCGAGCAAGCACCACAGAGCTTCATTCATATAGCGGCCCAGCAAGCGGTTTACTAGAAATGATGCACATTCCTCAACG
Source organism: Candidatus Melainabacteria bacterium (assembly GCA_012965515.1). GTDB lineage: Bacteria > Cyanobacteriota > Vampirovibrionia > Obscuribacterales > Obscuribacteraceae > QKMZ01. Next base: position 22,228 of record DTSE01000055.1, on the reverse strand, counting down.
CGAACCGCCAGCTTACCAAGAGATTGTCCAAGCGCAATTGCAGTTTGAACCGTCTCCGGCGATGTTTCCAAACCGGGAATTACCTCGACCAACTTCATCAAGTGGGCTGGATTGAAGAAGTGCATGCCCACTACTTTGTCGGCGCGTCGAGTGAAAGAACCAATTTGAGTAATCGACAAACTGGAAGTGTTGCTGCCAAAAATCGCATCTACATTGCAGTATTCATCGAGACTCTCAAAAACCTTCTTCTTGATGTCGATATTTTCAGCCACCGCTTCTATGACAAAGTCCACTTCTGAAAAACGCGAATATTCCGTGGTCGCTTCAACCAATGCGCGCTGCGCATCCGCCTCTTTCTTAGGCATTCCTTTATCTACGCGCGACTTCAATAGACGATCGATGTTGGCGAGGCCTTTATCGACTTGCGCTTGATCTATGTCTTTAAGAAGTACAGGTATACCTTTTGCGATAAATGCGACTGCAATGGACGAACCCATTGTCCCCGCGCCCACCACAGCAACTCGATTGATCTGCATTTTGAACCGAACCCTAATGAAATACGCCTCGTCAATTACACAGGGCAAAGGTATGACGCGGGGTGTGAGATCTCTAAGTCAAAGCTATTAGTGGATAACCATAGACGCTCCCAAGGTCGTCAACATGGCTGTAATCCTGTCATTGTGCCGTCTGACGTCGTTCGAGAATTAACCACTTGACAAGCATTTGATCATTAAAAACCCGTAGCTTTTTTGTAATGTTTCGTTATCATATTTACACACGTTAAGCGTGACTAAAGTTTCTGCCGAATGCGTAATTTACCTGCGTCCGAGAAGCGCATAGAAGCGTTTATCTAAACGCGCCTATGCGTACAAAACAGGCGATGGTCTAAACAACAATCGCCGGGGTCAAAAAGAACCGGAAAACAATAGGAATCCTCTTTGCTCAAGGCTGTTCCAGCCGGGAGGGCGGATATGTTCGCCTATCTAATCATCGCTGCCGAGTTGTTAGTTCTGTACACAGTGTTCTGGTATATCTTCCTCAAAGAGCCAAAGCCTTACAGAATCAAAAGTGAGATGTGGGGTCGCTACGACTACAACGCTCTTAACCGCTACTTCGAAAGCCTTGAACACGAGCTACACGAAACAAATGCTTCTTCTGCGTACAGCCAGGACACTGCATGGCTGCATATAAATGAAGGTGCCCAAAAGAATCGCCTCGCCACTTTGTCCATCGCCAAAGCTGGATACCCACAACTGCAAGGTGCTGGCGCCAACAATGGCTACTGCGAAGCGCAAAATGCCAAGAAATACAGCCGCCACTATCAACAAAATTACGGCTGGATCATTGACGATCCGACTCGTCTTCAAGGCAATCCGCTCAAGTTTGCAATAGTGATGGTGGAAAAGCTTGGAAATCTCTCCTCCCGACGTCCATAGCTTTTTCCTGCGTTCACTTATAATCAAGCATGCCGGTCAATTGGCCGGCATGCTTTTTTAAGGACCTGTTTCCCTTGACTGAAGACAATTCCCCGTCGCAAACCGGCGCGCAAGATGCAGATGGCGATGCAGCAAGAATTGCATCTTGCCTAACGCGGAATGTGCAAAGTGAAAAGGTGATTGTAGAAATCAAAGGTCTAAAAAAACATTTTCCAATTCGCAAAGGATTTTTCAACAAACAGGTTGGTGCGGTCAAAGCCTTAGATGGTGTGGACTTAAGCATCTTCGAAGGTGAAACGCTTGGTCTGGTCGGCGAATCAGGTTGTGGAAAATCTACACTTGGGCGCGTCATGTTGCGCTTGCTGCCAGCTACTTGCGGCAGCGTAATGTTCAACGGACAAGATGTGCTGAAGTGCGATGCAGAAGCGATGAAAAAAATGCGGCGCGAACTGCAAATAGTCTTTCAAAATCCTTATGCCAGCCTCGATCCGCGCATGACAGTAAAACAGATTATTGCCGAGCCGTTGGAAGTTCACAAAGTTTTGAAAGGTCCCGAACTCAACAAACGCGTTGTCGAATTGCTTGGTTTGGTCGGACTTTCTGTGCGAATGCAGGAAAGATACCCCCACGAATTTTCCGGCGGACAAAGACAGCGCATCGGCATTGCTCGCGCTCTGGCGCTTAATCCGCGAGTGATTGTGTTGGACGAACCAGTGTCTGCTCTGGACGTTAGCGTACAAGCTCAGATACTGAATTTACTGATTGACTTGAAGCGCGAGTTCAAACTTACCTATTTGTTCATCGCGCACAATCTGGATGTCGTTCGTTACATAAGCGACCGAATCGCTGTGATGTACCTCGGTCAAATAGCCGAAATAGGCAACTGCAATCGCGTCTATGAGATGCCGCTGCATCCTTATTCGAAAGCGTTGATCAGCGCTGCCCCCATACCCGATCCACGAGTAGACAGATCAAGACGAATTATTCTGACAGGCGATTTGCCCAGCCCGGCCAGCCCACCGCCGGGCTGTACGTTCCACACGCGTTGTCCGATGGTGCGCGACAAGTGCAGAGTAGACGTGCCGGCTCTGCGTCCGATTGAAAACGAACACTTATCCCACTGCCATTTTGCTGAAGAACTTTTGACAGGCTGCTAATCCACTGGATCAACCTGGTGGAATGCGCTGCCCCTCAGGCATTTTAGGACGCAAGTCTGTATAGCTGCCGTCGGTTCGCTGCCAGCCGGCACCAAAAATTCCTCTGTCGACTATTTCCTGATAAACGCTGAAAACGCACTTGCCCGGCCCGACGCCGGCTTCATCGAGCAATGGTTGTGTCCATTTTCTGAGCGTCACGATGCGCGGCGCGCTGCCGGTGACGACCCAGATTGGAAAACCGGTTTTGAGAAACGCTTTGATTTTCGGCTCCCAGTGCCGCGTTTGTCGGAAATTGCCGGTGTCGATCTCGAGCAAAACTTTGATCGGCTCCATGTGTGGATAGCTAAATGCGATGGTGGCGTCAGCTTGTTCGTCGACGCTGGTGAGATCGCCGGACAATTCGCGCCAGAATTCGCGGCCGGTCGTGAACTCCAGATTGTTGATCAGCCCGCGTTGTTCCGCATCGAGCATGGCCAGTCGGACATCGACCAAGCGGAGAAAATGTTCTTTGTGATACGTGTGGGGCGGTCCGGTAGGTATAGTTTCCCAGGAGATACCGCGATGTTGCTCGAGGGATTTAGCGCCTTGCGTGGTCAAAAAGTAGATTAACTCAGGACGGCCGCGACCTTCCATGCGCCCGCTCGAAGAAGAACCTGTAAACCCAGCCTGCTGCAGCCTTCTCAAGCGCTTACGCGCGGTTTCATAACTGATGTCAGGAAAGCATAGCCTCGCTAACTGGCTGGAACTGATTGTGCGGTGCAGATAAAGCTGAACGAGCGCCCAGATGTCACGCTCCATCAAAACCAGACTTTTTCTTTTAGGCTTGGACCTTGCTGTTTTGTCAGTCATGGGGTTACTTGAGATTCCTTTGGTCTTTTGGGATACCTGAATTGGAGAAAGCGATACGGCCGTCTGACAACGTCCGGATTACTACCCCTAAAATAATTGTAGACCAGAGATGATTTTTAAAGGCCGATTTACGAAGAAATTTCCGCCTGTCTAGTCACAGTGGCCGAAATTACTTTCACGAAACTTTGCGACCAAACATTGGTGCACCACATGCGGTGCGCAAATGGGTACCGCGTTACTGTCCAAGTTTCTTCAAAATATCCTTGGCTCGATCATCACCCATGAACTGCTTCTTCAAAGCTTCGACATCGGTGCCTTGCGGTATCCTGTCACCATATTTGGCTTTCAGTTTATCGAGAAGACTGTCCGGATTTTGACCTTTCAGTTGCGAGGCAATGTCGGACCCACTCGGCTTATCGTCACTGTGACCGCCGCCCACCGTTCCGCCGCTGCCGCCATCGTAGGCAGTTGCCGGCGGTCTATTCTTGAGGTCGACAGCGCGTTTGGATTGTTCGTCCAGACCTTTGTTGACTGCATCAATGCGTTCTTTCAATTTATCGGAAGGAGCATTGGTTTTTGCCAATTCTTCCACATACTTGAATGCATTCATATAGCCGGCAATACCGATTCCCTGCGCTTTTGCCGCATTGATTCGCTTCAAAAGCAGCCCACGCTCTTCGTACATCGGACCTTCCGACACCAACGACTCGACCTGTACTTTCACTTCCGAACCCGCAGGCGTTGCAGCACCACCAGGAACAGGCGCAGCAGTGACAGCCGGCTCGGCAAATGCGCACTGGCAAAATGCTGATACTGACAGCGTTGAAATGGCTCCTAAGAACAAATGGCGAGCAAATCTGAAAGACCGCATATTCTTCTCCACTGGCGCTAATCTCTGCTTCGGACGAATGGACCTGACGAATGGACCTGACGAATTCTATTAATCCACAAGCACCGTACAGATTGTGCCGAATTGGCTGGCTCGGGACATTAATTAACGAGATTCCGCCATAGTTAATGAAATTCGACAAAAAAGAACAGCTTGCCCCGTAGTCTTACGCTTTTCCAGGCCGGCTTCCTTTTCTATATTGAAACTACGATCCACCCGGAAATCTCAAATGGGCCAATTCGAAAACGGCGAGCGCTCTCGGCTTGCCAACATTAACAGCACGGATGCTCACAACGCCGCACTAGACGGCGCGTCGCTCCTCTTTGATCAAGCGAAACTGGTCCGCAGCGCGAACCCTCCGGCAGAAGGACTTCAGCTGGCGCAGACATCCGGTCCTTTGTTTCAACAAGCAACAGGCGGCAGCTTCCGCGATGCAATTAAGGGAAGGCTCCAGGCAGTGCCATCGGAACAAGTCGGACAGGTTTTGCCGCCGGCAGACGTGGCCAACCCAAATACGACTCAAGGCACCCTCCAGCAGGGCGACTTCACAAAACCATATCCAACCGTGCGCGACCGCGTTCCCACACCGGTGGGCAATTTGCCCAGGCTGCAGCATAACGAGCCGACGCCGATTACACCATCACTTCTAGAGTCTACCGGCACGAAGAAAACCGACCTGAATGAGCCTTACATTAGTAAGACAAGCGATCAAGGCAATACCCTCTTCGAAAAAATCGCGGCAGCTGGCGCATCGGCATATTTCATCAATCGAGACTACACGCACAGAACGGCAGCAGTAGAAAAACAAATCGCAGCGACTGAATTGGTTTCACCCGGTGCAAGACAGAGCTTCCAGATGGCTCGCGATGGCTTGCTCAATGGCTTGAAAGTTCCCATCCAAAACGCCGAAGTGGCGATGGAAGGACTGTATAAGCGTTATCCGATCGAGCTATTCCAGGGCACGTCAATTCCAAAGATTGGCGGCACCGGCAAGATCATGATGCCGCATCCATGGGATTTTGACCAACTTTCGCTGGTCGACCAGGGGCATGCAGAAAAGTATTTGAAATTGACGTCTCTTAGAGAACAACTGGTTGCTCATTGGCCACCGGTCGCGAGCACTCAACTTGGAAGACTGCCGACCGGCGTCGCAGAATTGTCTATAGTCAAAGCGGAAGGTCTAGTTGCAGAAGCAGCGAAATTCGACGCAGCAGGCTCAGCGTTTACAGGCGAAGTTTCAAAAACTCTCGCAAACAATGAGGCCCTGAGAACAGCAAACACAAATAAGGTATTTAAGGGCGTCGGCGCTATGGCAGGCGCATGGGCGACAAACTTAGTTATGGACGGCGTCATTAACACGAAGCACGGGCCTTCCGCGGTCGTCTGGGGCGCCGATCTGATATCGCCGGCGATACTATTCACCAATCGCAGCATGCTCACTAAATACGGCGTTGTAGCTGGCTCTCACTTGGTCGCCAAACTCTACGACAAGTACAACGAGAAATAAGCTCGTCAAAGCGGATACGACTTCCACAAAAGATTAAACAGGCAAGTCTGCGTCAATCTTTGCCGCCAGGCGACCGCGTTTTTCATCGACGCGCCAGAGCAAGAGCAGACCGGCAATGAAAAACACACCGCATGAAAGCAATGCTACGCGGTAATTGTTGCCGCTTAGATGCGTGACTGCGCCGAAAGTTATGGCACCGATGCAAGTCGCCAGTTTGTGAGCCATGCCCCACAATCCGAGAAACTCTCCGGAGCGACCGCGCGGCGAGAACTGCCCGACCAGCGCGCGCCCGGCTGAACCTGTGGCACCCATCGCAATACCTACGAAGTTAGCAGCGACCCAGAGATGCGCTTTCTCCGTTGCCATACAAGCAATGAATATGGCAACAGTCCAGATACTCAAAGTGATGGCCAAAGTCTTGATGGCGCCAATGCGGTCTTGCACCATTCCGAAGACGCCTGCACCAATAGCCGCAGTGACGCTCACGACCAGAATCATAATTACCGAATCTGATGCGGTGAAGTGCAAGACCTGCTGCGCATAAACCGACGCGAGGTGAATGACGGCTGTACTTCCGCAACTATAGACGCAAAGCGTGAGCAAGAAGTTGAAGAGATCTCTGTAATGCCTTGCGTGATTGACAGTGTGGCGCAGGCGTTCGAAACCGACTTTGAAATAGTTTTTGCCCACAACATCAGGCTGCGGCGTCGCTCTTTCTTTTAGGAAAATGAAAGTGGGCAGTGAGAAAAGGAAAAACAGAATCGCACAAATGAGCATGGCAAACGGCACGTACTCGGTCTGCTGCATGCCCTGCGCCTTCGCCCAGGTGAAATAAGCGAAGCACAAACCGAGCGCTATCAAGCTACCTACATAACCTGCGCCCCAACCGATAGAAGAAATCCGTCCCATATTTTCCTGAGTCGATAACTCAGGCAAAAATGAGGCAATTAGGTCTTCGCCGGTTCCAAAAAAGAAATTCGCCAAAGTCAATGCAATGACTGCCGCCCACGCCTCACCAGGCGGGATCAAACTCAGCGTTGCAGTACAGATAATGCAAAGAGTCGTCGTCACAAAGAGCATGCGTTTCTTTGCAGCCATGGCGTCGACGATTGTTCCGAGAACAGGTGCCGTCAATACGATTGCAAGAGCAGACACAGGAATGATGATTACCGACAACAAGAAAGTGCCGAACTCTTTTCCACCTGGACTCTGGCCGCAAATGACATCCACGAAGTAGGCGTTGTAGACCGCAGTCGCTACGACTGTGCCGTAAGTAGCATTGGCAATGTCATAGGCTGCCCAAGCGGCGATTTCGCCTTTGGTCGCCCGACCATGTTCTACACCAATAGGAGCGCCGCTTCCGGATTCCACGCTCGTCTCACTCTCAAATGCAGGCGCTTTGCTCATTTGCTCTCGGTCATTCTAGCGGTCATTATATAGGCTGGGTACAAAACGCAAGTTGCCCAACTATCTGATTGTCGTTCAAATTGCGACTATGTTCCCGAATAGAGACTAATCTTCCAGACACAGTCCCAAAAATTGCTCGGCTAAACTTTCCTCATGCGCAGATGATTTGAGCAGGATGCATTCGGATACTTACAACATTTTTTGAACGGTGATTTGTGGAAGAGCCAGTCAAGCACGATTCGGAAATAGAAGGCGGTGCTGACTTTGACACTCTGGCTCTGTGTTCCGGCGCCATCTGCGTTTCTCTCATAGCATCGTTACTTGTGGCGCAAAGAGGCTGGGTGCTGCAGCACAGAACATATCCGCACCTACCCGTTCTGGATAGCTTTTCCATTGCAGAACCGTTAGAACCGCTTCTTTACGGAATTATGGTTGGTGCATTGGTCGGATTCAATTTTCTCAGGCAGAAAAAACTGCTGGCGGCTATATATGGGCTCTCGGCGGTTGCCACCATCGCCCTCGATCAAACGCGGTTGCAGCCGTGGTTTTATCTGTTTTCAATCATGCTGCTTCTGATTGCGTCAGCGAAGAGTTTGACAGTCACGCGTTGCCAGAGTGTCCTAAATGCGCTCAGGATATGCATTATCGGTACATACCTTTTTGCCGGATTGCAAAAATTGAATTCCAGCTTCTGCCAGATTGTTGTTCCGTCAGTGGTGCCCAAATTCGCTGGCAGCCTGCCGGAGGACGCAACTTTCTTCATCGGTATCCCAGTAGCAGTCGCCGAAGCGTCGCTTTCCCTGCTCCTGATTTTGAGTCCGACGCGAGTTGTCGGTGCTTATCTTGCTCTTTTCTTTCACGCGCTGACACTTTGGCTGATTACTCACCAAGCTTGGAATGCCGTAGTTTGGCCGTGGAATATTTCGATGATGTTGCTCGTCTATCTGCTTTTCATCCGCTCCAAGCAATCCGCCCCAAGTGATTTTTTTAAGCCGGACTCATGGCAGAAGGTAATTGCAGTCACCATTTTCTTGCTTTTACCGATACTCAACTTTTTCGGATATTGGCCCAATTACCTGTCTTCTGCGCTTTACTCGGGAAATGTCCCGGTCCTGCGCGTGGTCGTTTCGCCGCAAGACGAGGCAAAACTTCCTTCCTCAATCCGGGAGGCGATAGATATATCCAATCGCAATGCTCCAACCCTGATTACGGAGAGATGGGCCATGGGTGAATTAGGGATCCCAAGTTTCCCGGAGGTAAGCAGCTTGGAACTATTGGCTCGCAAGCTAGTCGAGTCCGGTAAGTTCAGTAATTCCGAGATATACATCGAGACTTACCCTCGTTTTTTCAAAGGTGAAAATTGCCGCAGAGCGGTATCTTTATCAGCAACTGAAAGACGATGAAATGCCTAACTAACGTCAGTGTTTTTGTTTTATTTCTGGGAATAAACGTAAAAAGGCGTTTTGGCGGACGTCCACCTCGAAACTCGCCGGGAGTTGGTAGATGACTAAGTTGGCATGGAGCGTAGCGGCTGTAACCGACCGCGGGCTGCATCGCTCAGAAAACCAAGACAATTTCTACATAAGCCCCGACATGAGGGTTTTTGTCGTAGCTGACGGAATGGGCGGTCTCAAAGGCGGCGCGCGAGCCAGCAAGTTGGCAGTTGATGCTGTGGAAGCCCACTGGAAGCAGAATCCGCCGGATTTCAGCGACAGGGAAGCGACCCAGCAATGGCTTGTAGATGCTGTCGCCAACGCCAATCAAAGTGTTTTCACCGCCGCCTCGCAGGACGAATCAGTCCAAAACATGGGCACGACAATCGTTGCCGGCGTTCAGACTGAAGCCAACACTCTGCAAATCGCTCACGTAGGCGATTCGCGCGCTTATTTAATCCGGGACGGAAAAACTATCGTCCTCACCCAGGATCATTCCGTTGTTATGGAAATGGTTCTCAAAGGTCAACTCACTCCGGAACAGTTCAAAAATAGTCCTTTCAGACATTATTTGACTCGCTGCGTTGGGCACTCGGGCAAGGTCGAGATTGACCGAACGCCAGTGGAACTTCACCCTGACGACTTGATTATCCTCTCGACCGACGGGCTCTCGGCAGTACTTGACGAAGAGCAGATCTTCGAGGAGATGAAGGGCTCGATTACGCCGGAGGAAATCTGCGAGGCGTTGCTCAAATCCACGCTGGATGGCGGCGCACCGGACAACGTCACTATCCTTGCTGTGAAATACAGCGCGCACATAGAAAAAGACGACAAATCAGACAAGCCAAAGAAGAAAAAAGAGAAAGAAAAAGAAAAGTCTGGCGATAGAACCGGCTAAACCGAGTAACGGCAGTCGCTGATTAATGCTTCGCCTTTACTCTTTCGCTTATATTTGCTTTTACCTGGTTTCTTCTCTTGTAAGATTATGGATGCATAAATGCATGGTGCACCGTATATGGTTGCACTGTTTTGTTTCTCGAAAAATGGAGATGCGGATATGGCGACAACATTCAGAAAGCTGCTCAACTTGAACAATGAAAATCAGAGCCTCGCAGACAGCTCTCTGGTGGTCGTAGACGCGCAAAGAGAATATTTGGATGGTAATCTTCCGCTAAGCGGAATCGAGGCGGCACTGGACCAAATTTCGCACATACTATATCGAGCGCGCAGTCTTGGCACAAACATCATACATGTCCAACACTTTTCACCAAAAGGCGCGCCATTGTTCAATCCTGACGATAAGTTCGTGGACATCATCGACGAAGTTAAGCCGATTGGAACAGAGCCCGTAATCAAAAAGAATTTGCCGGACTCTTTTGCAGGAACGGACTTAGATGAGCGAATAAAAGCATCCGGCAAGAAGGATCTGGTAGTCGTCGGGTTTATGACACACGCCTGCATCAGCGCAACAGTGCGGTCTGCGCTCAATTTCGGTTATCACACAACAGTGATTGCCAACGCCTGCGCAACCCGTGATTTACCGACCCTGGAAAACAATGACGTCATTTCTGCAGGCACCGTCCATGATGCCACGATGTCCGCGCTCTCGGATTTGTTCGCGCGAGTCATATCTGATGAAAAGGCACTCAAGGACTAGGTTTAGTTGACCTTAGCATCGGCTGGAATTAAGTATTCCATCTTGCGGTTGCGCAAGAAATCATAGAGCGATTGCTTCATGTCAATATTGCCTTCTTTGGCAATCGGAGTGAATTTCTCAACGCGATGGATACGGGCTTCATTATCAGCCTGCATTAGTGGTTTTCCAGTCTCATCATAACGACGAGTAGAAGCGATCATCTTAATTACACCATCCTCGACAGGTTCGTAATTGGTGACGCTTTCTTGTTGAAATGCTTCGACAATCTCTTTGGATTGACGCTGAACGCGAGCCGCCGCAACCATGCTGCGAAAGGAAACCGCCTGCTCGCTCTGGTTCGTAAAATCCTTTGTCAGTACCTGGTGATACTCAACGAATTCAGGAAAATCGGTGGAGGAAGTGTAAGGCAATTTGAGGAAGTGCCAGATGCCGCCGCGCCCATCACGCTGGGTACCGTATGCGAATCGACTCTTAGCTTTGAAGTTGAAAGGTGTGTGGGCGGACTCTTTATGAGTGACCAAGTCCTGGCGCGAAGTCGCTGTCTCCACATCGGCAAACCATGTGCCTGAAAGCCATTCCGGGATTCTTATCCAGGTGCTCTTGGAACCGTCCTTCTCGCCTTCCTTCCAGACAGAGCCAGGCAAATACTTGCTATTGACTGGACCAACCTTCTCTTTGTGTTCGATGCCGCCCTGCACATACTTCTGCGCGAAAGAGGGCGTACCTGACAGCTGCAAGGCTCCCACCAACAGGGCGATTACTGCAACAGAAAGGGTTCGTCTTTGCATCACCAGCTTCTCCTCAACCACTTTAGCCAGTCAATATTAGTAGATCAGCAACGAGCAGCACATGATAGATCAGTTAAGCTCCGGGCTGACATATATACGTTCCACCCAGCAATCCTCCACTCTGTATGCAAACAGGGAAGGCGAATGAGCCTTCCCTGCTGATGCCGAGCGACGTACGGCGTCGCGCCTGCAAGTTTCGTCTACTTGCCGATCTCCTTTCCATCGGACATCATGCGCCTTAGAACAGGCATGCCGTCATTGGAGAGTGCAACTTCTGCAGTCAATCCTTCGGAGTTTATGGATTGAGCGGAGCCTTCAGGGACATAGAATTTCTCAATACCTGTGCTCACAGTCGGCTCGCCGGTGTCTCTGCCGTTATATGTCACCTTCATAACCGCTTCGTCGTTCGTTAATGACTTAGGAATCTCCTTACTGGCTGAGACTGGCTCCCAGCAGGGGGATTTCTTTTTCAGCTTGAGAAAAACAGTGTCACCGCTTTTGCAGTCTTTGAAATCAACTTTGCTGCTCACATCGTAGGTAACGGCTACGTAGTCACCCTTGAACGGATCACGTGGGTCGTAGGTGTGGCATTTCAACACGACGTTCTTACCGAATGCAAGCGTCTGCGCATACGGCAAACCGAACGCCAACAAGGCGCCTACTTGCGCCGTGACAATCAGCGCAAAGATCTTTGCAGCTTTATTGTTGCGCACAAACTTAGGAGAGGTATCCGGAACCGCGATAATGTCGCTACGCGGATTTACACTGTTGCTGCTGTTTTCCTTGGGTTTCGTAAGTATCATTTTTCTTTCCTCGTTTTGTTTTCTATTTGAGATTCCGCTCGGGTACAGCCTTCGTACTGAATGAACGTCCGAGTGCTGCAAACGAGCAAATCATCAAGACGAGGCCCACTCCAAACGCAATTAACGAGCCGTTGAGGGCTCCTCCAGGTGCTGCTGCAAAGCAAATCAAAGCGAAAATAGTAAGTGTTGCAACTGGAATAAATTGGATGATGCGGTTCTCGACCGTTGATGTGAAGTAAAGGAGATAGAACAGATTGGCTGCAAGAAAAGCACCCATACCTAAAAATCTGTTGTTGCCGTCAAGGCAAAGACAGGAGTAAATCATGCAACCAATGATGCCAAAAGCCGTAAAAAACGGCCAGCAGGTCTTGGCGGCGGGAGACTTCACTATGCTGGCCAGCAAAAGCAGCGAAGAGACTGCATAGATCTGAATACGCTGAACCGTGGCTCTGTCTCCGAATGATTGATACGAATACTCATTCATCAATCCAAGAATAGACAAGAGAACGAGCGCCACTGACGCAAGTAGATAAGTCAAAGACATCAGTTTCCAGCGCTTGCTGTGCTCATGCCAGAGGTGAAGAATGAAAAACGCCGCGCCTAAGAAAAGAATGGAAAACTCATCAATACGGGGTTTCACGACAGCGAATACACCGACTATCGAGAAGAGGTTGAAAAACAACGCCCAGGGGCTGCGCATGTAGTAAGAGCAGAATAATGAGCAGGCTACTGCCAAGGCGGTGAAATAATCAAACGGGCTATAAGAGAACGAGAATGAACGATAGGCAACAATCATCGCCATCAAGATAGCCGCCGGCTGCGAACGAAAGATGATCACCATTGGCGCGATTCCCATTGCCCAGATGAGCAATTCCGGTTGTTGACCTGTTATCTGAAAATGCTGCGCGACAAGGTTGGTTGCACCACCGAAAAGAATGCAGCCCAGAAAGACCAATGCTTCAGCGACGATTGTCTTGAGTTGAGAATTGCCTTTTAATTTCCAGCCCAAAATGTAGCAAGTGAGCATAGAAGCAACGATTGCAAGACCTTTCATTTGATGAGAAACGCCCGGCCAATTTGACGAGACGAAGAGCAAAACGCCGCCCCCGACCACACAAGCGCCGGTAATGAGGCTCATCATTAAACCGTGCTGGATGCCGCCGTCAATTGAATATCGAGCCAGAATCTCATCACCTTGAGCGCGATTGAGGATGTTCTCTTCCTGCCAACGGGCAATCTCACTCTGGAGAAAGTCGTAGCGGGCGCGAACGATGGGGGTTGGCTGGTACGGTTTATTAATCAGGTTTTGCATACTGGTTCTCAGTCACTCTTTCGGGCATTTCGAAAAACACAGGCATAACGAAACGAACGCAATATCAGGTTGCGTCGTGGAATTAATCCTTCGACTGGGTATCTTTTTAGGGTAGTGCTGCGCGCTTCGCTATTACAGCGCTCTTTGAGCCATTATGCTCTAGCACCTAGTTCAGCGAACTGGGGTAAATCCCAGGTCCAACTCAGTCGTCCCACTGAAGGAGAGCGTCTCCGTCTTTGGTAGAGTATCGAAAGCTCAAGCAGTATTTCAGGAAAACACAAGGCGCGGCTTGAATCGGCAACGACCAAACAAACGCCCTGGTCCCTCGATTAATGAGGCTTTCCTTGATCAAGCGAGAAACAAAACTTTCAGACGACACGGCGAACAAAGTCGACATTTTGGTGTCAGGCAATATTGCTGGTGCCTGTGATGATGACGAGGACGAAGCAGATATTGGCGGCGCTGAAGAAACACTGCTTCTGGAAAAGGGCAGGAAGCAAAATAAGGTAAGCAAGGCAAAAACGGCCAACGCCTTGACCTTTGCTGTCATAAATAAACGCTATGAACTCTTGGGCTTGGCTGGACAGGGCGGAATGGCTGCCGTCTATAAGGCACGCGATCTAAAGGAAAACAGAGACGTTGCCGTAAAAGTTCTCGATCGAGACCTTGCAGATATGGACAGTGTTCTCGAACGTTTTCAAAAGGAAGTGGCTGCAGCCTCAGCCATGGCGCATGAAAACCTTGCAGCCGTCTACGATTCGGGAGTTACCGAAGACGGTCGCCCTTACATCGTCATGGAATACATGCGCGGTCAAACGCTTGCGCAGCTATTGAAGAAAAAAGCAAAACTCTCTCTAAATGAATTTGCGGAGATATTCGTACAAGTAGCCAAAGGACTTGCTCACGCTCACAAACGCGGCGTTGTGCACCGCGATATAAAACCGAGCAATATCATGCTCTACACGGATGAAAAAGATAAGTTGGGTGTGAAACTACTGGACTTCGGGATTGCCAAATCATTGTCCGATATCGACTCGACTTCGTTGCATCTGACACACACAGGACAAGTCATAGGCAGCCCGTTTTACATGAGCCCGGAGCAGTGCCGCGCTCTTCCAATCGATACGAGAAGCGACATTTATTCGCTCGGATGCGTGATGTTCGAAGCCATCACAGGTGGTGTGCCATTCAAGGGCGAAACAGCCCTAGACACTTTGTACAAGCACATTCATGAACCGGCTCCGCGCGTCAATGCCAATCATCCAAAACTGAAGCCTGCCGAGATTCTTGCATCGACAATCGAAACGACTTTGATGAAATTGCCAGAAGCGCGATATCACACAGCGCGCGAACTCGGCAAAGATCTGGCGAAGCTGACCAACTGGGATGATCTACCTACCGACCTCGATTTCGAAGCGGAAGCGAGAAAGTCTGAACCGGTAAAAGAAAAGTCTAGATTCAGTGCCGCCGGTATTGCAATCACAACAGCAATCGGTCTATCCATGCTGGTTTGTGGCACGATGATTTCCACATCGACTCAAGGTCCGCCGCCCACTACAGCAGCAGTGGGTAATGACCGCATTCACCTTGACGAATTGTGGATACTTAGTGAAAGAGCAATCGCAGATCAGAAATACGACAAGGCCGTTACTTATGCGCAGCGAGCTATCGATACAACCAGTCGACATTCAAACTCAATTCCTCACGCAGTGAGCTTGCTCAAATACGGCAAAGCAGTTTACACCAAGGAAATTGGCGAGCCTGAATACATCGAAGAACGTCGGATGAAGAACTTGGCGATTGCACAAGAATCATTCACCAAGTCCATGGAGATTTTCGAAAATTACTTGAAGAGCAAGCACGCGGTGCAGCCACTAGAAGTCACTACGGCACTGGCGACACACAATGTTCAAGACCTCAATCGCTATTGGTTTGAGCTGAATGGAGAACTGGCAAATTTGTATGCCGACGATTATCGAGAAAAGTCGAATAGAGCGAAGTATCTATATCAGCGTATCGAACGGCTATTTGCGGTTCGCTCGGAAACTACAAATTATCCGGAAGAACTGGCAAAACGATATCTGCAGGCGCTAGCGAACCTGTATTTCGCAGATAAGGAATATCTGGAAGCGGCAAAATTGCAAGCGAACATTGCCGAGAATTGGGGCGAACGGCTGCTGGACAAGAAGACCGATCCGACAGAGGATGCCTCCTTCAACGGTAACTGGATTTCGCCCTTTGCAAAGTCGAGTTCCAATTTGCACCTATCACTAAAACAAGCAGGCGACTACGTGACCGGCACAATCACACTTGAAGCCCTCCCTACACGCTCTATTTGGAAGGGCTCGGTAAATGGTCTGAGCCAGGGACATACATCCTCCGCTACGTTTACTTTGTCAGGGCTTAATTCTGATAATTCTTCCGGCGAAAGCAGTTCGGCAGCTGTTAAGTCCTCCGTGCAGGGAGAGCTTAGCCTCACACGCTACAAAAATTACCTGGTCGTCAGGTTGTATAATCCTTCCGGCTCGGCAAACATTGATTTGCCGTATGCAGAGGTGCTTGAGTTGAAACCTGTAAAGCACGCTGTGAGCAAGAAGTAAGGGCAAAAACGGAATCCAGTTTTGTAGCTAAAACAATACGGGGCAAAAACGAATGTCTGCCGAGACAAATAAATTAGGCTCATTTTTTGAACAAGTAAAAGAATTCGTCCTCATCTTCGGCGGCAATTTCGCCGTCCTGATTCTTTTGCTTGTAGTCGTAAACTACTTCCTGGCGCCATTTGATATCAAAGGTCAGGTATCAGGAGTCTCGCAAGAAATCACCTACTTGCGCGCAGACGTTGCCACTCTGCTAAAAGAAGTCAGAGAGCTGAAAGCCGCTCAAAAAACGAAGTAGGGTTTGGAACGAGCGACAGCACGTCGCCCGGGGCGAGCCTTACATCTTGCCTCCCCAAAAGGCGCGTGCAATGCGGCCCTATGCTGCCTCGCGTGCAATTTCCCTATTTAATCCCGATTCCCATCATGTGAGTCGGTGTCAATGGTTCAAAACGAATGTCTTTGAAGCCCGCTTCCTTGAGCCATTCTGCGCACTGAGCGGGCGAATAATCGAATCCGCCCGGTGTTTCGATCAGCATATTCAAACTCATAAGAAGTCCGAACGCATTTTTCTCGCGTTCGTTATCAATCATGGCGTCATAAACGATCAGCGCACCGCCAGGATTGAGTGCCTCATAGGCTTTTGCAACGAGCATGCGTTTCTCTTCCAAATTCCAGTCGTGCAAAATATGTCCCATTACGATGACATCGCAATTCGGAAGTTCGCCCTTGAAGAAATCTCCGCTCTCGAATTTGAGTCGCTCTGATACTTCGTTCTTCTCAGCGTATTCATTGAAGATTGGCTCAACAGGTGCCAGGTCGAAACCAATTCCGCTCAGGTGCGGATGTGCTTTTGCAACCGTAACAGCGAGGGCACCTTGGGCGGTGCCAACATCGCAAAATGTTTTGTATTTGCTCCAATCAAATTTCTCAGCAATGAGCCTGGCATTCCCAAGACTGATGCCGGTCATGGCTTGCAGAAACACTTTCAGCTTATCGGTGTCAGCATAGAGCTTTGCGAAAAGATCTTCACTCGCCTGATCTTTTGCTTCGCTTTGCGGTTTACCTGTGCGAAGTGCCTCGGTGAGTCCACCCCAAGTGGGGTAGAGTCTTAAACTCGTCATGATGAGAAAACCGCCGATATAGCTTGGTTTCGCTGCATCGAGGAAGGTGTCTGTTTCAGGCGTGTTGGAATAAACACCGCTCTTTCTTTGGAGAAGTCCGAGTGCCACAAGCGCGTCAAGAAAGTCACGGCTGGAACGTTCATGAAGTTTCAAATTCTTAGAGAGCGTATCAGCATCTGCCGGTGCCTTCGCCAGCTCTGTAAAGACATCCAGCTCCACAGCCGAGAGCAGGGTCTTGGAGCCCCAAAATGCTAGCCCCAACTGCATAATGTTAGCGGGTGTTACCTGGGTTGCGGTTCCAGCTGTCATTCGGTGGTCTCCTTCTCTGGCGAACGAGCACACAGACTAACATCTTGGTTTCAGGCTAATCCATGGCCGTTTTCTCAGTTTGTGGGCATTGTTGTTTCCGGCTTTAAAGCAGCAAATTCCGACTTGGACAATCGATACACCACACTATCGCTGCCGAAACGAGATCTCGTCTCAATGTAGGTAGCGCCGAGCTTTTCTACAGCTCTGCGCGAGCGCAAATTGTTTGGTCCGACAAAGAAGAGAACATGATCGACGTACTTGTATGCGTGACTGAGCATCAAGTTCTTAAGCTCGCGATTATATGTTCCACCCCAGTAATTGGTGGTCAAAAATGTCCAGCCAATCTCGACCTCGCTGGCGGTTTCGTCAAGTCCGTAGTATCTAGATGAACCGATGATTTCGTCGGTCAGTGCATCTTGAATAATCAAAGCACCTCCACATTCGAGAGCGCCTTCGAAATAGCCTTTGAAGACTGCTTCCTTGTAGCGATCGGAGTTAGGGTGTTGCTCCCAGATCAGGGGGTCAGATGCAGCCATATAGAGCCCAGGATAGTCTTCAAACTTCAACGGTCTCAATTTAATGAGCTCGCCTGTCAAAGTAGGCTGCAGTTCAAACATATGAAGTCTCCTGGCTGTTGTCTTTAGCGCCTGACTGATTTGAGCTTCACCATTCTGCAAAGCTCCATAGAATTACTCAGAATAGCTTGTTGGAAGTTATATTGTCCCGCTCTTAACCGATAACTTCACATAACAAGATCCTCGTATCTAAGCTCCTGCGTGGCTTCGACGGTTGTCCAACCGTTGTCCATCGGCTGTCATACATTAGAGCCATGAGTCCGGGACACCCGCCCGTGACGAACCCAAAAACCAGTGGTCCGCAAGACCGCCGAAATTGCAGGCGCTTTAGCCTGGCAACGTTTCTAAAGGAGTCTACCCGATGTCCACATGCGGAAGTATTGCCGGAAAGTGCACCCTGTTTGCTTTTGCCGCCCTGGCACTGCAATCTCCCGCCCAAGCGCAGTCACTTAGCCAATCAGCAATTCAGAAAGAGTATGAAAACCGCTTTGCGCCAACGAAAGAAAGGAAAATCAAAGCTCTTCAGCAACTCATCCTCGACGGCTCCGTCCCCACCTCGACCAGCCACGGCAGTCATCCAACCTCGGGAACGCAAAACGGAGCTAACTACCACGTTCATGCCGGCAACAAGTCAAAGTCCGAATCGCTGAAAACCTACTCCACGCCGCTGGTCTATATTCAAAAGCCCGTGACCTATGTTTTCCAAGCCGGTCAAGGTTATGGAATGACCTCTCACTTCGGCGCTCCCGGTCCCCAAGATGGAGCCTTCCAATTCGACCCCGGCGCTGTTTTGCAAACCAAAGACCTCCCATCCGGCGTGGTTAACGCAGCAATGGCAGAAGGCAGCTTCAACGGTTTGGGTATTCGGTTGACTGACACAGCTGCGAAATTGGCGCTTGGCGATTTCGCACAAACAATCATCGACCGTGCCACCAGCCCGGAGCGCTGGGTGAAAACAGCTCAGGTTGTAGCTCAAGCACAACAGCAAATGCTTGCCGAATCTGCCGCTCAAGTTGCAAAACAAACCTCGCAAGTCAATATCAAAGTTGTAGGAAAACATCTGGTCAACGTCGCCAACGAAGAGACTGCAGGCAACCAAGGAATCGGAAAAGTAGTGCGCAGCGTTCAACTCTTCTGGAAGTCAGTCTATTTGCCGATGGCACTGCTTCTGCTTTTGGTTGGCGCAGTATTGAGCAGCGCAAAAGTCATCGTTCAATACACATTCAACATCGCCCCCGGAGAGGAAATCATGACTCCTCTCTCTGGCCCCCTCAAAGGCATCACCGCGCTCGTCCTCATCCCTGCAACCCAACTCATCGTTTCCTATTCCATCGACATCGGCAATTCGATGACTGAGACGGTGCAAGCGGTTACCGATATGCAAAATGTGCAAAGCTGGCTTGGTGAGCAATTCACACACATAGGCAACGGTGTAGAAAGCGCGGCAATGCCCGCAATGTCCTCGCCGGAAAGTGCTCAAGCATTCATGGCAAACGTCGAAAACAAGCCGGTGCAAAATCAAACTGCTGGAATGGTGGCTGGAGTTTTGTCCATGATGGTCTCGCTGGCAACAGCAATCTTGCTGGCTTTCCAATTGGTTTTCGTTCTCTACCTTTTCTTGATGGGACCAATCGCCGCATCACTTTATGCATGGCCATGGGGAATGGCTCGCTTGTTCAAAACCGTTTTCACCAACTGGCTAAACGCAGTAATCAACCTTGTCCTCTGGAGATTCTGGTGGTGCGTGATCCTGCTGGTGATGGACAGCCGTATCGCCTGGCTGCGCCAAGAAGGCATCTATCAAGCCGACAGCCCCTGGGAATTGTTCTCGATGATCTGCTTTCTTGTTTTGCTCTCTGTGGTGCCATTCATGTGCTTCCAATTCAATCCTGGTTCTTTCGTTGACAAATTACTCGGCGAATTGGGACACGGCAGCGGCGTCGGCGCCTCTTCCAACATGGGTGGCAGCGCACTAGGTGGAGCACTCGGAAGCAATATGGGAAGTGCAGTCGGCGGAATTGCCTAATTCGAAAAACAAAACATTTGAACCCTAATCCAAACGAACTAGCAAACAAAAAGGTCACCAACATGCAAAAGTTTTTCTCCATCAAAGCTCTCCTGCTGGCAATCGTCGCGATTGCATTCGTCTCTAGTGGAGCGATTGCAGCAGACAGCTCGCAAGGCGGGAACTCTGACAGAAGAAACACAACGATTTCAACTAGCGCGAATCAAGTGACTGCAGTGACCAATGCCGCAGATCAGGAATACAACCTGACAGTCAGCCAGCTTGAAAAGCTCTACAGAGAGTCGACTGACGGGTTGCCTGTTTCCAACGCCGGAACATTCAATCCTGCAGCGCTTTACTCACAAGGACCGATGATTCCAGTCGGAAGTTTGAACCTTCCGCAGCAGCTGCAACAGTTGCTCGTCGGCGGTGTGCCAACGCAAGGTCTGCCTCTTACTGACACTTCTCTCAAAATGCAATTGCTTCAATTGCAACAAACAATGCTTTCGCAAATCTCTGATCCTCTACGCAATATTCCTACCGCATTAGCTTCCCAACTGGCTGTGCAAACGATGCTCGGCAACTCTTTCGCTCAGATCACAACCGCCAATGCCAACGCAGCTATCAATTTCACGGGCAAGTATCTGATCAATTTCACCGCTCAAGAAGGCAATGTTTGGAACAAGCTGCGTAACAACATTTTTGTGCCCATCGCCGTTCTGCTGCTCGTGCCTGGTGCAGTTCTCACCCAAACCAAAGTGATGATGAGTGCAGGAAATCCGGTGATTGAAGCAGGCAATCCTTTTGAAGGCATCCTGCGAGCTGTCGTCGCAATGTGCTTCATCGCAGGCTCCTACTTGATCATCAACTATGGCATCGATTTTTCGAACTCGATCAGCCACACGATCCAAGAGTTCTATAAAGCACAATTCGGAACAGACATGTACGCTGACGCATTCAAAGGACAGCAACGCGCATTCCCCTCGCGTCAGGCAGCGGAGAACAAAAACAGCCTCTCATTTCTTCCGGGTCTTGCTCCCATGTCTCCGTTCCCAGCAGGCAATGACGTCACCGGACTTAGTGGCTTGGAAAATCAACTGTTCAACAACAAGACCTTTAGCGCCGATGGCACCCAACAAGCAATCGAAGGCATGACCGACGAACTCATGCCCTCCAGCGAAGTCGTCGCTCGTCTGGCAGTTTTCGGCAGCAACATGGCAGTCACGACAGTGTGGGATTTGCTCTGCACATTCCAACTCATCTACCTTCACTACTTGTTTCTCGTCGGACCAATCATGGCAGCTATCTGGGTTTATCCCATCAGACAATTGCGTGAAGCGTGGCCCAACTGGGTGGTCGGGGTCATCACTCTCTGCTTCTGGTCGCTCTTTTGGAATACTGCAGTTCTTTTG
>DTSE01000055.1:0-946 GCA_012965515.1 Candidatus Melainabacteria bacterium | reverse complement strand
CGCCACCGGTACGTTCATCTTCACGGCACTCAATTGCCTGGCCACCGGCAGTGTTAAATTCGCATTCGATTTCGTCGGTCTCATCACCGAAGCTGGACACACAGCAGTTAGTGCAGCCCGAAATCATATGGCTCAAAACAACCAAAATCCGCTGATGATGCCTATGCAAAATCCCAACCTCACAGGCTTGGGAGCTCTGGCAAACACCTCGCTCAGCAAACCAGGCGAAACCGGAATTGGTGCACTCACAGGCTCCCTATCCGGCACCACTGGAAACAGCACGCTCGCATCGACAGCGAACGTTCTAGCAGCCGAAGGGCTCGGCAGCGCCAGTGCAGCACAAGCATTGAGCAGCACGGCAAACGCGTTAGCGAATCAATTGATGAGCAATCTCGGTTCCGTCGCCAACGGTATGCAAGGCGCGACTGCTTCGATGAAGGATTGGACCAACGGTTTATCTTTGCCGCCTCTCGCTCAGGATGTTGTGACCGGTGTAAACGGATTACCGGGTTCGCAAGTTTCCGCAATCGCGCAGGAAGCTGCCGCGCTCTCTCCACTGGCCGCTGGTAGCAATTCCCTACTCGGCGTCACGCTGCCTCCGATTGCAGCAAATGCCAACACTGCTCTTGAGGCGGCGCAAACACTCATGCCGACACTCTCTGGACAAGCAGGTCTTGCTTCATCGCAACTCAACAGCCTGGCATCCGCAGTCAGTGATAACATGAACTTCTCCAACTTGATGGCCGCTCCGCTGGCAAATCTTCAGAAGGGTGCGCAAGCAATCAATATGGATCCCTCGACCTACGGCAACATCCCAGTACCTGCGGTAGGAACATTGGCATCGGCAGTTAACTCGGCATCTGCTTTCGCCGCTAATGTTCCCAACACCGCTTTCGGAACTTCCGCATTCAATTCAGGTTTCTCCTCCGCAGTGACGAACACTACT
>DTSE01000054.1 GCA_012965515.1 Candidatus Melainabacteria bacterium | reverse complement strand
GGCGAGTGCCTCGAGGAATGCCGCAGCGCTGGGACGAGCCTTGACGTGATACCACTGGCCATCCCGTTCGAAGGCGCGGAACCCCTCGGGAGCTTCTTCGCCACGCTTTGCATACCGAACTGAAATGACTGTGTCATTGCAGTCCACGAAAACAGTTTTTGACGATTTCATCGGGAGTTTCCTCGACATTTTGGTTGAACCTTCCGCTCTGCCGAAACTTTGAAAATTTGGACCCTTGGACCTATGCGCAAGAACCTGACCGCGTCTGCTTCCAACCAGCCCAAGGCGGGTAGAAAGTAAATGTAAATGCGGTACTGGCTGCGCTTAGTGGTTTTTGATTCAGAGCGAAAAGAGAAAATAAAAGATATCTCCAGCCTGTCAAAACAAATAAGCAATTGCCTATATCAGCTTCTTTAATTTCCTCTTTGCAACCAAAGGCTTTGCCAGCCCGTGGCAGTTTCCATAAATGCGCATAGCTCGCATGAAGGTGGAGTAATTTAAGCGAGCTCGCGCGAAGTTTCATGCAGCCGAAGAGTTTTTTGGGACGCCGAGAATTGTTTCCAAAAAGCCGCAAGTGGCGAAGGGCCGAAGCCAGTCACCACTTGCGGTGTCTCTCGTCGAGTATATTCGTTTGAGGTTTAGGCAGAGCGCTTAGAGCCTGCTGAAGCGAGTTCGATGGTCTGACATACCTGCTTGCCGGAAGAAGGCTCAACCACGCGGCAGAGAGCGGGCGCTGGTTCTTCTTTCTTCTTGCCTGCTGTAATCAGCCAGACAGAAGCCAGAATGATCATCCCAGCGGCAACTGTTTGCGCGTTGATTGTTTCACCTGCAAAAGCCCAGCCCAGGAAAATCGCGACAATCGGATTGACGTAAGCGTAAGTTGAAACTTTTGATGGGCTCACATGATTGAGCAACCACAGGTAAGACGAGTATCCGACGATCGAGCCGAACACGATCAAGTAAGCAACTGCAAGAACAGAGTTCATCGATACGTGCAGATTTGCGATTTGAGAGTGTTCACCCATAATGAGTGAAACAAGCCCCAGCACTGCGCCGCCGCAAATCATTTGCATGGCGATGCCGACCATGAGCGAACTCGGTTTTTCCACCTTGCGAGAATAAATGGTTCCGACAGACCAGCTCAGGGAGCCGAACATCACCACTGCGATACCAAACCAATTGATGCCGTTTGGAACCAAAAGGTTTTGCGGTCCAATCAAAGTAATAATGCCGAGAGTGCCCAGGATTAGCCCGCACACTTTCGTTCTTTCAATCTTCTCTTTGCGATTTTGCAGCCATTCGAGAATGGCAACGTAGACAGGGACCATCGCAATCAACAAAGAAATGTAGCCGGTCGAAATTGATTTCGTCGCAAGAACGACGCTGCCATTACTCGCGGCAAGCAGTAGTGTTCCTATTACAAAAGCAGAAACCCAATGTTTTCTATTAGGGCGTTCGTGACCGAGGAGCATCAGCACGGCGAAGAAGCCCAAGCCTGCTGTCAGGAAGCGCGCCGATGCCATCATGAACGGTGGCATAGTATCGATGGCAATCTTTATGGCCAGGTATGTTGAGCCCCAGATCAAATAGATGCCGATGAATGCTAGTACGATTTTCAGTTTTGAGACTGCCATATGCGTCTCCTTTCTATGAGGTTTCCTTCCGAAGCGCCAGCGGTATTCTGCAATTTCCGCCAGTTGGGAGCACTCCGGTTCTTGCTGCTTAAATCCAGCCAATCTCTTAAGCGAATCCAGCCAATCGACTAACGGACTTAGGCAACAAATCCAACTTGCCTCATCGTACACCAGCCCCTCCCGGAATTCACCTAACGTGGTAAAATATAAAGCGAATACGAACCGCGTTAGTTTTCAACACACCTTCGGTGACTTAGATGGACGACATTGACCTAAAGCTATTAGCCTCGCTCAAAGAAGACGCTAAAAGAAAGTACTCAGACCTGGCCGATCTATTGAATCTGTCAGCGCCCTCAGTCCATGCCCGCGTAAAGAAGCTGGAGCAGCTCGGCGTCATACAGTCTTATACGATCAAACTCAATCCTAAGTTATTGGGAGCTAAGCTAACGGCATTCGTCCGCGTAACAACAGAGGGCGTTGCCTGCATGGATATTCCGGCGTCCTTCGAGCCGTTCGCGGAAGTCGAAGAGCTGCATTCCGTAGCCGGCGAAGAGAGCCTCTTGCTTAAGGTGCGCACTCGGGACACCGAGTCTCTGGACGTATTTTTAGATCAAATCCGCAAAATCCCGGGAGTCCGCAAAACGGTGACCAGTATTGTTTTGGGAACCAGAATCGACAGAGGCACGGACCCCACCGCCTTCAATCCTTCAAATGGCAATGGCTCGAACGCGTCGAACGGCTCAAACGGCGGCAGCAACGGGCACGGCAACGTCAGCGGTAAATAGCTTATAAAAGCTTATCTCTGAGGAATAGGTATAACTCCTTAGCGGGTACAATCTATGCATGGAACCCTAGTCCATGCATTCAGATATCTTTCGTCTGTCTGGTCATTGCGCCGGGCGCTTGGACGAGAAACTGTAAGGTTGGTTTGGCAAATGACATTTGCAAACAGTAAGCACCAAATACAGTATCTGTTTCCGCTCCAATCAGGCGCGCCGCTAACCTTGAATGCGCCTAACTTTCCTGCTGTTTCTCTAACTAGTTTGACCGACAGCATCTGCATCGATTTGTTCTCTCAGTTCTCTCAGGATTCATCGGATACCTCCACCGTGGCGCCAAAGTCAGACCCGGCGGCGGACGAGAATCATGAATGAACGTTGGCGAATTCTTATACTAGAAGACAGTCCCGATGATGTGAATCGCATCACGGAAGAACTCAACCGCGCCGGCATAGACTTCATGGCGCGCGTCGCTTCAAGCCGCATGCAGTTCGAGCAGGTCCTCGAAGATTTCGTCCCTGATCTGGTTCTCTCTAAGTTCACCTTGCCTGGCATTAACTGCTATGACGCACTGCATCACGTGCGCAAGATTCACAATGCGCTGCCTTTCATCGTGGTTTCCGACCCGGTTGGCGAAGATGCAGCTACGGCAACAATCCGGCAGGGTGCCAATGATTTCGTCTTGAAAGGCCGCCTGGCCGGGTTGTCTCAGGCAGTAGAGTCGGCGCTCACAGCTTTTGAAGACCAGCTCGAAAGAGAGCAAGACAATGCACTGGCAT
This sequence comes from Candidatus Melainabacteria bacterium, assembly GCA_012965515.1. GTDB lineage: Bacteria > Cyanobacteriota > Vampirovibrionia > Obscuribacterales > Obscuribacteraceae > QKMZ01. The sequence continues at coordinate 2,080 of DTSE01000054.1, read as the reverse complement.
ACAGCCGTTTGCGCACCATGCAGAGGCCGCACACGCTGACGCGCGAAAAACCGATGGTGGGCGAACATATTCGCGTCCTTGTCCTGGAAGACGAGCAAGTAGACTTGATTGCACTCGAGAACGAACTGGACAAGATCGACGCCTCATCGACTTTGCTTGCTGTCACCAATCGCAACGACTTCTTGCGTGCGCTCATGGACTTCGAGCCGCAGATTATTATTTCCGACTACGCCTTGCCGGGATTTGACGGGATTTCCGCTTTAGGATTGAGAAACGAAATCTGCCCGGAAGTGCCGTTCATTCTGACCTCCGGAATTCTCGACGAAGAAATCGGCATGGAAGCGCTCAAACACGGCGTTACCGACTATGTGCAGAAAGGACCTCGCAGCCGCATTCACTTCGCGGTTGAACGCGCCTTGTCTGAAGCTGGAGCGAGAGCGGATCGAGCGTTAGCCGAGAGCAATTTAAAACGCTCAGAATTGATGTTTCGCCAGTTGGCTGAAAACCTCGGCGCGGCGCTTTGGATCGCATCGCAAGACCTGAGCAAACTATTCTATGTAAATCGTGCCTATGAGCGCATTTGGGGACAATCGGCAGATACTCTTTACAGAAAACCACTAGCCTTTCTCGATCCTATTCACCCTGATGACAAAGCGAAAGTTACTCGCGCATTGTCGGCAGCCACAGGCGACAACATTGACGAACACGTGCGCATATTGCGCCCGGACGGCGATGTGACCTGGGTGTGGATTCGCACTTTTCCAATCTCTTCATCCGGTCACCAACTTAATCGCACTTGCGGCTTGGCGCAAGACATCACTGAGTGGAAACGCGCTCAGCTAGAGGCAAGAGAGTCTCAAGAAAAAGAGAGAGCTTTGATGGAGCGATTGCAATTGCAAATGGAACGCATGCCATGCGCCTGCATACTGCAAGACGTTGACTTCAACATCATCTACTGGAACCCGTTTGCCGCCAAAATCTTCGGCTATACAGCCGAAGAAGCGGTCGGCAAGCATCCCAGAGACCTCATAATTCCACACGACAAAGTTGACTATGTCACAAACAAAATCTTTCCGCGTCTCAGAGAAGGCGATATGACGGTCAACGGCGAAGCCGATAACGTGACGAAAGACGGGCGCACGATTCGGTGCAATTGGCTCAACACACCTTTGCTTGCGCCAGACGGCAGCTTCAACGGCACGATGTCGATGGTACAAGACATCACGGAAAAGGCGCGCGAAGAACAACAATTGCGTGCATCGGAAGCGAATTACAGAGAGATTTTCGACTCGCTGAATGACTGCATTTTCGTTCACGAACTGGAAAGCGGCAAGATCCTGCACGTCAACAAACGCGCTGAAGATCAATACGGATATTCGCGCGAAGAGATGTGCGAACTAAACGTCGGTGTCGTCAGCTTCGGAGAAGCGCCTTACACCCAAGAAGGAGCGGAAGAGATGATACGTTTGGCGCGCGAAGAAGGTCCGCAAGTATTCGAGTGGCTCTCCCGCAGTCGTGACGGCAAGCTGATTTGGGTGGAAGTGCATCTGGCAAAAGTCAATCTCGTCGGTGTCGACAGAATTCTTGCCATTGTCAGAAACATCGATAAACGCAAGCGTGAGCAACTGGCAATTGAAGACAGCTAGAAGATCAAGACTCAAATGATTGAAAACGCGCAAAATGCTGTTTTTGCATTTGACAAAAACCTGATCGTAAATCTGTGGAATCCCAAAGCAGAAGAGCTATTCGGTTATTCAGCAAAAAAGGCTATAGGAGCCAAGCTTCCAGCACTGCTTGTGGCGCCGGACAATCGCGATTCATTTGAAGACCTGCTTTCTAAGTTCGTAAAAAACCAGGACTCGGCAACGCAAAACAAGCTTTCCAAGCTGACTGCGCAGACCAAGAAAAAAGAAGAGCTGCAACTCAAGATGCACATCTTCGCCGCAACATCCGGCGAGACCAGCGTCTACTGCGTCATCGTAGCTAACACCGCAGCCCTCCTGAAACTGTAGGGGCGATGTCATGCATCGCCCGCCGGTTCTTGGAACTCGCAAAGGTTCACTTTTGCAGGTCGACGCCA
>DTSE01000053.1 GCA_012965515.1 Candidatus Melainabacteria bacterium | reverse complement strand
CAAGGCGCAGGCGGATTCGCCAGACCGGCACATCTTCAATAACTTCAATGTCTCCAGTGTCAAACGCAAAAGAATTTGCGCTTTGACGTCTGGGAAGGTTCTGCATACTCGCACTTTACAGTCGAGCTTGTGGAAGCGATGAATGCCCGCGGAATAATCATGGCCGGACTCGACACGCCATCGGTCGATCATGTCGACTCGAAAGATCTGCAAGTGCACCATGCTTTGATCAAGGCAGGCTTTAGTTGGTTGGAAAACCTAGACCTGACAAACGCTGAAGAAGGTCTCTACTTCCTCTCGGCTGCTCCGCTGAGACTGACGGAATTGGAAGCGTCGCCGGTTCGCGCCGTACTCATAAAAGACTTGATCTAAAAAAGGAAACCGTTATGTTCGGCAAAAAATGCTCCCTGATAGGCTGTGTACACGTGCTTGCTTTGCCGGGCTCAGCCGGGTATTCAGGAAACATGGAGCAGATTCTTGCGGCGGCAATTTCGGACGCGCACACATACGTGAAAAACGGCGTGGATGCGATCATTGTGGAAAACATGCATGATGTGCCATATTTGACTGGTTATGTCGATCCTGAAACAGTCTCTGCGATGACAATCGTCGCTAATGCGATCAAGCAAGAAGCGAAATTGCCGGTAGGAGTGCAACTGCTTGCCGGCGCCAATTTAGAAGCATTAGGGGTGGCGGTCGCATGCAATCTGGATTTCATTCGTGTAGAAGGATTTGTATTTGCGCATGTTGGCGATGAAGGTTTACATGACTCGTGCGCCGCAAAACTGGTGCGTCGGCGCGCCAGCCTGAAAGCAAATCATATAAAAATCTTCGCCGACATCAAGAAAAAACATTCTGCACATGCCATCACTGGTGATGTCAGCCTTTTAGAAACTGCGGAAGCTGCGGAATTCTTCAAAGCGGACGGCGTGATCGTGACAGGCTCGGCAACCGGCAAGGAGCCGACGCTTTCGGATGTAGAGTCCTTAAAAGAAGGAGCGAAACTTCCTGTTTTGATTGGCTCCGGTATAACACCAGAAAACATTCCTAAGTACGCTCAATTAGTCGATGGCTTGATCGTCGGCTCATTTGCAAAACATGATGGAAACTGGAAAAACGCAGTCGACCCGGCCAGAGTCGAGAAGCTCGCTCAGGCGATCTCGAAGTTCAACTGATCAAGGTTATCAGGGTCGACGCATGGCGTCGACTACAGAGTAAGGCGCCTGCAATGCGCCCCACGCTTAATCTTCTATTCGACTGGTCTGCCGCGCGAACGCATCAATTGTGCAAACGGATCGCCGCCACCACTGGCGGCAGGACGTGAACCGGAGCCGCTGGAGCTGTAGGCGCGTCGTGTCGGTGCCTTGCGCGGAGGTGGTGAAGCTCGGCGCACCGGTCTGTCAGGCTCGTCATTGACTGAGGTGGTTGTGCTGTAGGCTCGACGGTGAGTCGGTTGTTCAACTTCACCGGCTGTCTCGCGTGAAGTCGCGGTCTTTATAGGTTTCACAGAAGGCGGCGGCTTGGGCGTTTTGACCGCATCATTGTCGGCAGGCGCTGTTTTGGCAACAGGAGCCGCAGTTGTTGTTTGCTGCGCCGGTGCGGTCGCCGTGGGTGCCGTTTGCGTGGGAGTTGTATGTGCTTTTGGAGTTGTCTGAGGAGCCGGAGCAGTTTGGGCAGGTGGAGTATGAGCCTGGCTCGGAGCGGCAGCGGGTTTATCGGAAACCGCATGAACAATAATGCCGCCTGCAGCGACCATTAACGCCACAGCCGCTGCCCAGGTCCAAATGGGCACTTCCTTCACGAATCCGAGCATACTCTCCATGGGAGACTTTTGCTCTTGAGTCCGCAAAACCGTACTTCTTCCGGGACGCGGAATGGCCAGGTCGAGATCGAGCTTGAACTCTTCCATGGTCTGATGGCGTTGAGCCGGGTCTTTCGCCATGGCTTTCAAAACTACCCATTCCAGGCGTTCCGGAATATAAAGGTCCGGTCTTGCTTCATTGAATGGAACAGGCGGCTCGGAAATATGCTTGGACATAGTGTCGACCATGGTTTTGCCCAAGATAGGCAACTTCCCGGTCAGAGTTTCGTATAGCACGATTCCCATTGAATAAATGTCGGAGCGCGCATCGAGGTCCTGACCCATGCACTGCTCGGGGCTCATATAAACAGGACTTCCGCAGACCTCGCCGGCTTGCGTCAGTCTTTGCCCTTCATTGTTGTTGCCGACTTCAATGAGTTTGGCAACACCGAAGTCCACAACCTTAACGTAGTCCTTCTCTTCATCATATTGAGTAAGGACTATATTGCTCGGCTTCAAGTCGCGGTGGACGACGCCTTGCTTGTGCGCATGATCGAGAGCGTCGCAAGCTTGAGCAATCAGTTTTATAGAGCGTTCAACCCCTATCTGACCTTCTTTCTTAATGAGGTCGGATAAAGGAGTACCCTCCAGGAATTCCATGACGATATAGGGCTGCCCGGCAGGCGATATGCCGAAATCGTACACATCAATGATATGAGGATGCTTGAGACGTGCAGCAGCCTTGGACTCTTGTTGGAACCGTTTGACGCTGTTGGTATCTGAAATCAACTGCGAGAGCAACATTTTGATGGCGACGATTCTCTCCATCAAAGAGTGTTTGCCGCGATAGACAACACCCATACCGCCCTGACCGAGCACTTCCAGGATTTCATAGTTGCCTGCAAGCACCGTTCCGATGAGCGGATCTTGAATTATCGGTCTGAGAAGGGCGCCATCGTGCGGGCAAGCGGTATACAAACCGGTAAATTGCCGGTTGCACTCCACGCAGATGCGCTGATCCAACCCACGTTCTGTATTTCCCGCAAACACGCTTATATAGTTTCCTTTGTCAGATTTTTCACTGTCAGATTTGTCGGTTATTGAGAATAACGCCAGATGCAGCCCATGATGCTTTTCCTGGCTTTTGCCAGGGACATGGACGGGGAGGCGCCATGGTTAAGCAATATTAATGTACCCATTGTTCTTATACCATAACGGCGACTTATCGAGTTTTCATCATAATTCGCCTCGTTTTGGAAAAAATCGCTCTAGCGGGGGATGGGCTCTCTGACGGCTGATAAACAGCCATTCTCGACGTTGAAAAACTGCGAATCAGCCAGCCATTCAGGCTTGAAACTGGACAGGTGCGTAGTTGTAACGAAAGTCTGCATTCCGCTGCCGACCATCTCCATCAAGACTTCTTGACGCAACAAATCGAGCTCGGCAAGAACGTCATCGAGGAGCAGCACAGGCTGTTCATTGAGCGCGCCTCTGACAGCTTCTAGTTCTGCCAGTTTGAGCGAGAGAACCAAAGAACGCTGCTGCCCCTGACTGCCGAAATTCATTGCGGATTTACCGTCAAGATGGAATGAAATGTCATCACGATGAGGTCCGATGAGCGTCTGCTTACGGGCGATTTCTTCTCCTCGGATATCTTTCAACATCAAATAGATAATTTTGGCGATTTCTTTTGTCTCTGCATTGCGAAGATCGTCTATGTTGAATGTCTTCATCTTCTCGCGCAGAGCATCATCGTCTTCCTCGTCTTGATCATGGTTTTGATAACCATCGCGAGCAGACTTGCTTTTGAAAACATACTGGGAAGACAATTTTTCTCTCTTTCCGGAAAGCCTCTCATGATGTTTCTCAGCAAGCGGAATCAGCTGTGTCATCAGGTTTAGACGTTCTTTTACGATTTCGGCACCAGCTTTTGCGACTTGAATGTCCCAGGTCTTGAGTTGCTCTTTGTCGCTTGCAGAAAAGCGCCCGTTTTCGGAAATCATCTTCAATAGGCGATTTCGTTGGGCAACTATTTTTTGATACTGCTGCAAACGACCAACAGTCGATGCTCGTAAATTACAGAGAAGTATGTCGATCCAATCACGCCTGAACGCTGGCCCGCCGCGCACAATGTTCAAATCCTGGCTTTTGAAACTGACGACAATCAATCTGCGTTTTAGCGCTGCAGTTGAAGACTGTTTTACGCCGTTAACCTTTATCTCACGCTGAAGTGAGGCCGTGACTGAATTTGATGAAAGAACTCCAGTTTTTGATTTGAGAGAAATTGAAATCGACTCAGTCATTCCTTCCGCTTCAAAACTTATGTCGAGCTTCATGCTGTCGGCGCCGTGCCGCACCAGCTCGAAATCTTTGGCAGCCCTGTAGGCCTTGCCGGTGGCTGCGTATTCGATTGCCTCCAAAAGATTGCTCTTGCCCTGCGCATTCTCTCCCAGAATTATGTTGCCAAACGAATGCGGCTCCAGAAGAGCACTTTCATAGTTGCGGAAATTTTCCAGACAGATTTTGGTTATGCGCACGAGTGACTATGCCGGCTGTTTGCTCTTATCGCCAGGACTGTTTTCCTCTCCTGCCGCATTTTTAGCATTTTCAAGCACCTGTCTGCTTTTTGCAGCATCGGAATTGATCTGTTCTTTTAAAGCATCGATACCGTCAAACTTCTTTTCGGTGCGCAAATATTCAACGAACTCAACGGTGCACTTATCACCGTATATATCTCTATCGAAGTCAAACAAATGCGCTTCCACAAGCGGGTCTTCAGTGCCGCCCGAAGCTTTGAAAGTGGGACGATAGCCGACATTGATGACCGCATCAAAGCGTTCGTTTGAGCTCAATTGCACGCGACCGGCGTATACACCGGTTCGAGGTATGAGCTGAAACTCGCGCAGTTGTACATTTGCAGTCGGAAAACCAATCTGCCTGCCGCGACCGTCGCCTTTGATTACCTCACCGCCAACTCTGTAAGTGCGAGACAAGAGGCTCTTAGCCTTCTCCATATCGCCATCGACGATACTCTCGCGAATGGCAGAACTGGAAACCTCGAATCCTTTCACGAAAACCATAGGCGCCACATGCACTGAAAACCCGAGAGTTTCACCAAAAGTGCGCAGCAGGTCAGGATTACCTTCTCGATCTCTGCCGAAATGATGATTATGTCCAACGGATATCGAACGAGCACCCATGGCACCCACAAGGACATTTTCCACATATTCACGAGGGGAAAGCCGGCAAAGTGCCTCCGAAAAAGTAAGTACAAGAGTGGCTTCCACGCCCATCTCTTCAAAGAGTTTCAAGCGCTGATCGATATCTGTCAGCAATAGCGGGTGAACGCCTCTGGTGAGGGCGCGAGGATGGTCACGGAAAGTAACGACGCCAGAGGTCACACCTAGGGCACGCGCCTCCTCAACGGCTTTGCCGATGACAACCTGGTGCCCGGGATGAACTCCGTCAAAGAAA
>DTSE01000052.1 GCA_012965515.1 Candidatus Melainabacteria bacterium | reverse complement strand
ATCCCGAAAACGATGGCCCAGCCATATCTTGAGCGAATGCACCCGGCAAGCAGTTACCTGGCAGAAAGCTAGGCAAAATTGCCGTGACAAGCAGCATCCCGAACAGTTTCGAGAACTCAAGATGCCATCTCTGTTTAGGTTTTCGCATTTCTCGACCTATGACTCTGACGGTTGACACGCGGGGCGCAGAAGCTTCCTTTGGGGCTGGGAGCATCTTAAACGCATAATCTAGAAAGGTGTGAGGCGGTTTTTCCCACACCCTGGCAATTTTTAACTAGCCGCTTTCAGCCAAGCTGGACTAGGGTTTAGGCATTTCCGGAATTTTGCACCAGGTGTCTTTTCCGGCTGTGCATCGGACACACCGCTTGCGTGAATCGCTGTAATGGGTAGCACAAACGTCGCTATCACAGCCGTCGCAGTGTTTTTTCGCGACACCCGGTGCTGTTGGCATTGGTATGAGCCCTGATTCCAAAGGTTTCCCGCAGATAGAACAACAGTTCTTTAGTGACGATTCCGGAGGATTCGGGAGCATTTATTTCCCTCGTATGTTATTGCCCACAGTTCCATTCTAGACCGAACCGCCGGAATCTAACGCGTAGCGAAGAGAATTCAGCTATGATTTCACCTCCCGCGCCCGAAAGGGTGCCCGGTTCGCCGCTTAGCGATTAGTCGAGGTCTTCTGTCTCCCATGTCCAATAAGTACATACTCAGCATCGATCAAGGAACCACCAGTTGCAGAGCAATAGTCTTTGATCCGTCCGGCAGTGTTCTAGGTGTCGGGCAAAAGGAGTTCAAACAGATTTTTCCGAAGCCGAGCTGGGTGGAGCATGATCCCGAAGAGATCGTCAGTACCCAGATCGAGTGCATAAAAGAAGCGGTGAAAAACGCGCGAGTAAAACCAGCTGATATCGCAAGTATTGGAATTACTAATCAGCGCGAAACAACTGTTGTATGGAATAAGGACACCGGCAAGCCAATATATAACGCTATTGTTTGGCAGTGCAGAAGAACCGCCGATCTGGCGGAAAAGATCAAAGAAAAGCATTCCGATGTTGTTCGCAAAAAAACAGGACTTGTCCCAGATGCCTATTTCTCGGGACCGAAAATTAGATGGATTCTGGACAACGTCGATGGCGCACAAAAACTGGCAGATGAAGGAAAACTGCTGTTCGGAACTATCGACACGTGGTTGATTTGGAATCTTACTGAAGAGAAAAATCACTACACCGAACCAAGCAACGCATCGCGCACGATGCTGTACAACATCGAAACTCTGGAATGGGATGATGAGCTGCTCAAGATTATCGGTGTGCCGAAATCTATGATGCCGCAGGTAATACCATCTAATGGTGAGTTCGGCACAATAAAAAAAGATCTGGTTGGATTTTCGGCACCGATTTCTGCCGACTTGGGAGATCAGCAAGCCGCACTTTTTGGTCAGGGATGTTTCAAGCCGGGCATGGCGAAATGCACTTACGGCACGGGAAGTTTTCTTCTGGCAAACATCGGCGATAAGCCGAAACACACCACCGGTTTGCTGACGACAGTTGGCTGGCAATTAAAAGGTGAGAAAGCCGTTTACGCATTCGAGGGTGCCATATTCGTTGCAGGCGCTGCTGTGCAGTGGCTGCGTGATGGGTTAGGCATCATAGAATCGAGTGAAGAAACGGAAGCCCTGGCGGCGTCACTCAAAGACAACGAAGGAGTTTACTTCGTTCCGGCTCTGGTCGGACTTGGATCTCCCTGGTGGAATTCAGATGTGCGCGGCACTATCGTCGGACTGACAAGAGGCAGCGGACGTGCGCATCTCGCCCGTGCCGCCCTTGAATCGATGGCATATCAAATTCGAGACGTTGCCGAGGACATGCGCAAGAACGGCATCGAAGTTTCCGAACTACGCGTAGACGGCGGCGCAACGAAGAATGGATTCATGATTCAGTTTCAAGCCGATGTTCTCAACATTCCGGTGGTGAGAGCAGCGCAAGTGGAATCGACCGCCTGGGGAGTCGCCGCGTTGGCAGGTTTGAGCGCGGGAATCTTCAGTTCTCTCGACGAAATTCAGAGCCAATGGCAGCAAGATGTAAAGGTTACGCCTCAATCGGATCGTAAGCTGGACTACAGCGGCTGGCAAAACGCGCTAAAGAGTGCGTTTGCGGGCGCTCACAGCACGAATTAACCGGTCCTCGCGTACCACAGAATCTGTAGGGGCGGCATTTTTGCCGCCCGAGGGCGATGCATGGCATCGCCCCTTTTATGCTGCGCCGCCCGTTCAAGGAAGCGCATGCGGCTCCCCTTCATCGAAGCGATTTCTTTTCACTAATGGAGCAAGCGCCATAGCGTGCTATAAAAAACGCTGCCAAGACCGTTATGACCGCATGAGACCGTTTATGAAAAGAATCTCTGTTATCGCAATCTCGTCCCTCCTCGTTGTTGGGTTGGGTCTTCCCGCGCAAGCCCAGAAGGAACAGTACGGTAACAGCGGCACAATCACGGGTGACGACCCGAGATCATTCTTTGGTTCCGGCGCCAATATCGATCCCGACGCAATGGAAGATGCCAGCGTACCTGCCGACAGAGCCGTGCACCTTGACCCCGAATATCCTGGTCAAAAGCAGATTTACCCGACCGAAGGCACCAGAGGTGCTTCGACATATCCGATTCAGCTGCCTAATCGTCCGAATGTGAGCCCCGGGACACAAGCGATCAATGCAGGCGGAAATCCGGCGGTAGACGCGAAGGTGCAAGACGCCTACAAGTACGATATGGCGCAAGGCAGCGGCAACGACAATAGCAACAATAACGGAAAACCGAAAAAGCAAAAGCGTGCAGGTTTCCTTAAGTGGTATGCGCAGTCATGGAAGCACTTCTTCCTCTCTTCCGGAAATTTGATGGGCTTTCCAGTTGGAACTGATGATGATGGCACAGGCGATTTGAAGCCGCCGGACATGTACGGCAACAACTAAATTTCGCAACGCCAACACGCAAGAGCGGATAAACTAATTACAGAGGAAACCAGGAAACAGGCTTCAACTAGTAAGTAGCAAAAGCTCTATGGCATTTCGAAGGATAACTAGTCTCATCCTTCTCTCAATCGCACTAGCCGCGGTATCAAGTTCAACGCCCGCCGCAGCTGAAGAAAAATTCTGGCTCGGCGATGGACTCACACTGCTCAGAAATCAAAAATTCGCAGAGGCAATTGTTCCACTTACCAAGGCGATAAAACAGTCGTCAAACAGCTGGAGCAGCGACTACCATAACGCAGTGGTGGTAATGTCCAAGGTCAAGACTGTCGAGGAATACTTCGAAGTCAAAAACCACAGCATGTATGTTATCAACGCATGCACTGCAAGGGGAGTCGCCTATGGCAGCATGGGTGAAGATCAAAAAGCGATCGAAGATTTCAACCTCGCGATGAAAGCTTTCACTGTCTCACCCAAAGCACGATGTAATCGAGGGCGAGTATATTTGCGCTTGAAGATGCCGGAGCAGGCAATCAAAGATTTCGATGCTGCAATTCAGCAAACAAAACACCTTGCAGAGGCCTATGTTGGAAGAGCGAGAGCCTATCAGCTGATCGGCCAACCGAAAAAAGCGGAAGCCGATATGAGCAGGGCGGCGGTTGTTCGAAAAGACCCGGAGCATGAATTTGTCGAAACCGACTTTCACAGAGAGTGCCTGGTCGATGACGCGCTGAAACTCAATCCAAAAAATGCCGTTCTTCTTTCTGAGAAAGGCATGGTGTGCCTCAACAATAACCAGCTAGACAAAGGTATCGAGTTTTTCAAACAAGCAATCGCAGCAAATCCAAATCTCTTCGAAGCATATGGTGGAATGGCAGATTGCTACTTGAACCAGGAAAATTACGATGCAGCTCTTGTATTCGCAAAGAAGCAAGAGAAGATGAAGCCAGGTAATAACAGGGCTCTCATGCGCATGGGTTTGATCTACCTAAACTCTCATCGCTTGAAAGAGGGGGCACCGTATTTGAAGCGCATCTTGAGTCTGCCTGCAAAGACAGCGGAAGAGTACAGGTTTCGAGGACTCTGCTATATGGGGTTGGATAAACCGCGAGAAGCGCTAGTGGAAATTGAAAAGTCAATCAAGTTGGATGATCGCAATCCGCATACCTGGGACGACCGCGCCATGTGTTTGCATGATCTGAATCGCTACAGTGAGGCAATCAAAGCAGAGAATCAAGCAATCAGCATCAATCCAAACTACGCAACCGCATACGTACATCGCGCGCAGATGTACGCAAAACTGCACAGTTTGGAAGCGGCCGATGCCGACCTGGATAGAGCGCTGACCTTGGCTCCCAAAGACAAATCCATCTATAGAATAAAAAGTGCGGTTGAAGCATTGCGCGGCAATTTGGAACTGAGTTTTGCCGATGGACAGACCGGCAATACGATGTACAGGACCACGCGTGCAGTCACCAGGGACGAATTGATAAAGGAAAGCGCGCGGTACAGCAAAATCATATCGACGATTCCCTCACAGCCGGCGCCGTACTATGACCGAGCCATGCTCCGCATTGCAATGGAAAATTTGCCGGCGGGCATCGAAGATTTGCACAATTTCTTGAAACTCTCTAAGTGGAATGGCAGATCTGCATCCTACGCTGCCAGTCTCTTGGTTCTGACCTTGCGCGAGAACGGACAGAGAAAAGAGGCTGAAGAAACCCTTCAAGCGGCGGCCAAGCGTATGAATGCCGCAAATTCCGTGCCCATTCTGGAGTTTCTTCTCGGAAAGAAAGATCAGCAGGCGATGCTCACGTCTTCAACTTCAGGCAATACAGAAACAAGAGACCGTTTGTTGCTGGGAATCTACCTGTGGCAAAACAAGAAGAACGCCGAGGCGAAAACACAATTCGACTGGGTTCAAAACAAAGGAGACCAGAACATAGATGAATACGTTCTGGTCTCAGTTTACAGTCGGAAATTAGGGATTATTCCCAGGAAAGAGCGCCACCAGTCTGATAGTCGATAACGCGTGTTTCGAAGAAATTCTTCTCTTTCTTCAAATCGAGCATTTCGCTCATCCACGGGAATGGGTTCTTCGCACTGTCATATTTTCCTGGCAGCCCGATTTGCTTCATCCTTCTGTTAGCGATAAATCGCAAGTATTCGGAGAACATTCCGGCGTTCAGACCCAAGACGCCGCGCGGCATTGTGTCGACCGCGTATCTATATTCGAGTTCCAATCCCTGGTCGAATAGCTCGACAATTTCTTTCTCGAATTCGGGTGTCCAGAGATGCGGATTTTCGAGTCTGATTTGGTTGATCAAATCGACACCAAAGTTGAGGTGCATTGATTCGTCACGCAGGATGTATTGGAATTGCTCCGATGCGCCGGTCATCTTATTTTGACGACCGAATGAAAGCATTTGAACGAATCCTACGTAGAAGAACAAGCCTTCCATGATTCCGTAATATCCGATCAAGTTGCGCAAGAAGCGTTGGTCTGTTTCCGGAGTTCCGGTGTGGAAATTCGGATCAGCCAATTCTTGCGTGAATTGCAATTCGAATGCATCTTTGTCGTGAATGACAGGCACTTCGCGGTACATGTTGAAGATCTCGCCTTCATCAAGTCCAAGACTTTCAATCACGTATTGATATGCGTGAGTGTGCACCGCTTCTTCAAATGACTGGCGCAAGAGGTACTGGCGGCACTCAGGATTGGTGATATGGCGATAGATTGCCAACACCAAGTTGTTCGCTACCAGGGAGTCGGCAGTCGAGAAAAATCCGAGGTTGCGCTTAACGATCAAGCGTTCGTCATCAGTCAAACCATTGGGATCTTTCCAAAGGGCGATGTCGCGTGCCATGCTGATTTCTTGCGGCATCCAGTGGTTTGCGCAAGAATCCATGTACTTTTTCCAAGCCCATTCATATTTGAATGGAACGAGCTGGTTAAGGTCGGCGCGGCAATTGATAATGCGCTTATCATCAACGCGCAAACGCTTGGCATTGAAGTTGATTGTTTCTACGCCGGTTACTCCAGCACCCTGCACCGCTTCAGGAGCAAAGCTGATTGAGTTGACTTGCTGAGGTTGAGCTGTTTCTTGCGGTGCAGCTTGAGGCTGGGCAATTGTCTGCGCTTGAGTCATCACATGAGCAGCGGCTTGTGGTGCCGGTTGTGCCGGCTTGACCGGTTGGACTGGCGCTGCTGTTGGCTGCACTGGTTTGGCAGCTAGCGCATCCGTTTTTTGTTGATCTGGCGGGGTGAAATCGTCATCGAATGACAGCATTAGGGGTCCTCAGCGATATAGGGTTTCTACAAGTCGAACTCGGTTTTATTGGCAAGCCTCACATTCCGGATCAGATAACAAACAAACACTTACGGAAGTAACTTCAGTAGCTGGAATATCAGCCTTAGGTGCAGTTGATACCGCATTAAGTGCTCCAGTCGTAATCGTCGACTTCTCAGCATTGGTTGCGCTCAAAGTACGCAGGTAATAGGTCGTTTTGAGACCCTTACGCCACGCCAGTTTGTACATCGTGTCCATTTTCTTGCCGCTCGGCTCGGACATGTACAGGTTGAGACTTTGAGATTGATCGATCCACTTTTGTCGGCGCGAACCAGCTTCTATGAGCCATTGAGGTTCGACTTCAAAAGCGGTGGCGTAGACATCTTTTACTTCTTGCGGAACTCTCTCGATGTTCTTGAGAGAACCGTCAAAGTACTTGAGGTCATGCACCATTACTTCATCCCACAGTCCACGTGCTTTCAGATCTTCGACCATATACTCGTTGACTACAGTGAAGTCGCCGGACAGGTTCGATTTCACGTACAGGTTTTGGAATGTTGGCTCAATCGATTGGCTAACGCCGGCGATATTGGAGATGGTGGCAGTCGGAGCAATCGCCAGGCAGTTGCTGTTGCGCATGCCGTGTTTGGCGATATGTTCGCGTACCGGTTTCCAATCGAGACGGCTGGTGCGATCGACTTCCACAGCAGACGATCGTGCATTGTCTACAAGATCAATGCTGTCTTGAGGAAGAATTCCGCGATCCCAGAGTGAGCCTTTGTATGTCGCATAGGTTCCGCGCTCAACAGCCAATTCGCTGCTGGCGAGAATTGCGTAGTAGCTGACTGCTTCTTGAGCAGCATCTGCGAATTCCATGGCTTCGTTGGAAGCATAGGGAATCTTCATTTTGTTGAGCGCATCCTGGAAGCCCATAATTCCAAGGCCCACAGGACGGTGCTTGAGGTTGGAATTGCGTGCTTTGCCGACGCTGTAATAGTTGATCTCGATTACATTGTCGAGCATGCGCATTGCGGTGCGTACGGTCTTCGCCAACTTCTTCACGTTGAGAGCACCATTGATCATGTGTGCGGAGAGGTTGACTGAGCCAAGATTGCAAACTGCAATCTCATTCTCATTGGTGTTGAGAGTGATTTCGGTGCAGAGGTTGGAGCTATGTACGACACCAATGTGTTGCTGCGGACTGCGCAGGTTGCAGGCATCTTTGAATGTGATCCAAGGATGTCCCGTTTCGAACAACATCGAGAGCATCTTGCGCCAGATGTCTACAGCTTGAACGCGCTTGAATGCCTTGATCTCGCCGGCGTCCGCTTTTCTTTCATAAGCCTCATAGACTTCTTTGAACTTCTGTCCATAGACTTCATGCAAGTCAGGAGTTTCATCAGGGCTGAATAATGTCCACGGAGCATTTTCCATGACCCGTTCCATAAACAGATCGGGAATCCAGTTAGCCGTGTTCATATCGTGGGTACGGCGGCGATCGTCACCGGTGTTCTTTCTCAGTTCGAGGAACTCTTCGATGTCGAGGTGCCAGGATTCGAGATAGCAGCAAACTGCGCCTTTACGTTTTCCGCCTTGATTGACCGCAACGGCGGTGTCATTGACGACTTTGAGGAAAGGAACTACGCCCTGGCTCTTGCCGTTGGTGCCTTGAATGTGAGCGCCAAGAGCACGCACAGGAGTCCAGTCGTTGCCGAGTCCACCGCTGAATTTCGAGAGAAGCGCATTTTCCTTGAGCGCGTCGTAGATGCCGGCGAGATCATCTTTGACTGTAGTGAGGAAGCAAGATGAAAGTTGCGGGCGGTGGGTTCCGGAGTTGAAGAGAGTCGGTGTAGAGGAAACGAAATCAAAGCTGGAGAGAACTTCGTAGAACTGAATCGCTCGATCTTCTCTGTCTACTTCGTTAACTGAGAGTCCCATGGCGACGCGCATCCAGAAGGTCTGCGGAAGTTCAAAGCGCTTGCCGTTGGTGTGGAGCAAATAGCGATCGTAGAGAGTTTGCAGTCCGAGATATTGGAATTTCAGATCGCGCTCGGGCTTGATAGCTTTACCGATTTTTTCCAGATCGAACTGGGCAAGTCTAGGATCGAGCAATCCAGCGCTGATTCCTCTGTCGATGTAAATCGGCATGTATGCGGCATACTTCTCTGCCATGTCTTTTTGAGCGACGCGCTCGCCGAGAATTTCTTCTCTAATTTGTTCGAGCAAAAGTCGTGCACTTACATATGAATAAACCGGATCTTTTTCAATCAAAGTGCGGGCGGTGAAAATTGCCGACTTCATGACTTCAGCTTCGCTCACGCCGTCATAGAGCGAGGACAAGGTCGATTCGACGATGTTGGCTGGAGAAGCGGCTTCGCCAAGACCTTCGCAAGCATCTTTGATCATCGAATTGAGTTCGGCAACATCCAACTTCTTGGCTTTGCCGTTGGTACCAATTACGGTGATTGAATGCTCGATGCCATCTTCACCTTGCTTAGCAGCACGCTCTTTAGTGCGTTCTTCTCTATAGAGAACGTATGAACGAGCAACCTCGTGTTCGCCAGAACGCATCAAGCCGATTTCTACTTGATCTTGAATGTGCTCGATGTGTAAAACGCCACCATCGGGCAGACGCTTCATGAGTGTTTCGACAACCTGGTTCGTTATCTTGCCGACAATATCTTTGATACGCGAACTCTCGGCACCCGCTTCACCTTCAACAGCGAGAAATGCCTTTGTCATTGCGACTTGAATTTTCGATGGCTCGAAATCAACGACGCTGCCGTTTCTGCGCACTACTCTGTAAAGCGCCAGGTCTTTATTGACGGCTTCGGAAAATTTCGCTGCTGTAGTTGTCTGACTCATGAATCGACTCCAGGTTCTTGTCGGCGTGAAAAGAAAAAACCTCCCGGCCCACGGAACCAGAAGGATGGTCCAAGCAGAAGTAAAACTTCCCCTTTTTGACTCATCACTCCTTGCCGCGAGGAGGTGTCATGTAGAAGCATCCAGGTGGGTAGTCTGACTTTCAAAACTGCGCTGACTTTCTAGTTCGCTTGTTTCGATCACAGTTGCGGGACAGCGGTGGAATTGCACCACACTTCCCCCACCAGACTCATTGCGTAGAAAAACTAACTTGCGAAGTTATTGAGTTTGTCCTTGCAACGAATCCCTGGCAGTTGCTGAATGCTCAGCTTTGATCTATTGAAGATCGCCCGTATTGGGATAACGACACCTTAAAAGTACACTTGAGTGACGGAGTTTGGCAATTGATCCGATCGATACGTAGATCGGGATAATTCGGAGAGAGATCCAGATATACTCGATATCCGAAGCACCACCTCATACCCGTAAACATTGAGCCTGTCAGATCGCTCCCGATAGATTAAATGACGCATTCTGCGTAACATGTTTATTAGCAAAAAGTTTTAGCCCCCGAAGATTGGGCAGGTACACAGGATGAGAAGACGCCAGGCGAGTTGTGAGAATGCTCTGAGAGTTGACTATAGAAATGGACTATAGATATGAATGACTTTCTCCGCGATTTGCTCGTCATCGTACGAAAGGAACTTCTATACATCTTTCGAGTGCCCGATGTCCTCATCTTTTCGGTGCTCATCCCGATGGTTCTTTATCCGATACTAATGATCGGAGCCGGCGTGTATAGTGCCTGGGCAGTTGCCAACCAAAAGACGCAGATATATAAGATCGCTATCCCCGAGGATCCACCGGAAAACGTCAAACATGTCGTGGAAATTCTGAAGGCAACCGGGCGAGTAAAGCCGTTGCCGATGAAGAATCCTGATGATGCTGTCCGCAAAGAAAAGGTAACCGCGTCGATAACCGTTGAGCCGCAGACGGGCGACTTGGAGGTTCACTACGACGAATCCGCATTCCAGGCGGCCGAGCCGATACGCTTCATAGCAGACACGCTCGAGGCTGAAGAAAAAAAGCAATTGACCAAAACGCTAGTCGTCCACGGACTTTCTAAAGAGGAATTGGAGCCGTTGGATGTTCGCTTGCGCGATATCAGTGCCATGCAGTCGACCAGCAAATTTCCTCAGCTTGATGCGCGCTTTGCAGAAACTTATGCACCGTTGCTTCGATTCGGCACTCTGCTTGGAATATTTTTTCTTCTATCTAATGCGCGCTCGTCGGCGGTATCACCTGCGGTTTTCATGTTGGCGCAAGAGCGCGATTTGAAAACACTGAAAGCAACCTTAAGTTTGCCGGTGAGCTGGAACACCTTGGTCCTTGGCAAAGCCATTGCGGTGTCGTTTATGGCACTGCTATCCGTTTTCGTCAATTCAATAGGTGTTGCGCTCCTAGCCTTCTTCGTTATCACCAGCTTGGTCATCCGCTTGCCGAGTGTTCGCTCCACCGTCGATGGCATCATTCAATCTATATCTCCGACCGCGGTCGGCTTGATTGCTACGTGCTCGCTGCTTGACATTCTCCTTTCCTCCTGCACTCTTCTTTTTCTATGCAGCCTGTCGCGCACGACTAAAGAAGCACAATCTATTTTGATCATTTCCAGCCTGGGCATGGTCGGTGTTTCCATTTTCGCGCTGGCGCCTGACCAAGCGCTCACCTGGCAAACCGCGCTCATTCCGATAATGAATCTGCTGCTTGTCATCAAAGCGGCCAGCGCCGGAACCCACACGCCACTGCCCGTCTTCATTACAATTGCCGAGAATATACTGCTAATATACGTCGCAGTACACCTGACAGCCTTTCGCCTCGGGCAAGAGTCGTTCATTCTGTCGGGCGAAACACATTTCAGGTGGCCCTGGCAGCGGCGGACAAGATCCGTTCAGAGTAAAAGCAATTGACGATACGCGCAGACGGTGTAAAAAAATGGTTTTACGATCGCAAGCGCGGTGAGTTTCCGGCTGTCGACGACGTCTCCTTCGAGTGCAAGAAAGGTGAAGTGTTTGGATTGCTTGGGCCAAATGGTGCAGGCAAAACAACAACGCTGATGATCATTACGACTATTCTCAAACCTGATGAGGGCAAAGTCGAAGTGAACGGATTCGATGTTGCCACCAACCCTGAAGGCGTGCGCATGCAATTCGGATTCGTATCGTCGGATGCGGCACTATACGATTTGCTGACTCCGCGTGAAACACTCGCTTTCGTGGGGAAATTATCCAAGTGCCCAAAGGAGAAACTTTCGGCAAGAATAGATGAGTTGATCAATCTGCTCGATATGTCATCCTTCGCAGACACACGATGCCAGGCTCTTTCGACGGGGATGAAACAGCGTGTGGCAATCGCGCGCGCGCTTGTTCACGATCCGCCCGTCGTCATTATGGACGAACCGACAAGTGGACTCGATGTCCCTACTATGCAGTCTGTGTATCAACTGGTCAGACAGTGCCGCGAGATGGGCAAATGTGTCTTATTCTCGACGCACATTATGAGCGAAGCAGAAAAACTCTGCGATCGGATCGGCATCATCAACAAAGGCAAACTTCTTGCCATGGGCACGCTTAGCGAATTGAAAGAGCAGTACGGAAAGCCGGACTTGGAAGAGATTTTCCTTGCCGTTGTCGGAGGCAATGAAAACAATGGGTCATGAAATCTTGACCCTGATGCGCAAAGAAATTGTTGAGACATTACGCGAATTCAAATCTCTTGGTCTCTTCATTGCCTTTTGCGCAATTTTCTTTCCAATGTTTTCTCTCTTCGGCAACACAGAAATCTCCGCTGCGCTCATTGAAGATCAACTTTCCAACACAAAGGGCAAAGTTGGTGTGCGCGGGGATTTGGAACTCGTACGAGATGTCCTTAAAGAGAAAAGAGAGCTCGATGTAAATCCGCTGTACAACCTGGAGCCGATTAAAGCCATTGAAGACGATGTCTACGACATTGTTGTGGTTCTGCCGGAGTCTTCCACTTCCGAAGACGCAAGCGCAGCTTCGCGTTCATCGGACAAGAAAACGACAAGTGAGAAAACATCCGATGAGAAACAAACCATTGATGTCTTTTACGACTCTCATTCAGAAGGAACGATAACCTGGGCTGTTGAGGTTGCTGCAGCGATGAGCAGCAGTCAAATGAAAATGCTCAGGACAAAACTGAAGAAGGTCGGTGTCGAGAGGTATCCAGATGCAGTTCCAAAAGTGAAATACAAAGGCATTGCCGATGTTGAGCGAAAAGGCGCAGCACCACTAAGCGAAACTTTACCGACTGTAATTTTGTTCTTTATCACGACCGTCGCCATCGGCGGTGCAATTGGCGGCGTCACAATGGAGCGAGAGAACAAACGCCTTGCTCAATTGCTTCTGCTACCAATTAAACGCTCCAGCATTCTTTACTCATTGCTATTTGTCGTCTCTGGCATCTCACTGTTTCCCGTGCTGGCAGGGCTTTTCTCTTTGTCGTGGGCGTTTTCGCTCGATGAGATTGCCGACCGGCTGAAGATGCACAATCTCGTCGTTAGCGTTGCGCCGGAGACAGTCCTTTGGCTCATGCTGTTAACAGTGCCAATCGCAATTTCGGTTACAGCGACATCGATTCTGTTCTCCTGCTACTATCGGGTCGCTCAGCAGGCGCGAGGTTACTCACTTATCTACATGGTGGTGCTCAACGGTGTCGTCAGATACATCATCACTTTGAAATCGCTCGAAAGCATTATGACTTTCATTCCAGTCGTCAATTCTGTCTATGTCATGCAGCAAGCATTGGATGGAAAAGCAGACGCCTTTGAAATCATCATTGCCACCATCATTTCGCTTGGTGCTTCAGCTTGGATGATAGAACTCGGAGCGAAAAAATTGAGCGATGAAAAACTTCTATTAGGTGTAGAGCGCGCGCCAAGGTTTCAAATGTTTGGCAAAGAAAATCCAAAAACTTCGCAGTCAATTTAGGTGCAGACTCACTATTGCAGGGTAGACGCCATGCGTCGCCCCATGATTGCAACGGTCGACGAATGGCGTCGCCACTACAATAGAAGGTGGCTTAGCTTATCCACAAGTTGAGGTAAAACTTCTCCAGAGGGACCAGCCAGAAAAAGATCGGCTGACTCAGTTAGTTCTGTTCGATTGGGATTCACTTCTATTACTTTCGCGCCTGCTTGCTTCGCGATATACGGAAGCGAGGCGGCTGGATGAACTAGACCGGATGTTCCCACAACCAGCGCAACATCAGCCTTTCCAGCAGCCGCGTATGAGTCTTTCAATAGTTTTTCCGGCATCGCTTCGTTAAACCAAACTACTGCCGGACGAATTAGAGAACCACAATCGCACCTCGGTGGTTCCTTCAAATCAAACGGGATATCGCGCGCCTCGTGCTCTTTGTCGAAACATTTGAACTTCGACAAACTGCCGTGTATTTCAACTACGTCCGTACTGCCGGCGCGAATATGCAGCCCATCTACATTCTGCGTGCAAAGAAAGAAATTGGGAATAAGCTTCTGCAATTCCGCAAGAGCATAATGTCCTGGGTTTGGTTCCACATCTTTGACTTTCTGACGACGCGAGTCATACCACTGCCAGACAAGCGAAGGATTGCTTCTGAAACCCTGCGGCGTCGCAAGCTCTTCGGGATTGTAGTTCGCCCACAAGCCTTCCAGCGCATCTCTAAAAGTTGGAATTCCACTTTCCTTGGATACACCAGCCCCGGTGAGTACAAAAAGAAACTTGCAGTTTTTCAGCCAATCAACGGCCAGATCTATCGCCGCGCTACCGGTTTTCATTTCTCCTCGCCGCTCCCTTGCTCGCTTTTCAGGTTTTTCAAAACCTGCTTAGCGCGCCACTCACTGGAGAGAATTGCATAAAGGAAAGTATCTCGCCACTGTCCTTTGATCATCCGTTCTTCCAGGAAATGGCCTTCCTTGCGCATGCCGCACTTTTTCATCACAGCAGCCGAACCGATGTTGAGCACATCGCAAGATGCGTGAATTCGATGCAGCCCCAATTCCTCAAACCCATATCGGATCATCGAAGCAGCTGCTTCCGACGCGATGCCTTGATTCCAGTAACTTCTATGCAGCGTGTATCCAAGAGCCGCTTGCCTAAGCGCAGGATCAAAGATAGTCAGGCCGCACCCTCCAACCAATCTCTTGTCTTCTTTGTGATAGATCGCCATCTCATAGTGTCGCCGCGGGTCTTCGCGACGGAAATGGCGCGCCCCCTTGACAAAATTTCTCGTCTCTTTTTCGGTGTTAGGGCCCCATTCCATGTACTTCGAAACTTCGGGGTCGCTTGCATACGCATGAACCGAGACCCAATCTTCGTCGTCAAACTCGCGCAGGATGAGGCGTTTGGTCTCGATTTTTACCATTTGTCCACCAAAATCAAAGTTAAGCCAACAATTGTAACCCCGCATTCCTTCGTTATTACATCCGATGCCAGGAGGTTGTAAAATCATTGCTTCGCCGGAATTGGTGGAGAAGGCAACGGTCTATGTCGCGTTGCTGACCGTCTCTTCGGAATTCAGTATGGAGAAATGAGCAATGAATGAAGTTCTAGTAAAATCCACCGCCGGTAAATACAAACAAGAAATCAAAGCGGGTGAGCATACAATGACCGCAGATGCGCCGAAAGAATTCGGCGGTGCAGCAGTAGGTCCGGATCCGCATGAACTATTGCTCGGCTCGCTCGGCGCTTGCACGTCGATCACCATCCAGATGTACGCAGAGCGCAAAGGATGGCCAGTCAAAAACATCGAAGTAAAACTGAAAGAAGAAACAGTTGAAGATGCGGAAAATCCTGGTAAGAAGATTTCCAAAATCACCAGAGAAATCGAATTGCAGGGCGACCTCACACAAGAGCAAATCGATGGGCTGAAGGCGATTGCCGACAAGTGCCCGATTCACAAACTTTTGTCGGGTCCCAAGCAAATTTTGACGAACGTACACCACAACTGATTCGCCTCGTCTGATGTCGGAAGCACTGGACCTCTCGAAATTCGAATCGCAATTGAAGACAAGTTGGTTGGGTCGTGCGCCCGGCTGGCGAAATGAATTGTGGGAGAGTCTGGGTTCTACCAACACGCGAGCTGCAGAGCTGGCGGCGGAGGGCGCGCCGGAAGGTGTAATTGTTCTTGCGCGCCATCAGATGGCTGGACGCGGGAGACTCGGTCGTACATGGGTATCGCCTGTAGACGCAGGTCTCTACATGAGTTTGATCCTGCGTCCTCAGCAACCTCAGTCGCAGATTCCACTTTTGACTATAGCGGCAGGTGTCGCAGTCGCCGATGCAATTCGTTCTGTCTGCGATCTCAAAGTCGGACTCAAGTGGGTCAATGACATCATTTACGAGCGCCGAAAAATCGGCGGGATTCTTGCCGAGATGCCGGCGCTGAGCCGTGCCACGGATGCGGCGAAACAATTACCGCAAGCAGTGATTGTCGGAATTGGCATAAACATCAATTTGAAGCCGGAAGATATTCCAGAAGAATTGACGAACAAAATTGATTCACTTGCTCACATAAAGAATGAGGATGTTGATCCCAACAAAATAGCGGCGGCAATTGCCGGCGCATTTGAAGACACATCAAAGCTCCTCAATCCATCAACGTCTCAGCAGCTTACGAATCGCTGGCGAGATCTGTCGATAACAATTGGACAGATGATAGTGACTGAAAACTCCGAGAGAAAACTCGAGGGTAAAGCAGTTGATATCACAGATAGTGGTGCGCTAATTGTCGAACTTTCGGACGGCTCGCGGATGACACTGCACGCGGGCGAGATAAGCATCAGAACTCCGGACGGAAGCTATTGTTGAACGATTGTCAGAAATCATAAGAATGTCCACGGAATCAAAATCGCCACGCTCAATCACTCCACGGGTAGTGTATGAAAAAGAAGGAAAGTGGATACCACGTCGAAACGTCGGCTCAGCCGTCATCCAAAGTGGGTCGAAAGCTTCCGACCAGAGCAGACTACCTTCGCCAGGGCATCATCTTTTCTATACTCGGCGTAACCTTTGGTTGCAGCCTTTTCTTCACACTCCCTGCCTCTATGTCAGCGGCAATGCCTCTCTGGGTGCTCATTGTTGCAACCTGCGGCTTCCTTTCCTGTGGTGCGGCCGGATTCTTAGGAGCTGCCGGAGTAGGCTTTCGGCATCCAATACACTTCGTCATTACGGCATTGCAATTCGCGTCAGCACTAACGCTTTTCATCTGGTTTGTCTTTGGTGACAATCACCTAACATCACAATGGAGGTTGGTAACTGGAATCTTCTTCGGATTGGTCACCTTTATCCTGGCACTTCCAATCATCGTGAAGATCTTCTTCCCCGGGCTGATGGCGCAGGCAATGCAGGAGGCCGAAGCGGAATTATTGAAAGACCCAACAATGCGCAAACGCGATTGAAAGGAACAAAGTAAAGGACCAACCAAGGACACTAGAAGCGATGCCGACAGCAAACATCTATCATTCAAAACACTGTCCAGCAGACAAGATCACTCCACTTGTTCCAGAGCTGCGAGTCAAGCTCGCGCAGCAGCTCACATCAACTCAACGCAAGTTGGTGCCGGAAGAAATCTCGATTCGCATTAATCGTTTTCGTCGTATTGGTGGTGGATAGGCAGAGGAAACTTGTAATTTTCCGCGCCTGCATTTTTCAACACACTGCTATCTTTGAGCTTAGCGACCATCGCACGACCGTCGTGGAAATTGCCGCACAAATACCCGTCGCTGGTTATCACGACTTTTCCCGCCTTATCGAGATACTTCCAAGTGGTATCTTCGCGAACCAAGGCAAGTCCATCGCTAAAGTCAAACCCGCGAATGTATTTTGCAGGTATGACTGTTTCGCCCTTCGCATTTATGTAACCGCATAGCCCCTGCTCTCCAACAAGAATAAGAGCCATTCCATCGTGAAAGTTGCCGGCGTCTTCGAATGCGGGAGCGATTGCAACAGTTCCTGTTTGGGAAATGTAGCCCCACTTTCCTAAAGGATATTTGGGCAACATTTCTTGTTCGCCCTCATGAACGCATACACAGGCTAGTCCTTCACTAAAAGATCCTGCCCGCGCGTACTTCGGCTCTACAACGACCTTTCCAGCGGAATCGATAAAGCCATAAGAGTAGTTCCAGCCGTTTGGTGATACAGAAACGCATGCAAGTTTTTCAGAAAACGGCAAAGAGTGGCGTTCGAATTCAGCAAAGACCTTTTCACCCTTCTTG
>DTSE01000051.1 GCA_012965515.1 Candidatus Melainabacteria bacterium | reverse complement strand
ATGGGCTTCGACCTGATTTACGGCCAACAGATTCCTTTCAACCGCCTGGTCTTGAAAGGCAGTCCGGACCGTGGACAATTGGGTGGAATTTAGATGACCTCCGCTAAAAGCGCCGACAGTCAAAATCAAAATCTAGACCAAATATTGAAAGATAAGATGCCGGCTCTCGGCATAGACCTGGGCGGAACCAAAATTGGTTGCGCGCCTGTTGCCGACTTCAGAGTGATTGGCGAGCCGAAAAAAGTACCGACTCCCAAGGGGGCGGAAAACATCATCAATGCTCTGGTCGACCTCATTGAAGATGTGAGAAAAGACCACATTTTACGTGGTGTCGGCATCGCCACAGCCGGCATCGTAGACACTGAAACAGGTGAAGTGATCGGCTCGACAGGCAACTTGCCCGGCTGGGCTGGGACACCGATCAAAAAGGAAATCGAAAGCAGAACCGGGCTGCCGGTTCATGTCGACAACGACGCCAACGCTGCAGCTTACGGTGAAGTGAAGGCTCTCGGACTGAGCGATAAAACATGCGTTGTCGCAGTCACTCTCGGCACCGGTATTGGTGGCGGGATTATCATGAAAGGCAATCTTTATCGTGGCGCTCACTATGCGGCCGGAGAGATCGGACATCTGCGTGCCAATTTGAATAATCATCGCCTCTGCACATGTGGTCTATTCGATTGCTGGGAGTCTTACGGCTCCGGACGAGGCTTTAGAGCAACTGCCAAAGAATTGCTCACCAATGTGACTGTAGATCAAACGCCACTTGCCGCACTGCTTCCCGATCCACAAGTCGATAAAGTTTGCGCCGCCGCTCAAGAGGGCGACATCATTGCCAAACGCATTGTCGATACATGGCATGAGCATGTCTGTGCCGGTATCGTTACTCTGGCACATACACTCGATCCAGACTGCTTCATCATCTCTGGCGGAATGGCGAAATTTGTCGATTACGATTTCTTGAAAGAATTGGTGATCGATAAATGCATGCCTAGAGTTGGAGAACGCCTCGACATACACCGCTCTTCCTTAGGCGACGATGCAGGCATAATTGGCGCCGCTCAAATTGCGCTGGACAACCTGGTTTCCGGCTGACCTAATAGCGCATTTCGATTTCGTAAGTTACTTTCGTCTCGCTGTCGGGCGCTACCTTCACGTCAAATTCGAAAGTCGTGGAGTCCTTCTTCTTGTACTCTTGCGATGAGTTAATGATCTTCCACTGTCCGTAAGCACGCTCAACGGCTGTAACCGTAATCGGTTCTTTCTTGTGGTTTCGCAAACTGATTTCCATCTGCACTCGAGTGACCCGATCTGAAATACGTTGAACATTCATCTGTTTGCGTTCGCCGACAACATCAAAAGCATCACCAATATAGAGACGAACCTTCTCATCGCGAGGAGTATGATCGATTTGATCTTCGCCTATAAACTGCAATGCACCATCTTTGTCTTTCTTATAGACGCGCACTTTGCCTTTAGGCATGGGCATACCGAGATTGTTCTTCTCTGAATTCTCCATCTCCAATTTCACATTGATCTTCTTGCTCTGCCCTTGTGGAGACCATCCACCTGGATAAAATTGACCATTAGCATCAAATACAAATTGTTTTTTGGTCGGCACCTGAGCAGCGTTAAACAGGCTCAATTGCTTTGTTTCGTGATCTTTGACGTCAGTCTTTCCGGCCATCGTATAAAGATGGTATTCAGCAAAAGACTGCTCAGTGAATTGACTCTCCGCCGGAGCACCGCCGCGGAACATCATGCCTTTGGCAAGATAAGGTTGGGGCGCAGTAACACGGTGAACATCGCCGGCAAGCAGCTTCAAAGCTGCATCCCTGTAACTGGCGCCTGATTGATTGTCCAACGTAACCCAGCTGGTCAAATCAGTCTTAGTGTCATCATTATTGATAACGGCGACATAATCACACTTCCAATTTAGGCCGGCAGTTTGATAGGCAATTTCTGTTTTGTGCGAACCAGCTTTGTCAGTTTCCAATTTCCATAAGAGAGATGGCTTAGGAACGAGTCCAGCCGGCAGTTCCGACAGCTCCACTTGCCCCTGAGGATTCAGGATTACTCCGTTTCCAGTCTTCACGACCAACCCGGAATATGTTGAGGAAACACGCCCTTCGGCATCAGATACATAAGTTCTCGGTGAATTGATCAGTGTTCCACTAATCTCGGAAACGCCACCACCAGCCAGATAGTTTTTGATGCGCACATCCTTGCCGACGGATTTAGAAAGTATTGTCGTCGGCTCAATCAAGTCATACTGATAATTCTGCTCGCGAACAACGACACTGTTCGGCGCAGTCAAAGAAGTAAAACTCACAGATGTCGGATCAATTTTGGCAGCCACATCCTCAAAACGAACATGATTGATGCCGTTAGCCAATTCTACGGAGCGAGTGTCTCTTACCAAACCAAAATTCTGGTTGTAAATGGTGAGACTTACCGATGACGATTCAGAAATCTTCTTTTCATCGTACGCAAAGGCAGGCTGTATCCCCTGGCAAGTCGCCGCCAAAACCAAAAGCGATACCGCCCTTCTAACATTCGTCCTTTTCACGTCTCCACCTCTACAAATCTTTGCTACTCGCCCTCGAGATCATACATTGTCTCAAACGGCCCATATTAAGCCAATTCAGGGCGCCCCAGCTACCCGGAAAACCCGGATATTGGTCTGTGAAAAAAGTCCGTTAACGGTCTTTTTTCCAAATGGAGATCTCGCCCTAAAAAAACAGCTTGTTGACAAGCCTATTCTTTGACGTTTACAAGCGGTGCCAATTTGCGAGCCAACTGCACGTCTAGCTCATGTCCGCCTTTGATGCTGATGAATTTCGCCTTTACGCGCATCGGATTAACACCAATAAGGGTCAAATCGCCGAGGAGATCCAAGAGCTTATGCCGTACTGGTTCGTCATCAAAATGGAGGGGCTTGGTAAACCCGTCCTCGGTCAGACTGACGCTATCATCAGCAAGACCCAGCATTTGATGCTCTTTAAGAGACGCGAAAGTTCGGGCAGTAGCAATTTCCTCCGGAGCCTTGGAAGCATCGAAGGTTTGCCATCTGCGACCAATCTTCGGATGATCCCAATCCATTAGATAGGTAAGGGAAAACTTGGAATCGGGCACGGCGATGATCATGCGATCTCCTGAGCCCACTGTCACCGTTTCAGTAATTTCAATATCTGCAGCCGGTACTCGTCTTTCAACACCTGCAGATTTGAAGAGCTCGATAAAGAAATTAGCACTGCCATCTCCGAGTGGAAGCTCCGGACCGTCGACCGTAATCAACACATCTTCCAGCCCCCAAATGGCAACGGCACAAAGCACATGCTCGACAATACATAAACGTACAGCGTCTTTCCCGAGCACAACATTGCGCAAGGTATTAACCACGCTGGCAGCTTTCGCCGGAATGGCAACATAAGCACCATTTGCTTCAGCGCGTGCGTCTAACACTGAAAAATTGATACCGGCGCCTGGCTGCCCATTCTCAATGACGACTTTAATTTCCTTCTTAGAAGTAGCTCCGCGACCCTTGTATTCGACGCGAAATTTGTCTTTTACGCTAACAGAAGGAGATGTCATCGACCTCGTATCCTTTTTCCGCTTACACCTTTTCCAATGACTTTTCAGCGAGCAAGGCTTCTAGCTTTGCTACTCGCTGCTTCAAATCTTTCACGTCCGCATTTGTCTCTTTCAGTCTTTTGATGCGAATCAAGCTCTCTATGTGCTGCCGTCTTTCGACAGCGGGTGCACCGACTTGAACTTCAGCCGCAGGGACATTGCCTATTACACCGGCCATGCCTTCGACAATGGCATCCTTGCCAATTTTGATATGGTCTGCGATGCAGGCGCTGCCTGAAATAATCGCCCGATCTTCAATTGTGCAAGATCCACCGATTGCCGTCGTTCCGATAATCAGCACTTCCTTGCCGATACGGCAGTTGTGCGCAATCATCACCAAATTATCTATCTTGGTTCCCTGCCCGATTGTGGTAGCACCCATGGTGCTGCGATCGATGGTCGTGCACGAGCCGATTTCCACATCATCTTCAATAATGATTGTGCCGATGTGAGGAATCTTCAAATGTGGATTTGATTCGTCCTTTATCTCGCGGTTGCCTTTGAGACGACGCTCCAGGTTCGATTCGCGCTCGGTAACATAACCGAATCCATCAGAGCCGAGAACCGCTCCTTGCTGCATAATCACTCGATTGCCGATTTTAATCACATCTGCAATTAAACATCCGGCGCCGATCGAGCAGTTTTCACCGATTTCCACTTTTGCACCAATTATGGTGCCTGGATGAATGACTGTTTTGGCGCCGATTTTGCATCCGGGTCCGATTACGACAAGCGGGCCGATGGCTACTCCTTCGCCGAGTTCTACACTGGGATCTACGACAGCTGAAGGATGAACACCGGCAGGTGGAGTGTGACGTTTTACAGCTACGGCCGAAAGCATTTTCTGCACAGCCAACATCGGTCTTTCCACAACTATGCGCGGACGCTCGGTTTTTACTTTAGGTGTAACGACAAGAGCCTTTGCTTTGCACTCATCCAGCTGAGCAGCAAGTTTTTCGTCAAACACAAGCGCCAGATCGTTCTCGGTCGCCTGCAAGGGTGAAACAGCGACAGAGGACACTTTTATATCCGCAGCACCTTCAACACGACCGCCAATTACATGGGCAATCTGTGCAAGACTCATTTCGGCAGGCAGCTTCATGTTTCGACCCCAAAGGTTGCAAAACTAAAACGGTTAAAACTCACAGGGGCAGCCTCGAAAGAGCCGCCCCCGTGAATGACTCAAAACGCTACTTGGTTGCCGGTTTGGCAGGGGCAGGAGCGGCTGCAGCTAAGCGCTTCATCACGGAATCGGTGAGATCAATTCCGCCCATGAAAACTACTGGCTTGAGAAGCACGATGTCAAGCTTTCTAGCGGCCGCCTCGGCTTTGATTGCATTTTGAACATCGCTTTCCAATTGTGTTTCAAGCGACTGTGCGCGCCCTTGCACTTTCTTCACTTCGGTGTCAATGGTCTCCTGCAGTCTTCTCTGCAAGCCTTCCAGCTCT
The DNA here is from genome assembly GCA_012965515.1 of Candidatus Melainabacteria bacterium. Lineage (GTDB taxonomy): Bacteria > Cyanobacteriota > Vampirovibrionia > Obscuribacterales > Obscuribacteraceae > QKMZ01. The sequence continues at coordinate 12,407 of DTSE01000051.1, read as the reverse complement.
GCTGGCGGCTTACGAGCAGTTTTAGCTTCTTCCAATTGGCGATTGCCGTCTTCGATCATTTTGTGGACGCGATCTTCTTCTTTCTTCAAATCTTTTGCCAATTGCTCAGCTTTCGGATATGCCTTAACTACCTTGTCCGGGTCGACAACACCGATTCCGCCGCCGCCGCTTTTCGCGACAGGGGCAGCCGCCGGTGCAGCAGGAGCATCAGCGGCGAATGCCGGAAACGCAGATGCAGAAATAGTAAGCGACAAAGCGCTGGTAACCAGAACGAGGCTCTTTTGCAAGGTGTGCATGCTCTTCTCCAAAACTCATAAGACAAAACGCTGTCAAACGGCTCAGTTTACACCATTAGCAGTTGCCAAAGGCGGCTTGGAGACGGCACGTAATTAAAACATTGGTTATTAAAAGCGGTCGCCAAAACCAACTGTCATGCGCGGAGTGAAATTGCCCAAAATGCTGGAAACAAGTGGCATCCCGTATTCGAAGCGCACCAATCCGAGCATCGGTATATTCACTCGCAATCCAATACCAACAGATGCGCCCATAGCAGAACGCGAGAAAAGGCTGTTGGTGAGACCATTTCCCATCACATGACCGGCATCGAAGAAGGCAGTTGCCTTAACGTGCTTGTCTAGGACTTTTCCTACTTTGCTGTTGCGTGGCAATGGAATTCGAGAGCGCAATTCGGCAGTAGCCATGAGCATTCCGGTGCCCGTACCTAGATCGGAGAACATCCGATATCCGCGAATACCATTCCATCCACCCAATCTATATTGCGCAAACTGAGGCATGCCGCCTAAAGCCGTTCCGCCCTGAATATTTGTGGCAAGAGTGATGTCTTTCGTGATTGGAATGTACTTGCTTACACTGGCACCGACTTTCACGAAACTTGACGCGCCTAGACCAAGAGAGGGTCCGGCAGAGACTTTGGCGAAGGTACCCCTGGTTGGATCGACACCATCTCTGGTGTCATAAGTAATCGAAGGATTGACAGTAAGGAATGTACCGCCGCGCAGTTGCTGGTCTCTGACTGACTGGGCCAGCGCGTTGGCGCCGGCTTGCGAAGAAGCCATTCCGGTCATAAGCGCCCGATTAGCCATTTGATTGAGCGCACCATCGGCTCCGAACATACTGCTGTAGTCACGTAGGGCTGTGTTTTCGCCGATTAATCCAAGGTTCAAAGCAGTATTGTGCTTGAGCTTCTTGGTAAACGTCGCTGAAGCCCCAAGAGTTCTCTGCGTCGATTGGTCTACCATCATCGATGAGAAATTGCGCCCAAAGCCCGACAGGGCCAGCGAAGTATTGGTTTTGAGAAAATTCGGCTCAACAAATGTCGCTTCGATTTGATAATTGTTCTTGTTGACCATGTAACCGTTGCCGGGGTTGTTGACGGCGTTTATGCCCTGCCCGAACATGCCGGTACCCATCTGCGAGTTAAAAGAAAGTATTTGTCCGCGACCGCGGAAATTATTGTCGGAGAAGCTCAAATTGCCGAAAGGACCGGCGATCGAATCGACTCCGCCGCCCACACCTACGGACCCGGAGCGTTTTTCGTCTACTTCGACTTTGAGGATATATTTATCAGGACTGGTCGGCGACGGCTGCAAACTGCGACGTATATCCTGGAAATATCCATTTGCATAGAGTTTGCGCAAGTCGGCAGTCAGCTGTTTTTCGTTATAAACTGAGCCGGGCTTGATCTTAAGAGCGTTGCGGATAATAAAATCCTTGGTTTTGCGATTACCGCCAATCTGCACAGACTCAATTTGTCCCTCGTTTACCTTCAGCGAGATGTTGCCGTCCGGATCGTCTTTTACGTCAACGACGCGCGCCAGAAGAAAGCCTTTCTCGTGATAGAGCTGCTCGACCTTATCTATGGAAGAGGAGAGATCATTCAAGTTTTGCGGCTTGCCGAGCTGATTAGCAAAAATGTGCGATAGCTCTTCCGAGCCAAGCGCTTCGTTTCCTTCAAAAGAAAACTGCGTAATCGGTGCATTTTCCTGCACCCGGATCTTGAGAAGAACACCGCCGTTGCTCATCTCTGGCAAAGCCTGCAAACTGCGGTCGTCGAAATAGCCCATGCCGTTAATGGCTTTCAAATCTTGCAAAAGCACATCGCGATCGAACTTGTCACCGCGCTTTGTTTTTACGACATTGAGAATATCTTCTGAAGGAACAAGTCTATTGCCTTCGATTTTGACGTCGTCAACGGTCAAACTGGGTTGTTTGGTGGAGCCGGGAAACGTGAGTTTGCCCGTAAATTCTCCTGAAGAGGAAGACGATGATGCAGAGGAATCTGCCGCAGAGGCTTCTTTTGGAGTTTCCGACTTCAGCTCGACATCGGACGCGGATGTTTCTGCAGGCAAGACATCGCTGGCATCCGACGCGCTTGCCGGGATGCACGTATACACGAATGAAGTTCCAAACACGCCCACGGCAAGAGTTGCCGAAACCAGGCGTCTCCAGACAGGGTTCACAGCGTAGCTTCTCTTTGAAACCTTCAAAAACATTGCTTTCTCGCTTTCCAGAGGGCAATTTTACCACGCGCAAGGGTCATGCCAAGCGCTCTTTCTCATGACATCCAGGACTCGGTTTTCCTTCACCCAGAGACGTCAGGCCGGCACGATTGATCCGCAAATTAGATGAAAGGTGCTTAAGGAGACGGTGATTTACAAACGAAAAACTCCGCCCCGGCAAGGGTGGAGTTTCAATCATCAACCCTCAAGGTGGGTCATCCGAGAATCTCGCCGGCTGGGCGGGTAACTATTGTGGCGGCGAAGCGCCTGTGGCTGCCGCTGCACTTTCGACTTTCATGTCCTGATTGGCATTGCCACCAAGACCGGTGCCTACCTTAAGAGTGATCTCTACCTGGGTGCATGTAGGTATAACCGGGTAGTCGAGCTTTTGATAAGCCTTTGAGAGAACAATGTGCGCGGGCGAAACTGTTTTCTCAACCGGTGCGGCCAGAGAGCTCATATAAAAGTGAATCGACTCATTCGGCGCCGGCAAATATTTTGATTCACCCTGTTTGTAGAGCTTCAATCCAGGGCTGTTCTTGATATAGCCCTTTGCCTCATCATGGTCTTCCAATTCTTGAATATTTTTCAATTCTTCAACGTTCGTTTCAACGTTTTCCAAAAAGCCCAATCTCATTTTGTTCAAACTAGGACTGCCGACTTTGAGCCAGGGCAAAGACATTGGATATTGACCTTTGATTTGATCGAATTTCTTTTCCATCGCCACAATTGACTCGCCGGTCGCCAGCCCCTTCAGGTACGAACGCTGCTGATCGAGTTCTAGCGCACAATCCTGCGCCTCATCAAGCTGCTCCTGCGCAATCGACTGCAATTGCGGAAAGTCACTTTGAACTTTGTCTAAATGAAGTTGTGACTCCATAACCAGCTGTCGAGCGCGAGCAACCATGTTGTTCATTTGACCGATACGATCGTTTTCGTTCAACTTTCTGGCTCCGGCAAGAGCAATTTCATCAGCCGAACCTTGCAAGCGGTTGTGGGTAAAAACCAAGCCGCCGTAGGAATATCCAATCAAAAGACCCAATCCAACAATTGCCAGCACGACGCTGCCCAGAACCAGCATATTGCCGCGCTCTCTTCTTTTTCTCCCAATGTTTTTGATACGTCTTCTCATGTCACACTTTTTGTCCACGTTGAGTAGAACATTCCTCTTTATTATTCGTTGATGTAATACAAAGTGGTTTCCGGATTGCGACCAAGATTTTCCCATTGCGCCTGACTGCTCAGATGCAAAGTCACGGGGCTGGTAAAGCCAGGAAGACCGGCTCCAGCATTGAACAAAGGTGAGATATCACAATCAGCACTCAACTGGATACTGTACATAAAAGGACCGCCGGATCCATTCGGCAACTTGTCGTTGGGAAGAATTGCGTTTATTGACACATTCGACTTTGAATTGCCCTTATCGACAATGACAAGCTGAGCATCGGGGTTCTTAACTGTGACTCCGCAAGCGCTCAGAAGATTTGTCCACCAAGAATTGTTCTTAAGCAGTTTTTGCGCTTCTGTCCGCTTCTCGCAAACCGCCATACGATGCGCCATCTCGCTGATGATGCCATGCGCAATCAAATAGCGGACAGGCAATATACCAATGTTTAGCAAGGGGGCGAATATAAACAGAATAAAAATGATCATAGCGCCGCTAAACTCTGTCATTGCGCTTCCGGACTTCTTTCTCCCGAGTATTCTCTTCCGTTTGTTGATGTTCATTAGGGTCCTGAATTTACTACTGAGTTGCTACAGCCTCCACAGGAATACAAACTGCCAACCAGCGGCTTTTAGGAGGGCGGAAAGCTTTTTGCCTGTGATACCACATGTAATGCCACTCACCATACCGCGCATGATCTAATGTGCCACCCCCGACGAATCGGAAGTGGACACATTAGCGCCGTTAAACTTAGTTACAGAGGACGATTACAGCAATCGCCGCTTGCTGTCGTTGATTAAGGATTCTTGTTGGGAACCACGTAGGTGATAGGAACCGTGTGCGTGCTATTCAGCGTATAGCCCTGGTTTCCGACAATCGCTCCGGCAAGAAACGGTGGAAAAATGTCGATAGTGGTTTTCACCGAGATCTCACCGTCAACGGCTCCACCGATATCTGTTGGTATGTCGCGAACAGTCTCGACGGTTTCGATTTTTTCGCGGACTTTCATGGGCAATCTTGTCGAATAGATTTTCTTCACGACGGCTTCAGCCCGGTCGTATGGCGCCGTACCGGCTCCGACCTGACGATTTTCACCTTTGGTCAAATCACTGGGGGGACCTGATGCGGCAGCCCTGGCAGCATCACGACAAGCCTGGTCGTTCAAACCAGCTCCGATGGCGATCATTCCCAGGTCAATCACCAGGAGAACAGCAGGGACAACACAGATGAGAACGCCGACGACTTCAACGAGTCCCTGTCCTTCTCTATGTCTTTTTCGGGCAGGCTTCAAGCTGACCATTCTGCACTCTCCATCTCAACAAAGGGGATAACGGTGACCCAGCGATAATTAGGGACGGCCAATATTATTCAGGTCTCATCTGACCAGGGTGATCTGTTTGCCTTCCGGAACCGAGTACAGACCCAATGTCATGGATGCTGTGAACTTGCTGTCGGTTTCCAGTTCATCCCCGTCGTCTTTTGAATCGTGGAAACCAAGTTCCATCAAGCGATTCGACACCGTGTTAAAAGAATCCATTGGCACTTTGACTGCAACGACAGGATTCTTATGCAAATAAGAATCCAGGGCCAGGCGAAACACAGCGTTTGCCGCGTCTCTCTTTTCCGCATCGGTGGCATTGTTTTCTTTATGCTTGATCTCAATGGCAACGCCGTCACCTTCGTCTATATCGAATTTGCGAAGCTTCTCCATGCCGTAAGGTTTGCCGTCGTGGTAATACATGTATTCATATTTGGTTTTCTTGGTTTCATCTTTAGTCGGATACCAGAGCACTTCCAGCTTCTCGACTGGATTGAGCTTAGAATTCTTGTAGTCGAATTGACGCTCCAGGCGCCGAGTCTCGACCTGAATCACCCAGTCATAAGGCTTGTCGACTTGATCATCTGCAAGGGCTATTTGTGGTAAAAAACCAAAGGCTGTACAGACAATTGCATACACCACACCGATTTTTTGAAACTTATGTTTGCCCTGCATTGACCGAATTCTCCTTGTATGTCCGTGCCGGTCTCCGATGTGTTTTCTACGCTAAACATGCGTGTTTTAGGAATATAAATACAAGAACAGAAGCAGCTTATTCGAAACAGAAAAGTATCACTGCCGAAGCAAAACGATTGCTCACCAAAAGCAAGGACCGGGCTTAAACAGCCCGGTCCCATTGTGTTTCGAAGTGCTCGCTAACTACTTGCTTCTCAACTAAGGTGTCAGTTGAAGGGCTTTGGCTGCATCCGGCATACCCCATCCGTAATATCCATTCCAACCAGCCGTGGAGTTGACGCAACTCTGTCTCAAGATTTGCTCAACAACGAAGTTGGGAAGAGCAGGGTTCTTGCTGAGGATCAAGGCGGCAACACCGGCTACGATAGGACTCGAGAAAGATGTTCCTTTTACTTTTGCTTGTCCGCCGTCTATGCCCATGCAGATGATTTCTTCGCCAGGGGCTGTGAAATCAACGATCGTTCCATAGTTCGAGAAATCGGTCAGGGAACCATTTCTATTGATTGCAGAAACCATATTGATATAGGGAAGGTTCACTGTTCCATCGAATACAGAATCGTTTCCAGCAGAAAGGAAGAGGATACCTTGACGTGCATAATAGAATTCAGAGAACATCTTGTGCAATGGTGCGTGGATTGTTGGTTCGTGGAAACCTACATACGGAGCGCCATAACTGAGGTTGACGATGCGAGCGCCTGAGGTGAATACTTTGGCCATTGCGCACGCCACAGAAAAGTCGGTAGCCATCGGCTTGCTTCCAGCCGCTCCGTCAGCGACACGAATAGGATAGATAGTCGATGATGGTGCGATACCAGCCGATGTGACGCCGTTATTCATCGTAGCAGCGATACACGAAGCTACCCAGGTTCCGTGTCCGTGCTGATCGTGTTTTGCACCACCGGAGGCTGCTGCGGCGGCGGCACCGGCCAGGTCGGTAACTCCGGGCAATGTGCCGGTTGCTAGCAAAAGACCGCCAAGAATTTGTGCAGCTACAGTATTGGCATCAAAACCTTTTTCGACTTTGCCTTGCAAGTCGGTTCCGTTTGATTCACATCCGGTATCAAGCACGGCAACTTTAGCGCCGCCGGTCCCGTGATCCCAAGCTTTCGGGCAGTGCATAGCCGCTAAGTGCCACGAGATATTGAAATCTTTGTCGTTCGGTGCAGCGTTTGCAGCGAAGCGATAATTGCGACCGACAGCGCTGAAGTGCTTTTTGTCCTTGGTCAATTTGGTTTCCGTTTCGACCAATTTACCTTTCTCGGTCTTGATCAACATCATCTCCAAATTGCCCGCACGTACAGTCTGCGTAGCAGTTGCATGAACTTCTTCAAGAGCTTCTTTGATCTCGTCTTTGTCTGCCTTGGCATCAGTTACAACCAGCAAAACATCCGGCTGGAAATCTGGTCTCGGTGCAACGCTGCGTCTAAAAGGTCTGTTTGTCGGGTTTTGCAATTTCAAGTCAGCACTCATAGCCGGCAATTGCGCAGCCGATGAAACACCGAGGGCGAGCGTCATCGCCATCGCGAAGATTCTCTTTTTCTCCTTCGAGACTTTACTAACCAATCCGGAAATCATTTGTCGTACTCCTTTGTGTAACTTAATCGAGATACCGTGCATGCCTTACTAAGAGAGTTTGAGCTCTGCATCTTGTGTCCTCTGCGCTCACACAGGACTCAACAGCACATGGCAATGAATTAGGCGGAGCGTTTCAATAAAATCCGCAAAACGAAGTGGCGCACCACCTTTGGTGCAGCACAAGCATTTCGAGACAGACGATCTAGAACTTTGAGTTAGTCGCTTTTAGTCTTTGAGACTGAGATTGTTTTCTGTTATCCAACCAAGATTCACTATTCGAGAGTCTTTTGGGATTTGATAATGCTGTTTCACAGAGAAAAACGCCGAAACTCAGTTTATGAGTTCCGGCGTTCTTAATTGCTAGGGATTATCCTACTTCTTCTCGAACCAACCTACTGGTTGCGGATCCAGATTGATATTGATCTGTTTCACTTCGGTGTAGGCTTCCAGTCCGAATGTACCGAGTTCTCTGCCCCATCCACTTTGCTTATAACCACCCCAAGGGCATTCGTTATATGTATTGTGATAGGCGTTAACCCATGTGATTCCAGCCCTCAAGGCCTTCACAACACGGTGAGCTCTGGTCACATCATTACTGAACACAGCACCAGCAAGACCGAAATCGGAATCGTTTGCAAATTGAATCGCTTCTTCTTCGGTCTTGAACTTCTGTACGACTACGACTGGTCCAAAGATTTCTTCTTGAACAATGCGCATGTCTTGCTTGACGTTCGTAAATACGGTCGGATTGACATAGAAGCCTTTGCCGTACTTGTCGCCTTTCGGCTGATCGCCACCGGTTTCAAGCTTGGCGCCTTCTTTCTGTCCGATTTCGATGTACTCGAGAACGCGCTTCATTTGGGATTCGTTGACGAGCGGTCCCATTTCGGTTTCGGGGTCCATGCCAGGACCTACCTTTATATGCTTGGCGCGTTCGACGAATTTTTTGACGAACTTGTCGTACATAGTCTCTTCAACGAGCAAACGCGAACCGGCTGAGCAGACTTGACCGGAATTGCAGTAAATTGCAAAAAGCGCATAGTCCACCGCGGTGTCCACATCAAAATCAGAGAAGACAACCATCGGCGACTTGCCGCCTAATTCCAATGTCACCTTCTTGAGATTGCCGAGTGCTGCTGCTGCAACTGCTTTTCCGGTTCTGACAGAACCGGTGAAAGCAACTTTGTCGACCAGCTTGCTCTCCGCAAGGGTGTTGCCTACCGTCGGTCCATCGCCGAGAACAATATTGACGACGCCTTCCGGCAATTCGAGTTCTTGCAAAATTTCAGCCAATCTTACCGCGGTAAGCGGTGTGTACTCGCTGGGCTTGAGAATGCAGCAATTGCCTGCAGCCAGAGCAGGAGCCAATTTCCATGCACCCATTAAGAGCGGATAATTCCAAGGAATGATTTGTGCACAAACACCGATCGGCTCTCGAACTACCGTCGTGATGGACGGAGCAGGGACATCAATCGCTTGTCCTGTCGGCTTGGTGATCAAACCGGCATAATAGCGAAAGCAATTTGCTGCATCGCCCATGTCGTACTTGGCTTCGCGCAACGGTTTGCCGCCGTTCATCGTTTCCAGTTCAGCCAATTCTTCGGCGTTCTCGTCGATCTTGTCAGCCAGTTTGAAGAGAAACTGCGCGCGCTCCAATGCCGTCATCTTTGGCCACGGGCCTTGGTCGAAAGCTTTGCGTGCTGCTTTGATAGCGGCTTCGGTCTGCTTCTTATCAGCTTCTGCCACTTTGCACAGAGGCTTCCCATCGGCAGGGTTGATCAAGGTACGCTCGCTGGCGCCATCTTGAAATTTGCCGCCAATCCACAATTGCCACTTGCGATCCACTTTCACTTTGGGTGCCTCTAGAGTTTGAGTCATCGCCCGCTGAACCTCTCGTTCGTAAATAAGTAGTTTTCTACATGGAAACGCGCATCCCACCACCTGCCAAAGCACGTGCAAGACCCGAATTGCGCGGATTCCGAAAGTTGAAAGATCATAACATTCTTAGCGGTTTATTTCGACTGAGACTACGGCTGATTGGCGCCTTTTCTGAAGGTTTCACCGGCGAGATAAACGCGCTCTCGAACAACGGCAGTCGTGCTTGAGGTATCCTTTCAAGCATTTCCCACCCGTTTCTAAGGCATTTCGACGCGCTAACTCATGGCAACCAGTTATCCCGGCAGTTTCATCACGCTTGAAGGCCCAGAGGGCGCAGGTAAGACCACACAGCTCAAGCTACTTTCCAAACAACTCGACCAGATGGGCGTCAAGCACATTGTCACGAGAGACCCGGGCGGAACATTGTTAGGAAAACAGATTCGCCGGATATTGCTGAATCCGGAAAACCCTGTCATGCCGATGACTGAGCTGCTGCTCTATCAGGCAGACCGCGCCCAGCACGTGGACGAGCTGATTATTCCGGCTCTCAAAAACGGCACTCTTGTCCTCTGCGATCGATACGTAGACTCGACCCGCGCCTATCAAGGATACGGAAGAGGTATCGATCTCGATTTGATCAATGAGCTTTCCAGAATGGCGACCGGCGGTTTGACTCCTGAGCTGACTATCCTTTTCGACATCGAAAGCAGCGATGGACTGGGGCGCTTACATCCAGGCGGTCACGACAGGCTGGAACGCGAAGCAATCGAGTTTCACCACAAAGTCAGAGATGGCTATCACAAGCTGGCGAAGCAAGAGCCCGATCGCTGGGTGATTATCGATGCGAGCAAACCTTTGACGGTCGTCCAAGAAGATTTGCGCCAGATACTGGTAGATCGCTTTGGCGAGAAACACAAGCTCGCCGGTTTGACAGAAACAAACTAGATTCGGACGGTGCCAAACAAATGATCGAATGGTGCCAGAAGAATCATCCGGCGGCGCCTAGTGAAAATGCACGGCGTGACCGGCACCACTCTGGGAAACAGTTTCTCACGTTGTCGCTTTCGGCACTGCTGCTGCTTACTTCATGCGGCGGCAGCAAGCAAGTGCGCTTCAGCTCTCCGTTTAAAGAAGATGATGAACTAACTGCCCATCTCGCATTCAAGATTGTCGAAAGATCATATCGCCTAAAACCAGACAGACGTTATTTGCTCGCGCTGTCGAATGTTTCCAGAATAGTGACAAGAAAGCCTTTGGAAAAGGTTGAAGCTATTTTTGAAAATGGCTCGTGGCACATCAAATCCGACAAGAAAGAAGTCGCCACCATCAAAGATTTCCCCTCCTTCCTGGAAATCGCCGCGTCTTTGTCGAAATACGCCCGTTCTTTGGAAGGAGAACAGGGACAGCACCGTTTCGAATCAAATGGAAAGAACGTGCTGAATCACTCCAAAATTTTCGGGGGTTTCGAAACAGAATTAGACTTAGTGCGCGAAGAGAAAAATCCAAACTGGACAAAAGACGAGCCGCCGCCCTTGCAGCCAACTAAAAAAGCTCAACCAAAGGTTTCCAAAAACCCCGAGCAAAAAGTGGCAGAAGGCGCAGAGTTCGCGACCGAATCCGTTCAAGCGCAACAAAGCAATGCTGGGACATTGGAAGACAATCCGAAGCAACAAGATCAAATCGATCAACTGCTATTGGATTACAGCCCGCGATCATTGTTTAAATCGATAGAAGAGATAAACGCTCGATGGAAGCAAGAGGGCGGATCATCGCAACTTATCGATCAAGCGAGCACCGCCCTGACCGGTCTCGCGTTTCAAACTTACGATCGGGCGGAAACAGGTGATGAGTTGTTAGCCCAAGCGCTTGCGTTCACAAGCCTGTCCCGGCGATATGAGACTCAAAATGCGAAACGCAATCAAGTGCGTCTGGCAGAAGCAATGGGATACCGTGCTGACGCAAAGATTCTAGCCGCCGATCTTCCCGAAGAAGATCCTCTGCGCATGTACATCATGTGGCAGGCTCAAACGGTTGGAGCAGCTATTGAACAAGGGTTGAATTCCAACGAATCGAAATTTCTCTACGTAAAAAAGCTCGCGATTCAGGAAAATCTGCAGCGTCTCAGAGACTACTGCAAAAACAGATTTGATACGAACTCACCGTTGAGTCTGTCTGTCTATGGTTGTTTACAGCCGCTTGCCACGGCTGATCAACTGACGCCTGACATTTGGTTGTTTGAGAATATTCTCTTTTCCGAATTGAAATCCATTACTGGCAAAAGCATTGAAACGCACGACAAATTCTTTTCGCATCTGGCTAAGTATTTAGCGAATTCAGATTCAAAACAGACAGATAATCTCATTCCTTCAACGGTCATCAGCGACTTTTACCGCACTTTTGCGTACTCTTATATTCTCGATTATTTACAGCCTGACAATGGTTCTTATACAGAAAAAGAGGCTGAAAGAATCTTTGATGAGAGATTCGGAAATCCGGCCGCATCAGAGTTGGGTGGCTCCATCTGCGCGTTAGCTCATAGCATTCTTGACTCACGCACAGGAAACTATCACGTCGCAAAACTTCTCGGAAATGCGATTGGTCCGAAGGATCTCGGCGGATATCCTCGCTTTTTGGCATTTGACGAAGCAGCACGCTGGTTTTCCAACGGAGAACCAAAACTCATTTCAGCCGGAAAAACAATTTTCGAAAATGTCGACAGCCGTCCCGGAAATAGATTCCGCGCAGCCAAGATTGCTCACAATGAATTGTTGCATCCTGTGCTTGCAACTGATTTAAACACACTGGCACTAGACGCCGATGCAGACGGGGAACTTTCGGTTCATGCGGCTCAGCAAAATACCGATCAAATGCATCTGCGAAGAATTGCCGACAACAAAATCGGCGTCCCATCAAGACGCGCTAAAGCAATGGCTGCCTTGTTCGAGTTCACCGGCAGCATCGACCAGGGCGCGAAAGGCATATATGTTGACCGTATTGAAGAATTGGTAGAGCACACACCAGGCAACATTGAAGTACTGCGTGAGTATGTTCGGTCTTCGATTCTTTCTGGACAAGCAGCGCTTGCAATCGAAAACACCAAAAGTTGGATAGAAAAATCAGCAGGTTATCCCAGACAGATCAAGTTGGCAAAACAGTTACTGGCGGCGCTCTATTACAGCAATGGCAATCCTGATGAATCAATGAAACTCCTCGACGGGCAAGTCGACAATAAGGTCGATGTTCAAATTGCCGAAAC